>NZ_JBHXVO010000007.1:305548-352056 GCF_042672265.1 Nocardia sp. NPDC127526 | reverse complement strand
TTCCCGTGGAGGACATGCCGTTCATGCCCGATGGCACCCCGGTCGACATCATCCTGAACACCCACGGCGTGCCGCGTCGTATGAACATCGGCCAGGTGCTGGAAACCCATCTGGGTTACATCGCCAAGACCGGCTGGCAGGTCGAGGGCGCCCCGGACTGGGCCAAGAATCTCCCCGAGGAGATGCTCGGCCAGGAAGCCGACACCAATATCGCCACCCCGGTGTTCGACGGTGCGCGTGAGGACGAGCTGACCGGTCTGCTGGGTTCCACCCTGCCGAACCGCGACGGCGAGCGGATGATCAACGACGACGGCAAGGCGGTGCTGCTCGACGGCCGCTCCGGCGAGCCGTTCCCGTACCCGGTGGCCGTGGGCTACATGTACATCCTGAAGCTGCACCACCTGGTCGACGACAAGATCCACGCGCGTTCGACCGGCCCGTACTCCATGATCACGCAGCAGCCGCTGGGTGGTAAGGCGCAGTTCGGTGGTCAGCGCTTCGGTGAAATGGAATGTTGGGCCATGCAGGCCTACGGCGCGGCTTACACGCTGCAGGAACTGCTCACCATCAAGTCCGATGACGTGGTCGGCCGCGTGAAGGTCTACGAGGCCATCGTCAAGGGCGAGAACATTCCGGAGCCGGGTATTCCGGAGTCGTTCAAGGTGCTCTTGAAGGAGCTTCAGTCGCTGTGCCTCAACGTGGAGGTGCTGTCCTCGGACGGCGCGGCCATCGAGATGCGCGACGGCGACGACGAAGACCTCGAGCGTGCTGCGGCGAACCTGGGTATCAACCTGTCCCGCAACGAGGCTGCGACGGTCGACGACCTGGCGCAGTAGAGCGATCGGTCCGGGAACGCCGAGGGGCGTTCCCGGGCAACGGATTTAGCGAACTTTTGCTCATACTCAACCCGAACAGGGGAAAGGAAGTTACGTGCTAGACGTCAACTTCTTCGATGAACTCCGGATCGGCCTGGCCACCGCTGAAGACATCCGCAACTGGTCTTTCGGTGAGGTCAAGAAGCCGGAGACCATCAACTACCGCACGCTGAAGCCGGAGAAGGACGGCCTCTTCTGCGAGAAGATCTTCGGTCCCACCCGGGACTGGGAGTGCTACTGCGGTAAGTACAAGCGCGTCCGCTTCAAGGGCATCATCTGTGAGCGCTGTGGCGTCGAGGTGACCCGCGCCAAGGTGCGCCGTGAGCGGATGGGCCACATCGAGCTGGCCGCGCCGGTCACTCACATCTGGTACTTCAAGGGCGTCCCGTCGCGCCTGGGCTACCTGCTCGACCTGGCTCCCAAGGATCTGGAAAAGATCATCTACTTCGCCGCCTACGTGATCGTGGGCGTCGACGACGAGCTGCGCCACAACGAGCTCTCCACTCTCGAGGCCGAGATGGAGGTCGAGAAGAAGCAGGTCGCCGACCAGCGTGACGCCGACCTCGAGGCGCGTGCGCAGAAGCTGGAAGCCGATCTGGCCGAGCTGGAGGCCGAGGGCGCCAAGTCCGACGTGCGCCGCAAGGTCAAGGACGGCGGCGAGCGCGAAATGCGTCAGCTGCGCGACCGCGCCCAGCGCGAGCTGGATCGTCTCGACGAGATCTGGACCACCTTCACCAAGCTGTCGGTGAAGCAGCTCATCGTCGACGAGGTGCTCTACCGCGAGCTGCAGGACCGCTACGGCGAGTACTTCACCGGCGCCATGGGTGCCGAAGCCATCCAGAAGCTCATGGAGAACTTCGACATCGAGGCCGAGGCCGAGAACCTGCGCGAGACCATTCGCACGGGCAAGGGCCAGAAGAAGCTGCGCGCCCTCAAGCGCCTGAAGGTCGTCGCCGCGTTCCAGACCAACGGCAACTCGCCGATGGGCATGGTCCTCGACGCCGTGCCGGTGATCCCGCCGGAGCTGCGCCCGATGGTGCAGCTGGACGGTGGCCGCTTCGCGACCTCCGACCTGAACGACCTGTACCGCCGCGTCATCAACCGCAACAACCGCCTCAAGCGACTGATCGATCTGGGTGCGCCCGAGATCATCGTCAACAACGAGAAGCGGATGCTGCAGGAGTCGGTGGACGCGCTGTTCGACAACGGCCGTCGTGGTCGCCCGGTCACCGGTCCGGGTAACCGCCCGCTGAAGTCGCTGAGCGATCTGCTCAAGGGCAAGCAGGGTCGTTTCCGTCAGAACCTGCTCGGCAAGCGTGTCGACTACTCGGGCCGTTCGGTCATCGTGGTCGGTCCGCAGCTGAAGCTGCACCAGTGCGGTCTGCCCAAGCTGATGGCGCTCGAGCTGTTCAAGCCGTTCGTCATGAAGCGCCTGGTGGATCTCAACCACGCGCAGAACATCAAGTCCGCCAAGCGGATGGTCGAGCGGCAGCGTCCCCAGGTGTGGGATGTCCTCGAAGAGGTCATCGCCGAGCACCCGGTGCTGCTGAACCGCGCGCCCACCCTGCACCGCCTGGGTATCCAGGCCTTCGAGCCGCTGCTGGTCGAAGGCAAGGCCATCCAGCTGCACCCGCTGGTGTGTGAGGCGTTCAACGCCGACTTCGACGGTGACCAGATGGCCGTGCACCTGCCGCTGTCGGCGGAGGCGCAGGCCGAGGCGCGCATTCTCATGCTGTCCTCGAACAACATCCTGTCGCCGGCCTCGGGTCGTCCGCTCGCCATGCCGCGTCTGGACATGGTGACCGGTCTGTACTACCTGACCCGCCTGGAAGAGGGCGCCAAGGGCGAGTACCGCGCGGCCACCAAGGACGAGGCCGAGTTCGGCGTCTACTCCTCGCCCGCCGAGGCGCAGATGGCCGTGGACCGCGGTGAGCTCACCGTGCGTTCGCTGATCAAGGTCCGCCTGACCGATCAGCGCCCGCCCAAGGACGTCGAGGCCGAGCTGTTCCCGAATGGCTGGCAGCGCGGCGATGCGTGGACCACCAAGACCACGCTGGGCCGCGTGCTCTTCAACGATCTGCTCCCCGGTGACTACGCGTTCATCGACGAGCCGATGCCGAAGAAGCGCCAGGCCGCGATCATCAACGATCTCGCCGAGCGCTATCCGATGATCGTCGTCGCGCAGACCGTCGACAAGCTGAAGGACGCGGGCTTCTACTGGGCCACCCGTTCCGGCGTCACCGTCTCCATGTCGGACGTGCTCGTTCCGCCGGAGAAGGCGGAGATCATGGAGCGCTACGAGGCGCAGTCGGATCAGATCGAGAAGAAGTACCAGCGTGGTGCGCTCGATCACCAGGAGCGCAACAACGCCCTGGTCAAGATCTGGCAGGAAGCGACCGAAGAGGTCGGTAAGGCGCTGCGCGCGCACTACCCGGCCGACAACCCGATCATTACGATCGTCGACTCGGGCGCGACCGGTAACTTCACCCAGACTCGTACCCTCGCCGGTATGAAGGGTCTGGTCACCAACCCGAAGGGTGAGTTCATCCCGCGGCCGATCAAGTCCTCCTTCCGTGAGGGCCTGACGGTTCTGGAGTACTTCATCAACACCCACGGTGCGCGAAAGGGTCTGGCCGACACCGCGCTTCGCACCGCCGACTCGGGTTACCTGACCCGTCGTCTGGTGGACGTGTCGCAGGACGTCATCGTGCGCGAGACCGACTGTGGCACCGAGCGTGGCATTGTCGTCCCGATCGCGGAGAAGCTGGCCGACGGCACCATCATTCGTGATGCGCACGTCGAAACCTCCACGTACGCACGTACTCTCGCGGCCGACGCGGTCGACGCGAACGGCAACGTGGTGGTCGAGAAGGGCCACGACCTGGGCGATCCCGCCCTGGAGGCGCTGCTCGACGCCGGCATCACCGAGGTGAAGGTCCGCTCCGTGCTGACCTGCACCACCGGCACCGGCGTCTGCGCCACCTGCTACGGCCGCTCCATGGCGACCGGCAAGCTGGTCGACATCGGTGAGGCCGTCGGTATCGTCGCCGCGCAGTCCATCGGTGAGCCCGGTACCCAGCTGACCATGCGTACCTTCCACCAGGGTGGTGTCGCGGGTGACGACATCACGGGTGGTCTGCCCCGCGTGCAGGAGCTCTTCGAGGCTCGTGTGCCCAAGGGCAAGGCCCCCATCGCCGAGGTGTCGGGTCGCGTGCGCCTGGAAGACGACGATCGCTTCTACAAGATCACGATCATTCCGGACGACGGTTCGGACGAGGTCGTGTACGACAAGCTGTCGAAGCGTCAGCGTCTGCGGGTGTTCAAGCACGAGGACGGTTCCGAGCGTCTGCTCGCCGACGGCGATCACGTGGATGTCGGCCAGCAGCTGCTGGAGGGCTCCGCCGATCCGCACGAGGTGCTGCGCGTCATGGGTCCGCGTCAGGTGCAGATCCACCTGGTCCACGAGGTCCAGGAGGTGTACCGCTCGCAGGGTGTGTCCATCCACGACAAGCACATCGAGGTGATCGTCCGCCAGATGCTGCGCCGGGTCACCATCATCGATTCGGGTGCGACCGAGTTCCTCCCGGGTTCGCTGGTGGAGCGCGCCGAGTTCGAGGGCTCGAACCGTCGCGTGGTGTCCGAGGGCGGCGAGCCGGCCTCGGGTCGCCCGGTCCTCATGGGTATCACCAAGGCGTCGCTCGCGACCGATTCGTGGCTGTCGGCGGCCTCCTTCCAGGAGACCACCCGCGTGCTCACGGACGCCGCGATCAACTGCCGCTCCGACAAGCTGATCGGCCTGAAGGAGAACGTGATCATCGGTAAGCTGATCCCGGCCGGTACCGGTATCAACCGCTACCGCAACATCCAGGTCCAGCCCACCGAGGAAGCCCGCCAGGCCGCGTACGCGGTGCCGTCCTACGACGACACCTACTACACGCCGGACGGCTTCGGCACCACCACCGGTGCCGCGGTGCCGCTCGACGACTACGGCTTCAGCGACTACCGCTAAGCCTTAGCGAAGCAAGAAACATTCGGCCCCCGCTCCTGAACGGAGCGGGGGCCGAATGCTTTTGGGGGAGGGGGTGGCACGGCCGCCGCGGGGTCGAGTGCGGTGGCGGCCGCAGTGGGTGAGTGCGGTGCGGCCGTAACCGGGGTGCGGCGATCCGGCCGTGGCTGGGTGAGTGCGGTAGCGGCTGTGGCTGGGGTGGGGCGGTCCGGCTGTGGCTGGGGTGAGTGGGGTGGCGGCCGTAGTGGCGGAGGGTGTGTTCGGGTGTTGCCGGATCGCCGGACCGGGTGTGGTTGGTGGGTTACGCTCCTGCTATGAACGCAGCTCAGCGGGTGTTCGTGATGGTGGCGTGTGGTCTGGCGGCGGTGGGGTCGGCGACCTTGCCCGCGGCGGCGACACCGGCGGATACCGAGCTGGGCGGGTGTTTTCGCGGTGGCGTGATGACGGCGGAGCGGGTGCCGGGGACCGGGAGTGCGGGGCAGAGCATTCGGCGGACGGCCGAGGTGTGGGAGTGTTCGAGTCCGCTGCTGCCGGGGATTGTCTCGGGGCGGTTCGAAGCCGAATTGCCTTGGCGCGGTGATGTGGTGCTCACGTCGGGGCGGTTCGAGTGGTCGGACGGGAGCGTGAGTTTGGTGACCGGGCTGCCGAATACGTTGTGGGAGATCTATTCCGGCCCGGGGAGTGGGCATGTGTTGCAGTTCGAGCTCGCCATGGCGATGAATGGGAATTGGTATTACTCCGACAACGCCATGGCGATCGACTCGCTGGGGTTCGTGCGCTAGCGCGGCTGGGGTTCCGGGAGGGCTTCGAAGGCCGGGCGGATGGCATTGGCCGCGCCGGGGACGAGGGATTCGGCGTAGGTGAGGGCGGCGTCCACGGCGGGCTGGCCGCCGGACTGCTGGAGGCCGACGAACGCGCCGATGATCGCGCCCACGGTGGTGGTGATCGGGATGGTGATGAAGTCCAGGACGAACAGGCCCGCGGGGAAGCCGAGGACGAAGCCGATCGCGCCGCCGATGGCCGCGCCGGTGAGGACGCCGGGCAGGTTGGCCTGGACGACGTCGAAGAACTGCTGCTGGGCGTTGATGTCGCGCAGCGGGGTCTCGGACTGGTTGGCGGGAGTCAGGGTGAGGCGGCGGCCGCCGTCCTCGATGGCCGGGGCCAGGTCGAGAGTCTTGCCGGCTACCTCGTATTTCAAAGGCAGCGTGGCGACTTCGAGACCGGCGTCGTCGGTGACGAGCACTGCTTCGCCGTCCCAGGTGGCGAGGAAGCGGCCTGCCTGCAGCGTGCTGACGGCGGCGCGCTTGTCCTCGGTCAGCGCCACCTGGTAGGCGATTGCGTGATCGGTGCCCTCGACCTTCAAGGCCGGTTGTTCCGGGGCGGGTGCGGCGGTCGCGGTGCCCGTGGTGATCGCGGCCATCACGCAAAGGAGCGCGGGCGCAATCGTTTTGGTGAATCCCATGCTGGTTTCTCTCCCGTTGCGGGCCTGCGGACCCGTGGTTTGCCGATGAAGGTACCCGTATCCGGGGGAGATCGAAAGTCGCGCGGCGCATATGCGCACCCGGGGACAGCGGCCGGATTGCACCGGTGGCCCGCACGAGACGGCCGGTCCACCCGCACACGGGGGGACCGGCCGCGGGTCACGCGGCGGCGGGGTCGCTGACCGGTGCGGTTTCCGCTGTGGCCGTGGTGGTTTCGGCGGGCTCGCCCAGCTTGACGACCACGACGCCGATGAGAATCAGTGCGCCGCCGAGCAGTTGGATCGGCCGGGGAGTCTGGCCGAGCAGCGCCCAGGCGAAGACGATGGCCGCCAGCACCTCGGTGAGGGCGACGAAGGAGGCCAGACGGGAGCCGAGCCTGCGGGCGCCGGCGATGCCGGTCATGTAGGACAGCGAGGCCGTCACCACGCCCAGTGTGAGCACCGGAACCCACCATTGCGTGGTGAAGCCCTGGAAGCTCACCTCCGCCGCAGCGGTGCGCATGGGCACGACTCCGACCAGTCCGGCCGCCAGGATGGCCAGGCCGCCGATGAGCAGACCGCTGGTGGCCAGCACGGATCCGGGCACCTCGGTGTCGCCGCGGGCGGAGAGGATGAAGTACGCGGAGGCGCCGACCATGGCGCCCAGTGACCAGGCGATGCCGATCCAGCTGGTGTCGACGCCGGAGATCAGGTCCAGCACGAGGATCAGGCCGACGACGGCGATGAGCGCGCCGAGCACGGTGACCCGGCCGGGCCGCTGCTGGTGGCGCAGCCACAACCAGACGATGACCGCGACGGGCGCGGTGTATTCGACGAGCAGCGCGACGCCGACATCCATGTGCGCGACGGCGTTGAAGTAGGCGAGCTGGGCGCCCGCGACGGCGAGCAGGCCGTAGCCGAGCAGCAGGGATACGTTGCGGCGCAGCAGATTCCAGTTGCCGCGCAGCTGGTACAGGGCGATCGGCAGCAGCACGAGCCCGCCGAGCAGGACGCGCACGGTGACCACGGCCGCCGGGCTCCAGCCCGCGTTCATGAGCCCGCGCGCCAGCGGACCGGACAGTCCGAACGACGACGCCGACAGCAGGGCGAAGAGCAGCCCGGCTCGAAGGTGGTTCCGAACCGGCGTGTCATGAGTCATCGTCGTCATGACTAATGACGCTAAGGCCGCCGGGTGTAATATGTCAACATGTCTTTTACCCATGACACCGGTGCGGCGCTGGCCGCCGCGGTGGAGCTGGTGAACTCGGCCGAGGATCCGGACACCATGACCGAAACCGGCCAGCTGAAAGACTTTTTCGTGCGGCACGGCTATACCGGCGCCCGCACCGGCGATGCCGCGGAGCTGGCCGCCGTGCGCGCCCAGCGCGCCCCCATGCGCCGGCTGCTCACCGCCGACCGGGATACCGCGGTCGTCCTGGTGAACGACATCCTGGCCGCGCACCGCGCGGTGCCGCGGCTGGTGCGCCACGACGATCTCGACTATCACATTCACGCGGTCCCGCCGGAGGCCCCGCTGGATGTCCGCATTGCCGTCGAAACCGCCATGGCGATGATCGATTTGATTCGCGCCGACGAGCTCAGCCGCCTGTCCGTCTGTGCGGACAGCGCGTGCGAGGGCATTGTGCTGGACTTGTCCCGCAACCGTTCTCGCCGCTATTGCAGCACCGCCTGCGGTAATCGTAACGCCGTCGCGGCTTATCGCGCCCGCAAGAAGTAGTGCGAAAACTCCTGCCCTACAACGATTTCAGATCCTCGATCCGATCGCTGAACCCGTCCAGCAGAATCGTCAGCCCGAACTCGAAACTGCGGTCGGGCGCGGCGTTGTAGTCGGTGGCCGCCGCACGTTCGATGCGGGTGCGCAGTCGTGGGAACTGCCTGGCGACCGCGGTGGCCTCGGCCATGGCCTCGTTCATCCGCGCCTCGGCATTCGCGCCGTCCCGGCTCAGTTTGCGGTTGAGCGATACGTTCGCCGCCGCGCCCACCGCATTGCCGAGTACGAACATGAAGATGCTCGCGGCCGCCTGATCGGCTTCGATCTCGTCGAATCCCGCGCGTTCGAACAGATCCAGCACCAGATCGTCGTGCCGGGACTTGTTGGGCCCGTAGAGCAGATACCCGGACAGCGCCTGCACGATCCACGGGTGCCGCATGATCATCTCGTACATGCCGTAGGCGACGGCTTCCGCGGCGGTGCGCCATTCCAGGAAGTCGATATCCGGTAGTTCGATCTCCCCCCAGACCTCGTCGGTGGCCAGCCGGACCAGGTTGTCCTTGTTCTTCACATGCCAGTACATGGCGGTCGCCGCCGCGTCCAGGCGCTTGCCCAGGCTGCGCATATTGAGCCCGTCCAGCCCCTCCGCATCGAGCAGCTCGATGGCGGTGCGGACGATCTGTTCCTTGGTCAGGGTATCCCGTGCCATGCCCCCACCATAGGCCCTCACCAGGCACTTTCACAAAGTTCAAGAAATCGCTTGCACTTAGTTCAAGTCATGGGTTACGGTACTTGCACAAAGTTCAAGACGGATCGGGGAGCCCGGGCCGCAGCAGAGAAGAGAATGAAATGAACGCCGTCATCGCCGCCATCGAGATCGCCGCCGCCGCCGCTTTCCTGAGCATGCCGTTCGTCCGCAATCGCTACGGCGCCCACGCCATGGCCGTCGCCGAGGGCGAACTGGCCCGCCAGGGCGTGCGCACCACCGCCCTGCGCGAGAACGGCATGCGCTTCGACGCCAGCGGCCACGAGTGGTGGGCCCCGGGCGGCATCGCCACCCTGCTGGTCGTCTTCGCCGGGCTGAACCTGGCCGGTTTCGACTGGCTGCGCCCGGTGAACTACGCGGTGCTCACGCTGCTGCTCCTGGCCAACTGCGTCATCGTCTACAGCAATCTGACCGCCGTGCAGTCGGTGACCGCGGCCTTCGCCCGCAAGAACGATCCGGAGCTGGCCCGCATCGACGTCCCGACGCTGATCGCGGCGGCCGAGGGCGGCTTCCCGGCCTGGACCTGGACCCTGCAGACCGTCCGCAACACCGTGGTCTTCGCCGGCGCCATCCTCGGCCTGGTGCTGCTGGTCATCGCCTGAACCTTTTGTCCCACACTGCCGTTCGGCCCACCTATCATCCCCGGGAGACTCGAGATGCCCGCCGCCGTCACCGCAGCCGCCGTCCTGCAACTGCTGCTCGCCGCCACCATGATCGTCATCCCCGTGCTCGTCGCCGCCACCGGTCGCCGGGCCCAGCAAGCCGCCGAAGCGGAGGTCTCCAGGCAGGGGCACAACCCGGATGTGCTGGCCCGTCACGGCATTCGATTCAACGAAGCGGTGTGGGAGTTCGCCTTCGCCATGGGCATTGCCGCCGGCCTGGCCGTCATGGCCGCGCTGACCCTCACCGGCACCGCCCGCCCGGTCGTGCTGATCGCCGAAGCGCTGGTGCTGCTGGTGGTCGGCTTCATTACCGCCAGCCAGGTCTTCGCGGTCCGGTACACCCGTGCCGCCCTGGACAAGTCCGCCGATCCGCAGGCTCGCGCCATCGACGCGACCGCGGTGATCGCCGCGGCGAGCGCCGGCTACAGCCGCTGGGTGCGCCCGCTGGTGCTGGTCCGCTTCCCGCTCGCCACCGTCGGCGCCGTGGCCGCCATCGTCCTGCTGCTGACCCCCGCCGCCACCGCCTACTTCGGCTGACCCACCCCGCTCCAGCGAGAGCCCCGCCGGTTATCCGGCGGGGCTCTCGCGGTGTATCGGCGGGGCGGCGCGGGTATCTGGATCCTGTTAGCGTGCCCCTACGCTGTACGAATCCTACGGGGGTCTGAAGAACCATGACGACCAAGACGCAGCCGACCGCGCGGCCCTATGATGTGGCGCTGGTCGGCGGCGGGATTATGAGTGCCACGCTCGGGATTCTGCTCCGGCATCTCGAACCGACCTGGTCGATCGCGGTGTTCGAACGACTGCCCGAAGTGGCGCAGGAGGCTTCGGCGGCCTGGCACAATGCGGGCACCGGACATGCCGGATTGTGTGAGCTCAACTACACCCCGGAAAAGCCGGACGGCGCTATCGATATCGCGAAGGCGATCACCGTCAATGAGCAGTTCCAGTTGAGCCGGCAGTTGTGGGCGACGCTGGTGGAGGCCGGAATCCTGCGCAAGCCGGAGTCTTTCATCAATCCGGTGCCGCACATGACCTTCGTGCAGGGCGCGGAGGAGGTGAACTTTCTGCGCAAGCGGCACGAAACGCTCTCCGCGCACCCCTTGTTCGCGTCCATGCGGTTCAGCGACAAGGTCGAGCGGATCGGGGACTGGGCGCCGCTGCTGACCGAGGAGCGCACGGGCGGCGAGCCCATTGCCGCCACGCACGACATCACCGGCAGTGATATCGATTTCGGGACGCTGACCGATCAGATGATCCACTACCTCGAACGATCCGGTGTCGCGGTGCATCGGCGCAATGAGGTGTGGGGGATGCGCAAGAACAATGACGGCTCCTGGCTGTTGAAGGTTCACCATTGGACGGATCGGGATCGCTTCACCTACAAGGTGGATGCTCGTTTCGTCTTCGCGGGGACCGGCGGCTGGGCGCTGAAGCTGTTGCAGAAGGCGGGGATTCCGGAGGCGCGCGGTTACGGGCTGTTGCCGGTCAGCGGGCGTTTTCTGCGCTGTGATGTTCCGGAGGTGGTGGAACGCCACAATGCCAAGGTCTACGGCAAGGCTCCGGTGGGTGCGCCGCCGATGTCCATGCCGCACTTGGATACTCGTATCGTCGACGGCAAGCGGTCCGTGCTCTTCGGCCCGTACGCCGGAATCAATCCGCGATTCCTGAAGAACGGTTCGCTGCTCGATGCACCGGCCTCGCTGCGCCCGCACAATCTGGGCCCGCTCGCCGGGATGATGAAGGACAATCTCGACCTGATCTGGCTGCTGGCGTCCCAGGTGGCGGCCACGCGCCACAAGAAGCTGGCCACCCTGCGCGAATTCGCGCCGGCCGCGAGCCTCGACGACTGGACCATGATCACCGCCGGTCAGCGCGCCCAGATCGTCAAGCGCGATCCGGCCACCGGTAAGGGCGCGCTGCAATTCGGCACCGAAGTCATTACCGCACAGGACGGTTCGATCGCGGCCGTGCTCGGGGCCTCGCCCGGCGCCTCCACCGCCCCGGCCATCCTGCTGGATCTGCTGGAACGCAGTTTCCCGCACCGCTGGCACTACTGGACCACCATCCTGCGCGAGCTCATCCCGACCTTCGGCCGCCCGCTGGCCGCCGATCCCAAATTCGCGCGCTACACCATGACTCGCACCGCGGAGACGCTCGGCCTGGCCGCACCCGTCTCCGGCTGACCATGGACAAAGCCCTCCCGTAGCCGGTATGAAATTTAGAACACGTTTCAATTTCTCGGGCTGCAGGAGATGCGATGGATAGCGCCACCATGGGTGATCTGGTGATGGCCGGCTTCAAGAAGCTGGGGTTCATCCAGTACACCGGCATCGAGGCGGTGGAGTTCGCCAGCGGCCGCAATCTGGTGAACATCGCTCCGAAGCCGGAGCACCTCAACCACAATGGCGACCTGCACGCCGCGGTGCTCTTCGGCCTCGCCGAGACCGCCGCCATGGGCGCGTCCATCTCCGGCATCGTGGACCTGATGGGCGAGACCTTCATCGTGGCGCGCGACGGCAAGATTGAATACCTGGCGCGCGCCAAGGGCGAGAACGGGCCGTTCCTGGCCACCTCGGAGCTGACGGCGGAGACCATCGCCAAGACCCGCGCGGATATCGAGTCCCGCACCGAGATCGAACTCGTGGTGCCGGTGCGCATTACCGACAACACCGGAAAGGCCGTCGCGGCAGCCGCGTTCACCGCGGTGATCCGCCCCCGCAGAAAGTAGACGACCGGAATGCGGACCCGGTGCGTGGGGAAGCGCACCGGGTCGCTCAGTGCGTTGCGCAGGTGACTGCTGATCTCGTGCCGCCAGGGGTACCTCGCCGGGTACGGCCGAATTCGGCTTGGCGCTCGACCGCCGCTACGCGTACTCGACTCGCTACGGCTCCCGAGCCGTGCGCTGAAGATCCGGGGAGGCGGGGGAGCGCTCGCTGTCGAGCATTGCCATCTGCGCGGTGGCGTAGCGCTCGCCGGCGACCCGGTCCGCGGGCGCGGCGGCCTCGATGGCGGCCAGTTCCGCCTCGGTGAGCCGGATATCCAGTGCGCCAACGGCTTCGGTCCAGCGTTCGGGACGTCGCGCGCCGATGATCGGCACGATGTCCGCGCCCCGCGACAGTGCCCAGGCAATGGCCAGCTGCGCCACGCTGACGCCGTGCCGGGCCGCGATCTCGGCGAGCGCGTCGACGAGTCGCAGGTTGGCGGTGAGGTTCTCGCCTTGGAAGCGCGGGCTGTGGGCGCGGAAATCGTTGGCGGCCAAGGGCTGCCCGGTGCGCAGTGAATCGCTCAGCAGGCCCCGCGAGAGCACGCCGTAGGCGGTGATGCCGATCCCGAGTTCCCGTGCGGCAGGCAGGATCTCGGCTTCGATACCGCGCGAGATGAGCGAGTACTCGATCTGCAGATCGGCGATCGGATGCACGGCGGCGGCCCGCCGCAGCGTCTCCGCGCCGACTTCGGAGAGCCCGATGTGCCGCACGTATCCGGCCTTCACCATCTCGGCGATCGCGCCGACGGTCTCCTCGATGGGCACGGCCGGGTCCAGCCGGGCGGGCCGGTAGATGTCGATGTGGTCCACACCGAGCCGCTGCAGCGAATAGGCGAGGAAGTTGCGCACCGCCTCCGGCCGGGTGTCCACGCCGCCGAAGCTGTCATCGGGTCCGCGCAGCGCCCCGAACTTCACGCTGAGCTGGTAGTCCTCGCGCTCGCGCTGGGCCAGCGCCCGCCGCAGCAGCCATTCGTTGTGGCCCATGCCGTAGAAGTCCCCGGTGTCGATCAGGGTCGCCCCGGAGTCGAGCGCGGCGTGCACGGTGGCGATCGAGACGGCGTCGTCGCTGTCGCCGTACATGCCGGACATGCCCATCGCGCCGAGGCCGATACGGGATACCGCGGGCCCGGTCGCGCCGAGCGCGACGGTGGTGAGGGAGTTGGTCATGGCCTCCACCCTGCGCCGTCCCGATGGGAAATAGCAGGTACAGCCCATCGGGGGATCGCCAATCCCTGGATCGCGGGCCCGCGCTGCGGGACAGTGGAACGGTGAACCGCGACGAACTAGCCGACTTCCTGCGCCGCCGCCGCGAAGCCCTGCAACCGGCCGCCGTGGGCCTGCCGCCCGGGCTGCGCCGCCGCACGCCGGGCCTGCGCCGCGACGAGGTGGCCATGCTCGCCGGCATGTCGACCGACTACTACACGCGCCTGGAACAGGCCCGCGGCCCGCGCCCGTCGACCCAGGTGCTGGCCGCCCTGGCCCGCACCCTGCGCCTGACCGACACCGAACGCGATCACCTCTATCACCTGAGCGGCCAGCAGCCGCCCGCCCACGGGGACACCCATGTCGGGCCCGGCATCCTGCACGTGCTGGCCAAACTCGACGACACCCCGGCCTGCGTCATCTCCGATATGGGCGAGGTCCTGGTGCAGAACCGCATGCACATCCTGCTGTCCGGCGATTTCACCCACGCCCGCGGTCTGGACCGCTGCATCCCCTGGCTCTGGTTCACCAGACCCGAAGGGCGCCTGCGCTTCCCGGAATCCGACCGGGAACTGCTCGCCCACAAGCACGTGGCCGACCTGCGCGCCACCGCCGCCCGCCGCGCCGGCGACGCCGACATCACCGAGCTCGTCGCCCGATTGCGTTCCGCCAGCCCGGAATTCGACGAACTCTGGCAGCGGCACGAGGTCGGCGACCGCACCGGGCTGCACAAGCGCGTGATCCATCCGGAAGTCGGTCTGCTGGAACTGATCTGCGAGCCGCTGCTCACCGCGAGCGCCACCCGCCATCTGCTGGTCTACTACCCGAAGCCCGGTACCGACACCCAGGAGAAGCTCGACCTGCTGCGAGTCATCGGCACCCAATCGCTGACGTCGTAGCCCTGATCGCGACTCCGAACCGCCGGGATGACTAGGTGTTGCGGAGGTCGTTGGAGTTGTTGCTGCTCAGCAGCGCCGTTTGCGCGGCTTCAGGTGGAGGCCCGGCAATGGCGGCGCGGGTATGCGCTGCTCGGGAGTGTGCCCGGCGATATCGGGGAACCGATCGAGATCATGGTTCTCCCAGTCGTTGCGGGCCGCCTCGATCTCCTCGTGGCTGCGGGCCACGAAGTTCCACCACATCACCAGATCCTCGCCGAACGGCTCGCCGCCCAGGAACAGCAGGTGCGCGCCCGCGGCGCTGGTGAGATGGATTTCGGGCCGGTCGCCGCCCAGATAGAGCAGCGACTCGGGCTCGGCGGGCGTGCCGTCGGCGGTGATCGCGCCGTCGACCACCAGCAGGGCGTGCTCGAACTCCGGGTTCAGCGGAATCGATACCGCCGCACCCGCTTCGAGACGCAGGTCCGCGCCGACGATGGGGGTGTAGGCGGTGGCCGGTGACTTCGCCCCGGCCAGTTCGCCGATGAGCACGGTGCCGTGCACACCGGGCAGATCGAAGGTCGGCAGGTCCCGGTGCTGTTCGAAATGCGGTGCCACGTCCCGGCTTTCACCGGGCAGCGCGATCCACAGCTGCAGGCCGCGACCGGACTGGTGCCCTTCGACCCGGTACTCCGAATGCGCGATACCGCGCCCGGAGGTCATGATGTTGAGCTGGCCGGGCCAGATCTCCACATCCGATCCGACGCTGTCGCGGTGCCGGATGCGGCCGTCCAAAGGCCATGTGACGGTCTGCAATCCGATGTGCGGATGCGGATCGATATCGTGCCCTCGGGGTTTGGCGGGGGAGTCGGAGCCGAAGTTGTCCAGGAAGCACCACGCGCCCACCGTGGGCAGATCCCGCTGTGGCAGCGACCGGTGCACGGTCACCCCGCGCACCCCGCCCAGCGGCACCTCGCGCGCCGGGAAGAACACCGTGCGCGGCCCGGGCCTGCCGGAGGATTCGCACAGCGATTCCTCCGGCTTCAGCTCCAGGTCGCTCACCTTTTGATGCCCTTGCCGACGACGTGCTCGTCGAATTCGGGATGCTTGTCCAGCCAGCTCTTGATGAACGGGCAGCGCGGCACGATGGCGCGCCCGCGGGCGATCACATCGGTAATCGCGTCGTGGGCGAGCAGGGAACCGAGTCCTTTTCCGCCGAAGGCATTGTCCACCTCGGTATGGACGAACACGGTGTCGTCATCATCGCGCTCACGATATTCGGCGAAGCCGGCGAGCGAGTTTCCGTACCACACCTCGTATCGGTGTTGCGCGTCGTTACGAACGACGGCGGCCGCCACGGCCTGTTCGCTCATGGTTCAATTCTCCTTCCGCACCCGCACCGGATGTTTGCTCAAAATCGACACGCGATTGAACGCGCCGATCGTGGTCGCGGCCCAGATGAGGACAGACATCTGGTCATCCGACAAGTGTTGCCGCGCAGCAGCATACTCATGCTCGAGGATTCCCTCATCGGGAAGCGCGGTGACGGCTTCGGCCAGAGTCAGCGCCGCCTGTTCCTGTTCGGAATACAGGTTCGGGCTGCGCCGCCAGGCGTCCAGCACGGCCAGTTGCTGCGATGTGACTCCGGCGTCGAGGGCGGCCCGGTGGTGCACATCCAGGCAGAAGGCGCAGCCAGGCAGAAGGCGCAGCCATTCAGCTGGGATACGCGCACATTCACCAGTTCCATCACCGCCCGCCCCAAATCGACTCCGGCGGCGGCAGTGCGTACCGCCAGCGCGACATTGTTGAGCGCGTGGAAGACCTCGGGCGTCTGCTTGTCCAACCAGATCCGGTCGTGCATTACGGTCGACTGCATAGTGGACGCATAGTAAGCCGAGAAAACGAACCGTGCCCTCCGGATTGCGAACAGCGGGGCGGAACGGCTGCTAAACGACCTGCAAAACGATTTTCCCGCGGGCGCGGCCGGTCTCGCCATAGGCGTGCGCCTTCGCCGCCTCGGCCAGCGGCAGCACGGTGTCGATCTCGGCGCGCAGCTCGCCCTTGTCGACCAGATCCGCGATGGCGCGCAGGCCCGCCGAATCGACTTCGACGACCGTCCAGCCGATGTGCACGCCCCGCGCCGCCGCCTGCTCGGCATCGGGCACGTCATCGGCGGTGGGCAGCGACACGAGATGACCGCCGCGGCGCACCAGCGGTAGCGAACGGACGCCGTAGTCACCGCCGATGGCGTCCAGCACCACGTCGACCTGGCCGGCCACCGCGGCGAAATCGGTTGTGCTGTAGTCGATGACCTCATCCGCGCCGAGACTCCGCAGGAACTCGTGCTTCTCGGCGCGGGCGGTGCCGATCACGTGGGCGCCGTGCGCCTTTGCGATCTGCACCGCGAGATGCCCCACGCCGCCCGCCGCGGCATGAATCAGCACACGCTGCCCGTGCCGCAGGCCCGCGGTGTCGATCAAACCCTGCCAGGCGGTGAGCGCCGCCAGCGGCAGCGCGGCCGCCTGCACATGATCGATCCGCTCGGGCTTGGCCGCGAAGTGCCGCGTCGGCGCGGTCACGTACTCGGCGTAACCGCCCGCCTGCTGCGGGAAGCGCGGCATCCCGAACACCTCGTCACCGGGCCGGAACACGGTGACGCCCGGGCCGACGGCGGCGACGGTGCCGGAGACGTCCCAGCCCACGATCGGAATCTCGCCCCAGCCGATGAGCGCTCCGCTGGCACGCGTCTTCCAGTCCACCGGATTCACCCCCGCCGCATGCACCCGCACCAGGATTTCCCCGAAACCGGGCTCGGGCCGCTCGATCTCGGCCAGGGTGAGCGTCTCCGGCCCGCCCCATTCCCGGACGACAATGGCGCGCATGGTTTCTCCGCTGGTCACAGTGGTTTCCTTCCTCCGATGAGCCGGCCCGGTCGGGCGAGCGGAGACCAGATTGCCGTCCGGCGAACCCCGCCGGTACTGACCATTTGGACAACATATGACAGGATCTGGCCATGCCCGTTCTGCCGCATCGCGTCGTCGTGCTCGCGCTCGAAACCTCGCCCGTCTTCGAACTCGGCATTCCGAAGCGGGTTTTCGGGTTCGCCAACGACGACGACCCGCTCTACGAGGTCCAGGTGTGCAGCGTCGACGGGCGGCCGGTGCGCACCTATGACGGGATGCTGGTGGCCGTCGACCACGGCCCCGACATCCTGGCCACCGCGGACACGGTGATCGTGCCGCCCGTCGAGGAACTCGGCGACCTGCAGACCGGCGGTCCGCTGCCCGCGCCGCTCGCCGCGGCGTTCGCCCGCATCCGGCCGGGCACGCGCCTGGTGTCCTTCTGCACCGGCAGCTATGTGCTGGCCGCCGCGGGGCTGCTCGACGGTCTACCGGCCACCACGCATTGGATGCGATCCGAGGAATTCCGCCGGGCCTATCCCCGCGTGCGCCTGGACGAGGATGTGCTGTTCGTGGACAGCGGTGATGTCCTCACCGCCGCCGGGGTCGCGGCGGGCGTGGACCTGTGCCTGTATCTGGTGCGCCGCGATCACGGCACGGCCGTCGCCAACCGCGCCGCCCGCCGCATGGTGGTCCCGCCCTGGCGCGACGGCGGTCAGGCGCAGTTCATCGAACGCCCCGTCCCCGCACCCTCCGCCGCCTCGACGGCCCCCACCCGGGCCTGGGTCCTCGATCGGCTCGAGGAGCCGATCACCTTGGAGGACATGGCATCCCACGCCCGGGTGAGCGTGCGCACCTTCACCCGCCGCTTCCGCGACGAGGTCGGCACCACCCCCGGCCGCTGGCTGACCGCCCAGCGCCTGGACCGCGCCCGCGATCTGCTGGAGAACTCCGATCTGAGCATCGACCTGGTCGCGCATCGTTCCGGCTTCGGCACCGGCAATTCGCTGCGCCAGCACATGCGCGCGGTCCTGGGCACCTCGCCGAATTCCTATCGCCGCACCTTCCGGGTGGCCTGAGTCACCGCGGGACGCCGGTCACAGCGCCGCGGGGGAATAACCGCTCGCACCACCTGGTTCGGTGTTGATCAGTACGGTTCCCTGCGATTCGGAGCAGCCATGAGCCTCTCTTCTGCCGACGCGAGTGTGCGCACCCGCGTGCAGATCCCATTGACCTTCGCCGACGGTTACACGACCACCGCCCGGGCGGTCACCTTCGACGGCCTGGCCGACGGCCGCGAACACCTCGCCCTGATCCTCGGCGATCCCGGCGCGACGCCGCTGGTCCGGCTGCACTCCGAATGTCTGACCGGCGATGTCTTCGGCTCCGCCCGCTGCGATTGCGGCCCGCAGTTGCGCGAGGCCGTGGAACGCATTGCCGAAGCCGGCGGCATCCTGCTCTATCTGCGCCAGGAGGGCCGCGATATCGGGCTCTACAACAAGCTGGACGCGTACGCGCTCCAGGACTCCGGCCTCGACACCTACCAGGCCAATACCGCCCTGGGCCTGCCGGAGGACGCCCGCGACTACACCGCGGCCGCCCAAATGCTCGCGGCCCTGGGCGTTTCCGAGCTGGATCTGCTCACCAACAATCCGGACAAGCCGCGCCAGCTGACCGGGCACGGCCTGACCGTGCGCGACATCGTGCCCACCGGAGTGCATTCCACGCCGGACAACCTGCGCTACCTGCGCGCGAAGGCCGAGCACACCGGCCACACCATCAGCCTGGCCGGTTAGCTTCGTTGCGGCACGGCGCTATTCGCGCCCGGCCTGGGTGAAGTTCATATCGGCGTAGCGGTCGCCGCGCACCTGCGCGGCGATCGGTTCCAGGGTGGCGAGCTCGTCGCCGGTGAGGGTCACGGTCGCCGCCGCGACATTCTCCGCGAGCCGGGTGCGGCTGCGGGTGCCCGGAATCGGCGCCACCGACAGGCCGTGCACCCCGGCGCGGGCGTGCACCCAGGCCAGCGCGACCTGGGCGAGGGTGCGGCCGCGCGCCTCCGCAATGGCGCGCAGCGGCGCCAGCAGTTCGGTGTTGCGGACGGCGTTCTCGCCACTCAGGCGCGGAAAGCCCCGGCGCACATCGCCTTCCGGCGGCACGCTGTCGGCGGTGATGGTTCCGGTGAGGAAGCCGCGGCCGAGCGGGGAGTACGGCACGAAGGTGATGCCGAGCTCCGCGGCGGCCGGGACGACGGTGCGCTCCACATCGCGGGAGAACAGCGACCACTCCGACTGCACCGCCGCGATCGGGTGCACGGCGTGCGCCGCCCGCAGCTCCGCGCCGGTCACCTCGGACAGCCCGAGTTGCCGGACCTTGCCCTGCCGCACCAGTTCCGCCATGACGCCGACGGTCTCCTCGACCGGCACGCCGTCCTGCTTGCGGTGCATGTAGTACAGGTCGATGACGTCGATGCCGAGCCGCGTCAGGCTGGCGTCGACCGCGCGGCGGATGTACTCCGGCGAGTTGTCGATGCCCCGGTAGCGTGGATCCTCCGCCTTGCGCACCAGCCCGAATTTCGTTGCCAGCACCACGTTCTCGCGATTGGCGCGCACGAATTCGCCGAGGAATTCCTCATTGTGCCCGCTGCCGTACATATCCGAGGTGTCGAAGAGCGTGACGCCCAGTTCGAGCGCCTTGTCCAGGGTGGCCCGGCATTCGGTGAGATCGCTGGCCCCGTAGAACTCGCTGATCCCCATTGCCCCGAAGCCTTGCACACCGACGCGGGTGCCGTCCGCGCCCAGCGCGGTGGTGGGCAGAACCTGTGTGGTCGTCATGTCTGAATCCCTTCGCCGGCACGTCTTTTCACCACGGCCCGCCAATCTACCGCCGGATTGCCCTCGTAGTTGGCGATCTTGCAGTCGAGTACGGCCACGGTTTCCTGCAGTTCCTCGATCTGGGCGAGCACCTCGGCGCGGGTCTTGCGGAACATGTCCAGCCGTTGCGGGAAGGTGTGGTCGCCGGCCCGGACCAGTTCCGCGTAGACCACCATGTCGGCCACCGACATGCGGGTCCGGCGCAGTTTCCCGATCAGCTCCAGCCAATCCAGATCCCGGTCGCTGAACCGCCGCTGCCCGGAATGATCCCGGCCGACGTAGTCCATCAACCCGATGCGCTCGTACCAGCGCAGCGTGTCGCGGGTGAGCCCGCACCGATCGGAGACCTCTCCGATCGAATACCGCGGCCGCTCGTACTCCGCCCCCCGCTGCACTGGTGCGTTCACCGATCTCGCCCTTTCTGTGGAACGGCAATGACGCTAGCCACCTGGAGTGCACTCCAAGCAAGACCTATT
This sequence comes from Nocardia sp. NPDC127526, assembly GCF_042672265.1. Classification (NCBI taxonomy): domain Bacteria; kingdom Bacillati; phylum Actinomycetota; class Actinomycetes; order Mycobacteriales; family Nocardiaceae; genus Nocardia; species Nocardia sp. NPDC127526. Next base: position 331,465 of record NZ_JBHXVO010000007.1, on the reverse strand, counting down.
CTGCCGCCACGACCGCCGGGGCCCGCCGGGCGCGGTCCACGAGCATGAACGGGACGGCCGCCGCGGCCAGGACCGCGCCGATCAGGCACACCGAGGTGAGCGCGGCATCGCGGGTGAGAGCGACGGCCGCCAGCACCGGGGTGATGCTGATCCCCAGCTGGAAGGCCGAAACGGTGGTGGCGCCCGCCAGCATCGGCGCATCGCCCGCGAGGGCGAACACGCGCCCGTAGATCGCCGGGTTCAGCACGAACGCCGCAATGCCGAGCAGGAAGACGACGGGCACCGCGGCCCACGCCGACTCGATCGCGAAAACCAGGACCACGGAAAGGATTACGATCGCCACCGCGCCGGTGATCAGCGCGAAGTGCGGACGTCGATCGGAGATCCGCCCGCCGACGGACAGCCCGGCGAACGCGCCGATGCCGAAGAGCGCGAGCACGGCCGGAATCCAGACCTCGCCCAGGCCGGTGTTGTCGGCGAGCATGGCCGCCAGGAAGTTGAACGTGATCATGTATCCCGCCGTGGTCAGGATGGTGATCGCGTAGACGCCCCAGAGCAGCGGTTTCCGCATGGTGGCGAGCTCCCGCGACACGCTCGGCCGGGCCGCCCGCTCGGCCGCCGGTTCGGCGGCCGGTTCGGCGGCGGGCAGACCCAGGCGGCAGCCGATCATGCCGGCGGCCGTGAGCGCCACCACCGCCCAGAAGCCACCGCGCCAATCGGTGAAATGGCTCAGCAGGGTGCCCGCCGGGCCGCCCGCGACCATGGCGACGCTGAGCCCGCTGACCACCACGCCGGACGCGCGGGCATTGCGATCCGGCGTCACCAGGCCGATCGCCGTCACCGACGCGACCGCGAAGAATCCCGCATAGGCGATCCCCGAGATCACCCGGGTGACCAGCAGGACCCGGTAGTCGCCGAACAGCCCGACCACAATGCTGAGCGCGAAGACGGCCTGGGTCACCACCAGCGCGGTGCGGCGCGGCCAGCGCAGGCTCAGCACCGCGAACGGCGGCCCGCCGAGCACCACGCCCAGCGCGAACGCGGTGATCAGCATCCCGGCCGCGGAGAGCGTGGTGTCCAGATCGGTGGCCACCGCCGGCAGGACGCCGGCCAGCAGGAATTCCGCGCTGCCCATGGCGAACAGGCTGAACCCCAGCAGATACACCCCGATGGGCAGCCGCCCGCCGGGGCCGTTGCGCGCCCTCTCGCTCTCCTGCGCCGCCGGCGCAACTCGATTCACCGCATCCGTTGTCGTCGTGTCCACTCGGATCACCTCCGACCGAAGAATCCGGCCGGGCAACCGATTTCGACAAGCAACGTTGCTGATTCGGCAAACGCGGAATATTCAGTGCGACAACGCGGTTGGAGACGCGGCGCCGATGATCAGAAGCGCTCCGGCAGCTCCTGGACGGCCCACTTGTTGCCGTCCGGATCGGCGAAGTAGGTGAACAGGCCCCAGCCCTCGTCCTTGACGGGGGTGGCTTCGACGCCGGCCGCCACCAGTTGCTGGTAGGCCTGTTCGGCGCTGCCGACGACCATCTGCATGCCCTCCACGCTGCCGGGGGCGGCCTGGGTGATGCCGGTGCCGATACAGATGGAACAACCGGAGCCGGGCGGGGTCAGCTGGACGAAACGAATGCCTTCGCTGGGGGAGGCGTCGTGATCGGCATTGAAGCCGATCTTGGTGTAGAAATCCTTGGCGCGGTCCACATCGGTGACGGGGATGGCGACGAGCTCGATTTTCCAGTCCATCGCCACAGCCTGCCACTCGACACCGACCGGAATGCCCGGTTCGTATCCACATTTCGCGCCTACTCTGGTGTTCATGCCAGGAAAAGACATCGATCGGGTCCGGGCTCGCTCGGCACTCGAGACGGTTCGGGAAAACCCGGTCATCGCCGCCATCGCCGCACTGCCGATTCTCGTGGTGTTCGGGGTCGTGTGGGCGGTCGCCGGTTTCGGCTGGGCCCTGCTGCTGCTCCTGCTGGGCGGCGGCGTGCTCGCGTGGCGGGTGCTGAAGTAGCGTCCGCCGGTTCAGCGCGGCACGTGGAACCGCACCAGGTCGCCCGTGCCCGGATCCGCGTCGGCCCACGGCCGGTCGAATTCGAGCACCGCCAGCGCCGAGGTGGGGAATTTGCGGCTGAGTTCCTCGGCCGCCGTGGAGCCGCGGTTGCTCGCCAGTTCCCATGCCGTCCACGGCATTCCGGGGGAGTGGCCGATGAGCAGCAGCGTCGCCACGGCCGGGTCGGTGAGCTGGACCAGTTCGATGAGGGTGTGCGGTGACGCCTCGTAGATGCCCTTCTCGAAGGTCACCGGTGCGGTGATGCCGGTGGCCGCGAGCGTTTCGCGGGTGCGTGTCGCGGTGGAGCAGAGCACGGCGTCGATCGCCGGCTGGGTCTCGCGCAGCCAGTCGCCCGCCAGTCCGGCCTCGCGCTGTCCGCGCGGCGCCAGCGGCCTGTCGTGGTCCGCCACGCCTTCCGGGTAGCCGGATTTGCCGTGCCGCATCAAGATGAGGGTCCGCACCATAGGTATTACGGTAAGCGTCACATCGATGCCGACAGGAGACCGGCCTCACACTCGAGGCACACTTGAAGAGGGCGGGGCGCCGCAGTACCACCGGTGCGGGACTACCGCTAAATTAGAACGTGTTCTAATCACCCGACTCACGCCCGAGCGGAGTGAGCACCACGCGACTGTTTCGAGGATCTGCGAGATATGGCCTATGTGATCACGCAGCGTTGTTGCAACGACGCCAGCTGCGTACCCGAATGTCCGGTCGATTGCATTCGTCCCACCCCGGAGCAACCGGAGTTCGCGACCACCGAAATGCTCTACATCGATCCGGACACCTGTATCGACTGCGGTGCCTGCGTCGACGCCTGCCCGGTGGACGCCATCTTCTCCGAGGACGACCTGACCGCGTCCCTGGCGAGATTCCGTGACATCAACGCGCAGTACTTCGAGCGCCACCCGCTCGAATCCAACTTCGAGCCGCTGATCGCGCCCAGCCGTGCGCCCAAGGAACTGGGCACCCTGCGCGTCGCCATCGTCGGCGCCGGCCCGGCCGCCTGCTACGCGGCCGAGGAGTTGCTGCGCCGCGCCGATGTGGAGGTGGAGCTGTTCGACCGGCTGCCCACCCCGTACGGCCTGGTGCGCGCCGGCGTCGCCCCCGACCACCCGGGCACCAAATCGGTGGCGGGCCTGTTCGAATCGGCCTTCCGGCGCGAGGCGCTGCAGTACCGGCTCAATGTGGAAGTCGGCAAGCACATCTCGCACGAGGAGCTGCTGGCCCACCACCACGCGGTGCTCTACGCGCACGGCGCCGCCACCGACCGCAAGCTCGATGTGCCCGGTGAAGACCTGCCCGGCAGCTGGTCCGCCACCGAGTTCGTGGCCTGGTACAACGGGCATCCGGACTTCGCCGACCGGCACTTCGACCTCTCCGGCGAGCGCGCCGTCATCGTCGGCAACGGCAATGTGGCGCTGGACGTGGCCCGCGTGCTCACCGTCGATCCCGACGAACTGGCCAAGACCGATATCGCCGACCACGCCCTGGACGCGCTGCGCGCCAGCAATATCCGGGAGGTCGTGGTGCTGGGTCGCCGCGGCCCGCTGCAGGCCGCCTACAGCTCGCCGGAGTTCCTGGCGCTGGCGCACCTGAAGGGCGTGGACGTCGTCATCGATCCCGCCGAGCTGGAGCTCGACGCGGCGAGCCGGGCCGAGCTCGACGATCCCGAGATCGAGCCGTCGCTGCGGCTCAAGTACACCCTCGCGCAGGAATACGCGGCCACCACCCCGACCCCGGGCAACAAGCGAATCGTCTTCCGCTACCTGGTGTCCCCGACCGCGCTCACCGGCGACGGCAAGGTGGAGACCGTCGAGTACGTGCACAACGAGCTCGTCGAGGAGAACGGCCGCACCGTGGCTCGCGCCTCGGACCGCACCGGCACCCTGGAGGCCTCGCTGGTGCTGCGTTCCATCGGCTACCGCGGTGCGGCGCTCGCCGGAATCCCGTTCGACGAGAACCGGGGCGTCATCCCCAATGCCAAGGGCCGGGTCGTCGACGCCGAGGGCGCGCCGGTGCCGGGCGTGTACGTCTCGGGTTGGATCAAGCGCGGTCCGCGCGGTGTGATCGGTTCCAACCGGGTCGATTCGCAGGAGACCGTGGACCAGCTCGTCGAGGACTTCGTGCAGGGCAGGCTGACCGCCCCGCAAGGCAATCGCGCGGCGCTGGACGCCCTGCTCGCCGAGCGGCAGCCGGATATGGTCGGCCGCGAGGGCTGGAAGGCCATCGATCAGGCCGAGCGCACCGCGGGCAAGGCCGCGGGCCGCCCGCGGGTGAAGTTCACCAGCCTGGAGGACCTGCTCAAGGCCGCCAAGGGCTGAGTCGGCGAAAAAGCAGGCGGCCCCATCCGGATTCGGATGGGGCCGCTTCGCGCAGCGGGTCAGTTGGCGAGCAGGTTGATGAGCAGGCCGTCCTTGGCGCACATGGACGGCACCGCGGCATCGGGCTGCGCATTGCACGACCACCCGTCGATGGTGGCCACATCGGTATCGCTGATGGTCTGCACGTATTCCGTTGCGACATTGATGGCTTCGGTGCACCCGACCCGCCCGGTCGGCGTGCCCACCGCGATGACGGTGCGGGTGCCGCCGCCGGCGTCGGTGACCGGACCGCAGTTGACGTCCGCGATCGGTTCCGGCGCGGGCGTGGTCGTCGGCGGTGGGGGCGGTGCGGTGGTGGTCGGCGCCGGCGGGGCGGGCGGTGCGGTGGTGGGCGGCGGCGCGGGCGCCGGGGCGCTGGTGCTCACGGGCGCCGGCGCGCTGGTACCGGTCACCGGCGCGGAACTGCGCGCGGCCGGGGTGGTCGTGCCGCTGGTGGAATCCGAGGAATTGCCGCAGGCGACCAGCCCGGCGATCAGCACGGGCGTTGCCGCGATCAGGGTGATGTGCGCGAGTCTCATTCCGGCGATCTCCTGTTCTCGATCACCGCTTGGTGATCGGCCCGCTGCCGAGTCTGCCAGGCTAATCTCCAGCGAATGTCACATTCGCTGGGAATGTCGATGGAACAGGCGAATTCGATCAACCCGGGGAGTGCCCCGATTCAGCCCGGGAGCGGACCGATCCGCACCGTCGTGGTGGTGATGCCGCCGACCACGAACCACAGCCGCAGCGCGGGGTGCCCGGTGCGGTCGCCCGGCTCGTAGCGGCTGCGCACGCTGATGTGCTGGCGCGCCCACACCGGCGCGATGTACTCGATGACCGCCCGGTGCGGTCCGGCCACCAGCTTCGGATAATCCACCAGGTACTGCTCCACCGCCTGCCAGTAGGCCGCATTGTTGACGTGGTTGTACTGGTCGATATCGGTGGCGCGCACCGGAAACGGGAGATCGGTGTCGTTCTCCGGCGGCGTGTGGTCGGTCAGCCAGGGCCGCCAGCGCAGCCGGTGCTCATCGGTGGTGCGGGCCAGTTCGGCCAGCCCCTCGTCGCTGATCCGGGTCGGCATATTGGTGGATTCGTTGATATTGATCCAGAAGCCCTCGGTCTCGATCAGACCGCCGTCCTCGCTGGTGATTCGCACCCGCATATTCGTCCACCGGGTGGACATGGCCGAACACCAGCGCCGCAGCTCCACCCGATCCGGCCAGTGGATGGGCCGCACCACGTCCACCACGGTGCGGCGCACGATCCACGCGGGATCGGTGCGGTGGAAGAATCCGGAATGCATTTCCTCCCAGGCGATATCCTGCAAATAGCGGGCTATCGCGTCGAAGCGCAGCCGGTGGTAGGGATCCACATCGCCGGCCCGGACGGGCCACGCGGCAGCGAAGCCCATGCCCTCCTGGGGAAGCGGGGCGAGTGGCTGATCGACTGACACTGGTGCTCCTCGCGCTGCACGGTGTGCCGCGTTTCGTGCGGTGCTTGCTGTGACATGACTTTACGGTGCGTACGTCACACACTCGCGTCGAGTCACCTCTACTTCTGTTTGATACTTCCAGGGGCATGACAGTCGCGCTCGCAGGCCCGTAGCCTTTCGGTGTGTGATTCCAGCGCAGGGGAGGCGACATCAGTGAGCGCAGGGGCGCGCGCCGGAACTCGGTTCGGTCAGTACGAATTGCGCCGCCTGATCGGGGTCGGCGGCATGGGCGAGGTGTACGAGGCCTACGACACCGTCCGCGACCGCGTGGTGGCGGTGAAGCTGCTCGATGTCGAATTGGCCCGCTCGCCCGCCTATGTGGAGCGCTTCCGCCGCGAATCCCGCACCGCCGCACGCCTGCAGGAGCCGCACGTCATCCCGGTGCACGACTGGGGCGAGGTGGACGGCGTCCTGTTCATCGATATGCGCCTGGTCCGCGGCCGCGACCTCAAGGCGTACCTGCACGACGAGGGCCCGCTGCCGCCCGCGCACGCGGTCACCGTGGTGGAGCAGATCGCCGCCGCCCTGGACGCCGCGCACGACATCGGCCTGGTGCACCGCGATATCAAGCCCGCCAATATCCTGCTGACCGGCGAATTGTTCGCCTACCTGGTCGATTTCGGCATCGCGCACACCGCCTCGGACGCGCAGCTGACCTCCACCGGCAGCGCCATCGGCTCGTTCGCCTATATGGCCCCCGAACGTTTCGAGCACAGCGCCGGCGTCTCCGCCTCCGCCGATGTCTACGCCCTGGCCTGCGTGCTCTACGAATGCCTCACCGGCGAGGTCCCGTTCCGGACCGACAGCAATCTGGCCACCATTCGCGCCCACATGATGACCCCGCCGCCGCGCCCCAGCGCCCGCCCCGGCGTACCGCACACCCTCGACCAGGTGGTGGCGGTGGGCATGGCCAAGGATCCGCAGCGCCGCTACGCCTCCGCCGGCCAGCTGGCCCGCTCCGCGCGCGCCGCCCTGATGCGCGCCGAACACGGCGAGCAGACCCGCACCACCGTCCCGCCCGCCCCGCCGACCGTGGTGTATCCGCCGGCTTCCCAGCATTTTCCGGCCGGCGACCGCACGCTCCGCCCCGAACACCCCTCCGGCCCCGTCGACTTCACCCCGCCCCCGCACACCCGCGCGCCCGGCTACTCGCAATCGCAGCCCACCTACATCGGCGGCCCGCAGCGCGAACACCCTTCCGCCCCACTGCCCTTGCCGCCGCCGCGCGATCGCAATTCGGTGGGCCTGCTGATCGGTGCGCTGCTCGGCGTCGTCCTCCTGCTGGCCGCCGTCCTCGGCTGGGTCCTGGTGTCCGGCAACGAGTCCGGCGGCGGCGATGCGGGCGGCACCACCTCGCCCATCACCGTCCAGCCGACGATCACCACGGGACCGCGCACCACCCCGAACACCACCGCCGCGACCACCGCACCCCCGATCACCACCCTCCCCCCGCTGACCGGTTCCGTAACCGGCACGGACGCACAGGGTTTCATCGGCGCCGCCGGCGCCCGCTGCAATGCCGACAACCCCGCCATGGCCATCGGCCGCAGCTCCTCCTCCCGCATCGTGGTCTGCCGCACCGGCGTCGGCCGCTACTACTACAAGGGCATCCGCATCAGCGACGGCGCGGGCATAGAACTCGACGACCCGATCCCAGACGGCACCGGCGGTTTCACCGTCACCAACCCCACCGACGGAACCCAATACCGCATCACCGCCGCAGCCCTCACCATCACCAAGGGCGGCAATGTCCTCGCCGACGAACCCATGATCGAGTACGCCTACCGCTGAGCTGATCAGTGCTGGCCAGTGACTCGGTGATCGGTTACGTTCGCTTGGTATCCATTTGTGGATTGATCGGAGTATTGGTGTGCGTGCAGCGGTTGTGAGCAAGCTGGAAGGGCCCGAGGCCATCGAGGTGCTCGAGGTGCCGGAGCCCGCCGGATATCCGGGCGGGGTCGTCATCGATGTGCACGCGGCCGGGATCGCCTTCCCCGACGTGCTCATGACGCGCGGGCTCTACCAGATGAAACCGCAGCTGCCCTACATCGTCGGATGCGAGATCGCGGGCATCGTGCGCGAGGCGCCCGAAGGCGCGCACGTCCGCGCGGGCGACCGGGTGGTGGCGCTGACGCTGCTCGGCAATGCGGTCGCCGACGTGGCCGTGACGCCCGCCGAAATGGTGTTCGAGCTGCCCGACAATGTGTCGCTGGAATCCGGTGCGGGTGTGCTGTTCAACGACCTGACCGTGCACTTCTGCCTGACCAAGCGCGGCCGGCTGGCGCCGGGGGAGACCGTGCTGGTGCACGGGGCCGCCGGCGGTATCGGCACCTCCACGCTGCGGCTGGCGCAGGCGCTGGGCGCGGCCCGGGTGATCGCCGTGGTGAGCACCGAGGAGAAGGCCGAGGTGGCCCGGGCCAACGGGGCCACCGATGTGGTGCTGACCGACGGCTGGCTGGACGCGGTCAAGGAGATCACCGGCGGGCGCGGGGTGGACATCGTCCTCGATCCGGTCGGCGGCGACCGCTTCACCGACAGCGTCCGCTCGCTGGCCTCGGGCGGCCGGCTGCTCGTGGTGGGCTTCACCGCCGGCGAGATCCCCACCGTCAAGGTCAATCGCCTGCTGCTCAAGAACGTCGAGGTGATCGGCGCCGCCTGGGGCGAATGGGCCATGACCCATCCCGGCTATCTGCAGGAACAGTGGGCCGAGGTGGCCCCGCTGCTCGCCGACGGCAAGATCGTCCCGCCGGAACCCGTCCTCTACACCCTCGCGCACACCGCCGAGGCCGTCTCCGCGCTGGACAAGCGCACCGCCACCGGCAAGGTCGTGGTCACCCTCCGCTGAACGCCCGATCCCGGAGGTGGGTGCATCGTGAAGTTGTCCAACCGGGTCCTGAACCGGACCCTGCTCGCCCGCCAGCACTTGCTGGAACGTTGCGCGCTCACCGTGCCGCAACTGTGCGATCACCTGATCGGCCTGCAGGCGCAGGACATGCTGCCGCCGTTCGTCGCCGCGTGGAGCCGGCTCGCGGATTTCGACCCCGAGACCGTCTCCGCCGGACTCGACGATCGCTCGCTGGTGCGAATCACCTTGATGCGCGGCACCATTCACCTGGTGACCCCGCCCGATGCGCTGCGCATCGCCCCGCACATCCAGCCGGAGCTCGAAAAGGTGCCCTTCCGTAAGGGATTCAACTACGGCGCCATGGTCGGCCTGGATCCGGAGGAGGTGCGCGCCAACGGCGAGAAGGTCCTCGGCGACATTCCCACCCCCGCGGCCGAACTGCGCGCCCACGCCGCCGCGCTCTACCCCGACCGCGATCCGGGCGCGGTCCTGCAGACCTGGCTCTACCAGCTGCCGGTCCTGCAGACCCCGCCCCGCGGGCGCTGGGGCGACAGCAGCCGCCCGGTCTGGTCGCGCGTCGAACCCTGGCTCGGCGCACCCCTGGACCCGGACTATCCCCTCGAAGAGCTGCTGCTGCGCTACCTGCGCGCCTTCGGCCCGGCCACCACCATGGACATGCAGACCTGGTCCAAGCTCACCGGCATGAAACCCGCCGTGGACCGCCTCGGCGATCGCGTCCGCACCTATATCGACGATCGCGGCCGCACCCTCTACGACGCCGCCGACGCCGAGCTCGCCGACCCGGACCTCCCGGCCCCGGTGCGCTTGCTGGGCTGGTACGACAATGCGCTGCTGTCCCATCAGGACCGCTCCCGCATCATTGCCGACGGCGCGGCTCCGCCCTTGCGCGCCTTCGCGAATCAGGTCTCGGCCATCCTGGTCGACGGCTATCTCGCCGGCGTCTACAAGGTCTTCCCGAAGGGCGACACCGCGCGGCTGCGCATCAGCCCGCGCACGGCCTGGACCCCGGCCGATCGCGCGGCGGTGGAAGCGGAAGCCCACTCCCTACTCGGTTTCCTGGAGCCAGATCGCACGCCGAGCGTCGAAATCATCGCTCCCGGAGCCGATCTCCGCCCCTGATCTGAAGTCTCCGTCATTCCGGCGCGCTTTTGGCCGGAATCCACCACGTTGTTCGAGATCCCGGCCAAAAGCATGCCGGGATGACGAGGTCCGGCTCGCGCGCTCGGTTCAGTGCGCGTTGCGGTACGCGGGAGCTTTGCTGGAGCCCGACGGCGTCAAGGTGCGCAGCAGCGGCAGCGTGCGGCGCGGCACCACGGTGGACAGCACGATGACGCTGTGCGACCGCACCACCGAGGCGCTGCGATCGATGCTGAGCAGCACGGTCTGCAGGCCGGCGTGCGAATCGGCCCCGATCCGGCACAGCACGTCCCCCGAACCGGTGGTCGCATACGCCTCGAGCACGCCGGGGATGCCCTCCAGATCGGCGGCCACCGCCTCCAGCGCACCCTGGGAGATCTCCAGCGTCACGAAGGCTTCCACATCGAAACCCGCTGCGGTCACGTCGATCTGGGGATCATAGGAAGCGATGACCCCCGCCTCCTCCATGCGCGCGATCCGCGATTGCACGGTGGCCCGGGCGACGCGGGTGCGCCGGGACAACTCCAGGATTCCGGCCTTCTGGAACTCGTGCATGGCGGTCAGGATCGCCAGATCGAGTTCATCCAGTTTGGCGGGCGTGCGGGCCACGGCTGTACCTCCGCTCGGCGGTGCTCTGTTCTATTCAAATTGTCCAGCACTCCGGGGCATAAGGTGGCGTAATTCACCAGGATGTCTAACGAATTTCGGCGATATTGCCCAATGCCTGCCGCGGCGATTTGCTGGATCCATGAGTATCGAGATCACCGGCTCGAGAAGCGATGACACCGTGGTCCGGCAGCCGATCGACCTGCCGGAAAACGAGGAACTACGACGGCTGATCGGCCTCGTCGATCATGACGAGACCACCGACCCCTTCCCCGTCATCGGCTGGGATGCCCTGGTCTGGGCCGTGGGCAATGCCGTGCAGACCGCCCACTTCCTGGAATCCGCCTTCGGCATGCGCCTGGAGGCGTACTCCGGTCCCGAGACCGGCAATCGAGATCACAAGGCGTACGTATTGCGCAGCGGCGGGGCCCGTTTCGTGGTGTGCGGCGCGGTGGACCCGGCGAGTCCGCTTGTCGCGCACCATGATCGGCACGGCGACGGTGTCACCGACATCGCTCTCGAGGTGCCCGACGTGGACCGCTGCATCGAATGGGCCCGCACCCACGGCGCCACCGTCCTGGTCGAACCCCATGATGTGACAGACGAATTCGGCACCGTCCGCACCGCCGCCATCGCCACCTACGGCGAGACCCGCCACACCCTGGTCGACCGCTCCCGCTACGACGGCCCCTATCTGCCCGGCTTCGTCGCCCGCAAGTCCGCCTTCACCCCGCGCGATGGCGCCCCCAAGCGCATCTTCCAGGCGATCGACCACGTGGTCGGCAATGTGGAGCTGGGCCAGATGGACGAATGGGTCGAGTTCTACCGCCGCGTCATGGGTTTCGAGAATATGGCCGAGTTCGTCGGCGACGATATCGCCACCGAGTACTCCGCTCTCATGAGCAAGGTGGTGGCCAGCGGCAACCACCGCGTCAAGTTCCCGCTCAACGAGCCGGCCCCCAGCCGCAAGCGCTCGCAGATCGACGAGTACCTGGAGTTCTATCAGGGCCCGGGCGTGCAGCACATCGCCCTGGCGACCGGCGACATCCTCACCGCGGTGGACGTGCTGCGCCGGGAGGGCATCGAATTCCTCGACACCCCCGACTCCTACTACGAGGACCCGGAACTGCGCGCCCGCATCGGCCACGTGCGCGTCCCGGTGGAGGAATTGCAGAGCCGCGGCATCCTGGTCGACCGCGACGAGGACGGCTACCTGCTGCAGATCTTCTGCAAGCCCATCACCGACCGCCCCACGGTGTTCTTCGAACTCATCGAACGCCACGGCTCCCTGGGCTTCGGCAAGGGCAACTTCAAGGCCCTCTTCCAAGCCATCGAGCGCGAGCAGGAGGCGCGCGGAAACCTCTGAGCAAGGGATGGGGCTCAGCCCTAAGGGGGTTCGGGGGCTCAGCCCCCGCCTCTCATCTCCAGCCTAAGGGGGTTTCGGGGGCTTAGCCCCCGCCTCTCATCCCCGGCCGCATGGGGCAAATCTATTAGGCTCGGCGGCATGCGAATGACGTCGGCGATTGTCACGGGGTCGATCCTCGCGCTGCTGCTGTCGGCGTGTGGGGGGACGGACGATTCGGGAGACACCCCGGGCTTGCGGCCGCCACCGAAGGTGGCGACCCTGGGCCCGTTCGTCGGCGAATGCGGTCACCTCACCGACGACGAGGTACGCGATATCGGCGGGCTCGGCACCGTGAGCGCGGTATTCAAGAATTCGGTCGGCTGCAACTGGCAGGGCGGCGGAATCGGCGGGGCGAGCGTCACTTTCGCGTCCTACCGGGGCAGCCCGATCGATCGCGAGAAGGCGTGGGTGGCCAGCGTCGGCCGCAATCCGGAGACCATCGAGGTGGGCGGCCGCACCGGCTTCCAGGCCCTGGACCCGTCCAACCGGGTGTGCGATCTGGCCGTCCAGCTCGACGACGACTTCTTCGAGTGGTCCATGTCCTACGGCATCTTCGGCGGCGACAATCTCGGCAATCCGTGCGATCGCACCCGCAAGATGGCCGAGCTGACCGTGCAGCGGCTCGGATGAGGAGGATGCGCGATATGCGAAAGAGCGCTGTCGTGCTCGCCGTGCTGGCCGTCACGGCCGCGCTGGGCGGCTGCGGCAAGACCGTCGACGGCACCGCCCTGCCCGCCGGCGGCACCACCTCCGAGGGCGGCGGCCGCATCAACACCAACTTCGACAAGCTGCTGCGCGAGTGCGAGGTGGTCTCGCTCGAGGACATCGGCAAGGTGGTCGGCGAGGGCACCTATGTGAGTCCGTCGTTCAACGGCGCGGTGTGCATGTGGGATCTGGAGGGCGGCACCGCCGGCAGCGGCATGGCGACCCTCAGTTGGTACGAGGAGGGTTCGCTCGCCAACGAGAAGACGAATAACGATCGGCTCGGCTATGTGACCAATGACATAAACGTGCAAGGCCGGCGTTCGCTGGAGGTGCGCCGCCCCAATGACGCCGATTCGTGCGGTGTGTTCGCACCGGCCGCGGACGCGGGAATCGTTGGCTGGTGGGTGAATTACCGTTCCGGCTCCTCGCACGGCGACCCGTGCGCGGCCGCCGGGAAGCTGGTCGAGCTGACCTTGAACCTGGCCCGATAGCCCCTCTACCAGCCGCGCTCGAGGGACCCCTTTTTGCCCCCCGAAAAAGGTCCGGGTATCGTGGACCGCTGTGCCCGGAAGCATGCGGGCAGGTTTGTGCGCAGTACGTAGGCCAGCGAGAGCGGCTGACCGTTCCAGCGTGCCCGGATTCCGGGCTACGCGCTGAGCACGACACGCCCGACCTCGTGGCAAGGAAATGCCGTGAGAACTGGGCGGAAAGCTCGAATGACAAAGACATGAAGTTCCAGACACCTGGTTACTAAAAGGAAAGCCGGTCTATGCCAACCATCAACCAGCTGGTCCGCAAGGGTCGCCGCGACAAGGTCGCGAAGACCAAGACTGCGGCCCTCAAGGGGAGCCCGCAGCGTCGTGGCGTGTGCACCCGCGTGTACACCACGACCCCGAAGAAGCCGAACTCCGCGCTGCGTAAGGTCGCGCGTGTTCGCCTGACCAGCGCGGTCGAGGTCACGGCCTACATCCCCGGTGAGGGTCACAACCTGCAGGAGCACTCGATGGTGCTCGTCCGCGGCGGTCGTGTGAAGGACCTCCCGGGTGTGCGCTACAAGATCATCCGCGGCTCCCTCGACACCCAGGGTGTCAAGAACCGCAAGCAGGCCCGCAGCCGCTACGGCGCCAAGAAGGAGAAGAGCTAATGCCGCGCAAGGGCCCCGCTCCCAAGCGTCCCCTGATCAATGACCCGGTCTACGGCTCGCCCCTGGTGACGCAGCTGGTCAACAAGATCCTGCTGGACGGCAAGAAGTCCACCGCCGAGCGCATCGTCTACGGTGCCCTCGAGCAGGCCCGCGAGAAGACCGGCACCGATCCGGTCGTCACGCTGAAGCGCGCGCTGGACAACGTCAAGCCCTCCCTCGAGGTGAAGCCCCGCCGCGTCGGTGGCGCCACCTACCAGGTGCCGGTCGAGGTCCGTCCGGGCCGCGCCAACACCCTCGCGCTGCGCTGGCTGGTGAACTTCTCCCGCGCGCGTCGTGAGAAGACCATGGTCGAGCGTCTGGCGAACGAGCTGCTGGATGCCAGCAACGGCCTGGGCGCTTCGGTGAAGCGTCGCGAGGACACCCACAAGATGGCCGAGTCCAACCGGGCGTTCGCGCACTACCGCTGGTGATTCGTGCTCCCGGCCCTTCGTTCCGCGGAGGGTCCGGGAGCCGAGTCACAGTCCGGCGCGGCACGCGCCGCGCCGGGCGTCGACACAGTGATGACCGCTGGAGAAGCCAGGGTCGTTCCCGAAGATCCCACTAGCTAAGAGCGGGGAAGATTTCCGTGGCACAGGACGTGCTCACCGACCTGAACAAGGTCCGCAACATCGGCATCATGGCCCACATCGATGCCGGTAAGACGACCACCACCGAACGCATCCTCTTCTACACCGGTATCACTTACAAGATCGGTGAAGTCCACGATGGCGCCGCCACCATGGACTGGATGGAGCAGGAGCAGGAGCGCGGCATCACCATCACGTCTGCCGCGACGACCACCTTCTGGAAAGACAACCAGATCAACATCATCGACACCCCCGGGCACGTCGACTTCACCGTCGAGGTGGAGCGGTCGCTGCGCGTGCTCGATGGCGCCGTCGCGGTGTTCGACGGTAAAGAGGGTGTCGAGCCGCAGTCCGAGCAGGTGTGGCGTCAGGCCGACAAGTACGACGTGCCGCGCATCTGCTTCGTCAACAAGATGGACAAGCTCGGCGCGGACTTCTACTTCACCGTGCAGACCATCAAGGATCGCCTGGGCGCGCGCCCGCTGGTCATCCAGCTGCCGATCGGCGCCGAGGACACCTTCGAGGGCATCGTCGACCTGGTCGAGAACAATGCCAAGGTGTGGCGTGGCGAGACCAAGCTCGGTGAGTCCTACGAGGTCATCGAGATCCCCGAGGATCTGAAGGACCAGGCCGAGATCTACCGGCAGGAGCTGCTGGAGACCGTCGCCGAGTCCGACGAGGCGCTGCTGGAGAAGTTCTTCGGCGGTGAGGAGCTCTCGATCGAGGAGATCAAGGGCGCCATCCGCAAGATGACCGTCAACTCCGAGCTGTACCCGATCCTGTGTGGTTCGGCGTTCAAGAACAAGGGCGTGCAGCCCATGCTCGACGCCGTCATCGACTACCTGCCGTCCCCGCTGGACGACGGTGGCGCCGATGGCCACGTGCCGGGCAAGGAAGACGAGACCATCCACCGCAACCCGGATGTCAACGAGCCGTTCGCGGCCCTGGCGTTCAAGATCGCGGCGCATCCGTTCTTCGGCAAGCTGACCTACGTCCGCGTGTACTCCGGCAAGGTCGACTCCGGCGCTCAGGTCATCAACTCGACCAAGGGCAAGAAGGAGCGTCTGGGCAAGCTGTTCCAGATGCACTCCAACAAGGAGAACCCGGTTTCCGAGGTTCAGGCCGGCCACATCTACGCGGTCATCGGCCTGAAGGACACCACCACCGGCGACACCCTCTGCGATCCGCAGAACCAGGTCGTGCTGGAGTCCATGACCTTCCCGGATCCGGTCATCCAGGTCTCGATCGAGCCCAAGACCAAGTCCGACCAGGAGAAGCTGGGCACCGCGATCCAGAAGCTGGCCGAAGAGGATCCGACCTTCTCGGTGAAGCTGGACGAGGAGACCGGCCAGACCGTCATCGGCGGCATGGGCGAGCTGCACCTCGACATCCTGGTCGACCGCATGAAGCGCGAGTTCAAGGTCGAGGCCAATGTCGGCAAGCCGCAGGTGGCCTACCGCGAGACCATCACCAAGCCGGTCGAGAAGCTCGAGTACACCCACAAGAAGCAGACCGGTGGTTCGGGTCAGTTCGCCCGCGTCATCATCGGCCTGGCTCCGCTGGTGGACGCCGAGGACGGCGCGACCTACGAGTTCGAGAACAAGGTCACCGGTGGCCGCGTTCCGCGCGAGTACATCCCGTCGGTCGACGCCGGTATCCAGGACGCCATGCAGTACGGCGTGCTCGCCGGTTACCCGCTGGTCAATGTGAAGGCTTCGCTGCTCGACGGCGCCTACCACGAGGTCGACTCCTCGGAAATGGCGTTCAAGATCGCCGGCGCGATGGCCCTCAAGGAAGCGGCCCGCAAGGCCGGTCCGGTGATCCTCGAGCCGCTCATGGCGGTCGAGGTCATCACGCCCGAGGAGTACATGGGCGATGTGATCGGCGACCTCAACTCCCGCCGTGGCCAGATCCAGGCCATGGAGGAACGCAGTGGTGCCCGTGTCGTCAAGGCGCTGGTTCCGCTCTCGGAGATGTTCGGCTACATCGGTGACCTGCGGTCCAAGACCCAGGGCCGGGCGAACTACTCCATGGTGTTCGCTTCGTACGCAGAGGTTCCGGCCAATGTGTCGAAGGAGATCATCGCCAAGGCAACCGGCGAGTAGTCACTCATGGGGCAGGGTGCGTCTCCTGCGGGAGACAAAGCCTGCCCCGGCCGGGAGTCCTGAACGACACCCAGTTATAAAAACCGCACTGCTGCAAAAATGCACGCACCAAACTAGTCCAGGAGGACAACAGTGGCGAAGGCGAAGTTCGAGCGGACGAAGCCCCACGTCAACATCGGCACCATTGGTCACGTCGACCACGGCAAGACCACGCTGACCGCGGCGATCACCAAGGTGCTGGCTGACAAGTACCCGGACCTGAACGCGGCCTTCGCGTTCGACCAGATCGACAAGGCGCCGGAGGAGAAGGCTCGTGGTATCACGATCAACATCTCCCACGTCGAGTACCAGACCGAGAAGCGCCACTACGCGCACGTCGACGCCCCGGGTCACGCGGACTACATCAAGAACATGATCACCGGTGCCGCCCAGATGGACGGCGCGATCCTGGTCGTGGCCGCCACCGACGGCCCGATGCCGCAGACCCGTGAGCACGTGCTGCTCGCCCGCCAGGTCGGCGTGCCCTACATCCTGGTCGCCCTGAACAAGGCCGACATGGTCGACGACGAGGAAATCCTCGAGCTCGTCGAGATGGAGGTCCGCGAGCTGCTGGCTTCGCAGGAGTTCGACGAGGACGCCCCGGTCGTGCGCGTGTCCGGCCTGAAGGCCCTCGAGGGTGACGAGAAGTGGGCGCAGTCCGTTCTCGACCTGATGAACGCCGTCGACGAGTCGATCCCGGACCCGGTCCGTGAGACCGACAAGCCGTTCCTGATGCCGATCGAGGACGTCTTCACGATCACCGGTCGTGGCACCGTCGTCACCGGTCGTATCGAGCGCGGTGTGATCAACGTGAACGAGGAAGTCGAGATCGTCGGCATCCGCGAGAAGGTCACCAAGACCACCATCACGGGCATCGAGATGTTCCGCAAGCTGCTCGACAACGGCCAGGCGGGCGACAACGTCGGCCTGCTGGTCCGTGGCATCAAGCGCGAGGACGTGGAGCGCGGCCAGGTCGTCATCAAGCCGGGCACCACCACCCCGCACACCGAGTTCGAGGGCCAGGCGTACATCCTGTCGAAGGACGAGGGCGGCCGCCACACCCCGTTCTTCAACAACTACCGTCCGCAGTTCTACTTCCGCACCACGGACGTGACCGGCGTCGTGACCCTCCCCGAGGGCACCGAGATGGTCATGCCGGGCGACAACACCGAGATGAGCGTCAAGCTCATCCAGCCGGTCGCCATGGACGAGGGCCTGCGTTTCGCGATCCGTGAGGGTGGCCGCACCGTCGGTGCCGGTCGCGTCACCAAGATCATCAAGTAAGACTCGCTCTTACTGAGAAGGGCCGTTCCCCCAGGGGAGCGGCCCTTTTCGCGTCTGCCCGAATTCCGGGGCAACCCGCACGGACACCGGTAGCCTGGAAGCATCGGTACGTGCGGGGGGCCGCATCATGGTTGGACGATTACGAAAATCGCTGGGCGCAGCCGTCATTGCGTCGGCATGTCTGCTCACGGGTTGTCTCGGTGCGCGCGGTACGCCGGTGCCGGGTGAAATCGATGTCCGCACTTTCGATATCGGGTCCTATCAGGTGTCGAAGCACCGATACGAGGGCACCGCGGGCACGGACGGCGCACTCGCGGAGGGCATCCGGATGGCGGAGGCGGTGGTGCTGACCTCGCGCATCGATGCCGCGCTGGCGATCGGCTACAACGCCAAGGTGCTGCTGACTCCGCTCGAGGTGGAGGAGTTCGGGATGGTCGCCGGGGCGTCGACCTCGGTCCTGGAACGCCACCGCATGCTGGTGGGCTACGGCGTGAGCGGCGGGGACGAGCCGGATACCGAGGAGGGCATCTCGCCCACGGCGACCGTCGTGAGCAGCGCGCTGCTGCGTTTCCCGTCCGCGGCCGCCGCGGCGGCGGCCGCGGTCGAACTCGAGAGCACCGACTTCAATGTGGCCGCCGATCAGAATCGCACACTGCATCTCGCCGAATACCCGGCGGCATATATCCATTGGCGTCCCGGTATCGCGAATATCGGCGTCTTCCTCGCACATGAGGAATTCGTCCTGTCGCTGCTCGTCGAGCGTCCGGCCGCCGATGAAGCCGACCTGCTCGCGTGGGTGCGCAAGACGCTCGACGCACAGCTTCCGGTGCTCGAAAAGTTCCGTCCGACTGCGGAATCCGAGTTCGACGACCTGCCGCTCGACCCGGGGGGCCTGCTGGCCAGAACGGTCACGCGCGATCGGAGCGTGCGCGTGCCGGAGGTGAACACCTTCGCCGTGTACGGCATCAACGACTTCGTGCACCGCGCCGGCGATCAGGCGAGATGGGCCTCGCTGTTCGGGCGCAGCGGCACGGACGCCATCGCCTACCTGAACGACGACACGCTCCTGCGCGCCCGCGACCCGGACGCGGCGCAGACCCTCGCCGCCGGTCTCACGGCGCTCTTCCGCGACAACTACATCCGCATCGACGGGCCGTCCGGTGTTCCCGACGTGATCTGCATGAGCGTCGAGGACGCCGCCAACCCCGAGAACTACTGGGTGAACAAGTGTTTCGTGGTCTACCGCCGCTACGTCGCCATGCTCAACGGCGATGATCGCGGTGACCTGCTCCAGCGCGCGGCGGCCCAGTACGCCCTACTCGCGAACAGTTTCTGAGTCGTTTTCCCGGGCCCGCCGTTCGGCGCGTTCGGGGTCCGGATTGCCGTCCTCGTCGATCCAGTCGGCGACCGCGGTGCCGGAGACCATGCCGTCGGAGCCGGGCATGACGGTGGACGGGCGTTCGTCCTTGTAGGACTCGGCCATGCGGGCGGC
The DNA here is from genome assembly GCF_042672265.1 of Nocardia sp. NPDC127526. Classification (NCBI taxonomy): domain Bacteria; kingdom Bacillati; phylum Actinomycetota; class Actinomycetes; order Mycobacteriales; family Nocardiaceae; genus Nocardia; species Nocardia sp. NPDC127526. The sequence continues at coordinate 312,139 of NZ_JBHXVO010000007.1, read as the reverse complement.
CTGTTCCCGGTGCTTGTCCTCGACCTCCGGCTCGGGGATCATCGGCCGGTCATCCTGTTTCGCGGATTCCGCGTGCGGTTGCTGTTCTTTTTCGCTCATGCGGCAGACCTGCCCGGTACCGCGCCGGTCAAACCGAAGGCGCTGGGCGCTCAGGGAATCGGCGCGGGGATGGCTCCGAGCACGCGGCCGGAATCGAAAGCGGCTGCGGCGGCGGGGAGTTCGCCGGGGCGCCCGCTGGTCAGGACCCGGACCGCGCCGGTGCCGGCGGTGGGGCGGCCGAGCGCGTCCATGCGGCGTAGCGTCTGTCCGGCAACCGCTTCGGCGCTGTCGAAGATGCGGACGCCCCGCGGGAGGGCGGCGAGGATGGCGTCGAGGACCAGGGGGTAGTGGGTGCAGCCCAGGACTATGCCTTCGGTGCCGGCGGGGGTGCGGGCGGCGGCGCTGGCGATGGCCTCGGTGATGGCGGGGAGGTCGCCGCGGTCGATGGAATCGGCCAGGCCGTGGCAGGCCACGCCGATGACCTCGGCGTCGCCGCCGAAGCGGGCGATGAGGTCGGCTTGGTAGGCGCTGGCGGTGGTGGCGGCGGTCGCCCAGACGGCTATCTTCCGGCAGGCGGCCGCGGCGGGTTTGATGGCCGGGACGGTGCCGATCACGGGAACGCCGGGTCCGACTTCGGCGCGGACGTGTTCGAGTGCGGTGACGCTGGCCGTATTGCAGGGCAGCACAATGACTTCCGCGCCCTCGCGCAGCGAGGTGCGGGCGGTGTCGAGCACGCGGTCCACCACCCACTGCTCGGGTTTGGGCCCCCAGGGCGCGCCCTCGGGATCCATTTGCAGCAGCAGATCGATATCGGGCCGCAGCTTCCGCAACCACGCCCCGGTGGGCAGCATCCCCAGGCCGGAATCAATGAGCGCGACGATCACACCCGCAACGGTAGTGAACGCCTGCCCCGAATCGCGAACCGTGGTCGCCCTACCGGCCGGAACAGGCCGCTGACCGGGGCGGATCGCGACCGTTCAGACCGTGGCCCGAGCTCCGGCGAGTTGGGCGCGCATCTTCATGACCTTGCCGGTCATGCCCGCACCGACCACCGCGACCAGAGTGCCGGCGCGGTAGCAGTGGGCGAGGAACTTGCGGCCCTTGTCCTCGACGATCCGGACCTCGTCGGCGCGGGACGGGGTGCCGAGGACCTGGATCTTCATGTCGTACTGGTCGCTCCAGACGTATGGGACCTGGACGGCGGCGGGGGCTGCCATGCCGAGCAGGGCGCAGGCCAGCAGCCGGGCCTGTTCACCGGCATTGGTCCAGTGTTCGACGCGCTTGTTGCGGCCGGTGTCGAGCAGCCAGGCGGCGACGTCGCCCACGGCCCAGACGCCGGGGATGGAGGTGCGGCCGGTCTCGTCGGTGAGGATGCCGCCGCCGGCGGCGGGTGCGGCGAGGGGGATGCCGGAGTCGGCGAGCCAGTCGGTGACCGGGATCGAGCCGACGCCGATCACCACCAGGTCGGCCTCGAGGTCGGTGCCATCGCTCAGTCGCACGCCGCGCACGGTGTCGTTCTCGGTCAGCAGCGCTTCGACGCCTGTGCCGCAGCGGAGGTCGACGCCTTCGTCGAGGTGCAGCCGGGCCACCAGCGCCCCGATCTCCGCGCCCAGCGCCGCGGCCAGGGGAGTGGGCTGCGGTTCGACGAGCGCCACGTCGAGGCCGCGGGCGCGGAAGCTCGCGGCGAGTTCGCAGCCGATGAACCCCGCGCCGACCACGACGGCGCGCCGAGCCGTGCCGAGTTCCGCGCGCAGGCGGACGGCGTCGGCGTGCGAGCGCAGGACGTGCACGCCCCGCGCTTCCGGGAAGCCGGGAATGCGGCGCGGGCGCAAACCGGTGGCTATGACCAGCTGGTCGTAGCCGATCGCGCTGCCATCGCTCAGAGTGACCCGCCGGGCGGTGGTGTCGACTCCGGTGGCCGCCGCGCCGAGCCGCAGCCCGATGCGCTGCTCGGCGAAGAATTCGGCGGGCCGCAGCGTGGTGTCGTCGGTTTCGCCGCGCACGAACTGTTTGGACAGCGGCGGCCGGTCGTAGGGCGCGCGATCCTCATCCCCGATGAGCGTCAGTTCACCCTCGTAGCCTGCGCGGCGCAGTTCCTCGGCGGTGCGCAGTCCCGCCAGCCCCGCACCGACTATTAGAACGTGTTCTACCGACTCCGACATAGGCCAAACCATATCTGTGAATCGCGTCGGCGCCGCTGTGTCGCGCACCACACCCGAGCTGCCGCTGAATCGTAGCCGGACATTTATTGATCGGGCGGTCAATCAGGAATATACCGGGTGGTAGGACATACCCTCGGCCTTAAGGAGGCTTACATGTTCACCGAGAGCCGCGCACAGGACATGGTGGCCGTCGTACTCGGCGCCATCGCCGCGTTGTCGCCCCTGTTCGTCGACACGAACAATCGCGCCATGTGGACTCTCGTCGTACTCGGCGTGTGCATCGCACTCACCGGCCTTGGCCAGCTCATGAAGATGGTCAGCGCCACCGCCGATTACGCCATGGCCGCACTCGGCGTGCTGTTGTTCATCTCCCCGTGGGTGATGAATTTCGATGCCTACAGCGGTGCTTCGTGGACCGCGTGGATCGTGGGCGTGCTGACCGTGGTCGTCGCGGTCGCCGCATTGCCCGCCGTGTCGGCCCGGATGCATACTGCGACACATCACTGAGACCGACACAGTACTGAGAATTCAAGCGCCCATGCAGATGCATCGACCCGGAGCGGGGCGTCGCCGCAGCAAGAAAGTCGACGGCGACGCCCGTCAGCTCATCCTGGACGCCGCGGAAAACCTGTTCGCGGCACAGGGATTCGATGCGACTCCGACCGCCGCCCTGGCGGCGGCGGCCGGCGTCCCCAAGGGCCTGGTCTTCTACTATTTCCCCACCAAGGACGCCATTCTGTCGGCGCTCATGGCCGAACGCGTCCCGCGTAATCCCATCGACGACATCGCTTCGGTGGTGGCCCCGGGCGATCCGGTGAAGAGCCTGATCAATCTGGATGCCGCGCTCAATATTCGTGATCACCATTCCTCGGTGCTGCGCGTCATCATGTGGCGCGAGGCCGACACTCATCCCGATGTGCGGAAACAACTGCGCCACATGCGTGATCAGCTGCTGGACGTGACGGCCCGGGTGCTCCAGGCCAGCGCTCCGGCCCCGGTGCAGCCCGGTACGCTGCGCGCTTGCGCCGCCGCCTGGGTCTCGGCCATGTTCGCCATTGCCAGCACCGACCGGTTGCACACCCTGGACGGCCTCACCCTCCCGTCCGCCGAGGAAATCCTGAACGTGGCCCAGGTGGTGGCCGCCGGAATGACGCAGCTCGGTTGACCCGAATTTGCTGCTATTCCGTGTAAATCCCCCAATACCATTGCTTGGTAATGGCTTTCACCGGCCCGAGTCGCCGCGGGTTCCCGGGCAGGGTAAGAATGTCGCCCATGGATGCCGAATACACCGCCAAACTCGGGGAGCCCCTGAACTCGCGTCAGCCGCGTCTGACCAACCCGGACCTCTTCGCCTCGGGCAACTCCCAGAACGGTGCACTGACCGGCATCGACACCGGCTCGCACGGCACGATCGGCCGCAATGGCATCGATCAAGCCGAGCAGCAGGTGCAGTGGTCCTCCCCGATCACCCGGCACACCGCCGATCCGGAGCCGGCGCCGCGCGCGCTCAGCGAGCCGGAATCCCCCTCGCGCCGGTCCATGTCCGAGGCCGAGACGGCCCCGCGCCACCCCGAGCCCGCGCCCTGGCGTTCCCCGCTCGACAGCGAGCCGCGCCCCGCCTTTCCGGAGAGCGAGTCGCCGGGACGCCGCAGCCTGCCGGACTCGGCCCCGCACCCGGTCTTTCAGGAGGCGGAGCTCTCCGGACGCCGGAGCCTCCCCGAGCCGGAGCCGCACCCGGCCTTTCCGGAGACCGAGGTGTCCGGCCGCCGCAGCCTGCCCGACGCCGAGCCGAGCCCGCGCCGTGCCGCGTCCGATAACGAGCCCGCTCCTCGCCTCATCGCACCGGAACCCGGGCCCTCCGGGCGTCGTGCTGTCCCGGAGCCCCAGCCGGCCTCGCGTCGCGCCGCCCCGGAACCCGAACCGGCGCAGGCCGTCTCGCGCGGCGACAGCCCGACCATCGATCTGCATCAGATCATGCGCCTGCTGGTGACCAGTCACGATCTCGATGCGGCGGCGCTCAAGGCGGAGGCGGGTGAGATCACCGTCTCCGAGTTGGCCCGCGCGGCCCGTCGAACCCGTTCGGCCGCTGTCGATCTGATCGCCGCGTGGTACGGCGGCCCGGCGGAGATGCGCAAATTCGGCGAGGTGCTGTTACAGGCCGCGGCTGAAACCGCTTGATCGAAAACGAGGTTCAGCGCTCGGCGGTGGGCCTCCCGGCCGAATTCGGCGCGGCGACGATATCGCCCACCGCGATCTGATCCTTGCGCACGCCGTCGAGCAATAACCCGAGCGTATTCGGCCGCTCCTGCGGATCGGTGCGCGGACGGCAGACGAAGTCGATGCCGCGGATCCGCGCGAGCAGAATGTCCGCCGCCCCGATGATCTCGACATCGTCCCCGACGCTCACCGCGCCCTGCTCGACGGTCCCGGCGACGATGGTGCCGCGCCCGGTGATGGTGAAGACGCCCTCGATCGTCATGCGGAAGGGTGCGGCCGCCGCGCTCTCGGTCATGGACCAATCGTGGCGTACCGGACGATTCGGCGTGGGTCCTGATTCGTGTCGGTGCGGTGTCCGATCATGAGGCGGGGGCCGAGCGAGGCGGGAGTGGCGATGGGCGAGTCCGAGTTGACGGCGGCCGCGGTGCGGGCGGAGCTGGCGAAGGTGGCCGATGCGGCGGATGCGATTCATCTGCAGCGGTTCTTCAAGACCGGCCCGGGGGAGTACGGCGAGGGCGACGTCTTCATCGGGGTGCGGGTTCCGCAGACCCGCAAGGTCGCGAAAGCGTTTGCGGGGATAGCGCTTCCGGAGATCGACGAACTGCTCGACAGCGAGGTGCACGAGCATCGGCTGGCCGGGCTGGTGCTGCTCAACGACCGGATGGCGAAGGCCTCGCGCAAGCGCGGCGCGGATGTCGAACTGCAGCGGCGGATCGTGGAGCTGTATCTGGCGGCCGTGCGGCGCGGGCGGGTGAACAACTGGGATCTGGTGGATGCCTCGGCCGAGTTCGTGCTCGGGCCGTGGTATCTGGACCGGCCGCGCGATCTGCTGTTCGAGCTGGCGGCGCAGGAGTCGCTGTGGGAGCGGCGGGTGGCTCTGCTGACCACCTTCGCGTTCATCAAGGCCGGGGATCCGGCGACCACCCTGGAGTTGTGCGAGCGGCTGCTGGTGGATCGGCGGGATCTGATCCAGAAGGCGGTGGGCTGGATGCTGCGGGAGATCGGCAAGCGGGTGGACGCCGCGATCCTCACCGGCTTCCTGGATGCGCACGCCGCCGGGATGGGCCGCACGGCGCTCAGCTACGCCACCGAGCATCTGACGCCGGAGCAGCGGGCGCACTATCGCGCGCAACGATGAGGCAATCGAGCTGTGACGCACTGCTCAGTGATTGCCGAGAATCTCGTTTCGGGCTGAGGATCGCCCGGTCATGGCCAGATGATCTTGTCTGAGGATTTGCCTGCAGATCATCAGCACCGATTGTTCATCTCTAGTTCAGTTTACGTTAACTTAGCGCAACCATTCTGTGATCAGCCGTCGACAGGCCGGAATGGTGATCCCGCGGGTTGTGTGCCCGAATCCCGTTCTCCCCCAATGCCGATCACAACCCATACAGCGTAACGACGTGCGCCGGAACGGCGTTCGCCGTGGATAGCGCTGTGCCCACATCGCTATGCCTTTGAAAAAACTGTTCCCCCTGTGTCTTTCCTCCCTGGCACTCGCGCTCTGCGCCACCGGTCAGGCCGCCGCCACCGAGACCATCGCCGGTGTGCCGCCGGAGTTCCAGCAGCCCGCCCAGCAGGTGCAGCAGCAGGCCGGTGACCTGGTCCGGACTCTGCCCGAGCCGCAGCAGGATCAGGCGCGGGGATTCGTGCAGACCCTGCCCGCGCCGTTCTCCGAACTGCTGCCGCCGGTGTTCACCAATGATCTCGACGGGTGGATCAAGGAATCGCTCTACATCATGGGCAAGCGCGGAATTCCCGGTAGTTACGAGGGCATTCACCGCAACATCATGCGCGAGTCCGGTGGTAACCCCCAGGCCATCAATCTCTACGACTCCAATGCCGCGGCGGGAATCCCGTCCAAGGGCCTGCTGCAGACCATCGACCCGACCTTCCACGCCTATCACGTGGAAGGCACGTCCTGGGATGTCTACGACCCGGTCGCGAATATCACCGCGGCCTGCAACTACGCGGCACAGCGCTACGGCTCGATCGACAACGTGTACGGGGCTTACTGACAACTCTCGTGGCTCTCAGGGGCAAGCCCCTGAAACCCCGACCGAATGGGGCCGCCGCGTCTACTGAAACGGGGGCCCCACGGGTATTGCCCAGGAGAGACAAACGAATAGTGAGGTGGGCGGTTGCAGGGCCCGCCCGGCCGACGAGGGTGTCG
>NZ_JBHXVO010000007.1:0-305538 GCF_042672265.1 Nocardia sp. NPDC127526 | reverse complement strand
AACTCTGTGGGAGTACGGGGCCACCCCCTTCAACCCCCTCCCTCTGGGGGCCGCGGGGACTCTGGCGCGGGGGGCCCCACTGTTCTTGCCGTGGATTCAGAACTGAATCTTGAGGTGGTCGGTGACCGGCCGCGCCTGGCAGCCGAGGATGTAGCCGTTGGCGATGTCCTCGGGGTCCAGGATTTCGGCGTTCTCCATTTCCACGGTGCCCTCGACCACGGTGCAGGCGCAGGATCCGCATTCGCCTTCGAGGCAGGAGTAGGGCACGTCGATGCCCTTGGCCAGCATGATGTCGACCAACGTCTGCTTGCGCGGCCAGTTCAATTCGTGGGTTTCGCCGTCGAGTTCGACTTCGACGGTCGCGGCGTCGGCGGCTTCCTCCTCGCTGATTTCCGCGGGCGCCACATCGGCGAACGGATCGCCGGACAGTGAATTGAAGACCTCGGCGTGGGTGCGATTGCGCGGCACGCCGAGTTGCGCGAGCGCGTCGTGCACGCGATCCATGAACGGCTTGGGCCCGCACATGAATGCCTCGTACGCGGTATACGGCGCGGTGAGGGTGGCCAGCGAATCGGCGGTGGGCAACCCCTGCAGATGTTCGAGCCAATGGATCACGACCAGCCGCTGCGGATGCTTGTCGGCCAGTTCGCGGAGCTCGCGCGCGAAAATCACATTGTCGTGATCGCGATTGGCGTACACCAGCACGATGCGACCGTTGCCGCGCGCCAGCGCCGATTTCAGGATCGACATGACGGGCGTGATGCCGCTGCCGGCCGCGAACAGCAGCAGGTCCTCGTCCAGGTTCTTGGGCGTGAAGACGCCCGAGGGCGGCAGCACCTCGAGCTCGTGGCCCGCGGTCACGTTGTCGCACACCCAGTTCGACGCGTATCCGTCGGCGGTGCGCTTGACGGTCACCTTGGGCTTGTCATCGGTGTGCGGCGAGCTCGCCAGCGAGTAGCACCGCGCCACGGACCCGGTGAGCTCGCTGGGGATGCGCAGGGTCAGGAACTGGCCCGGCTGGTAGGTGAAGCGCTCGCGCAGGTCCTCGGGGACGTCGAATACCAGCGAGCAGGAGTCGGCCGTCTCGTTGATGACCGCGGAGACCCGCAGCACGGCCGATCGCGAGCTGTGCGGTACGTCGACGGTGGTCATAGTGTCCTCTCGAACCGAAACTAGAACGTGTTCTAGTTTCACTATACGTGCCCGTCGCGCTGCCGGACAAGCTGGGCCTCCAAGCCGGCGACCAGCACGTCCATGGAGAAGTCGTAAGAGTATTTCCCGCGCAGGTCCGCCATATGCTTGGTGGCCCGCTCCACCGCCTCCGGCAGCGCCCGATCGTGCAGTCCGGTGCGGTCGCGCGGGTTCACCTTGGAGCGGCCGAACAGATAGGTGTGGATGGTCGCATACGCCGCGAGCACATTGCGATCGTTGAATCCGGCGTCGAACAGGATTTCCATCACGGCCGCGATGAGATCGAGCTGTTTGCCCAGCATCTGCTCGATGAGCACATCGCCGAGACCCGGGTGCTTGCGCAATTTCTCGTCGATCTGATCGATGAGGTCGCGCAGCCGCATTTGCCACGGGCCGGAATCATCCGGCGGCTTCCGCACTCCGGTGAGCGCGGCGGTGGCGACCAGGTCGAGTAGCTCGCGTTTGTCCGCGACGTAGTAATACGGGGCCATCGGGGAAACGCCGAGTTCGCGGGACAGCCGGCGCATGGACAGTTTCTCCACGCCGTCCTGGCGGACCACCCGCAGGGCGGCCTCGACGATTTCTGCTTCCGAGAGGGTGTTGCCGCCCCCGCTTGTCTGCATACGCCCGACTCCCATACCACCTCGGCCACTCGTTGATAGGCACAGCGTTGATAAGCGCAACGCTGTGGACGCAGCTCGATAGGCATCGCGGTTGTCCGGGGGCGTGCCGCGGAATTCGTCTCATGCCTGTTCAACTGCTGATTTTCCTCCAGCAGTCTAGAGCGCCGGGTGCCGTGCGGGTTCCGCTCGGGTGGACCGTCCCGGCTTGTCCCGTTATCCGTGCAGCGGGCGGCGCGCCAATCATGATTGCTGGATGTGTGCTGCCTTAGCATTCCAGGAATGCGCCATGATCGACTTCCCGATGGTTTCGGGGTGCGAATCGATCCCAGGGTGCGCACTTATTCCGGTGGACGGTTCCTGGTCGGTGGCTCGCCGACCCGGTTGCTCCGACTCGCGCCGGAAGCTGCGGCCATGATCGGTGATGGATACCTCGAAGTGACCGGCCCTACGTCGGCTCGGGTTGCCAGACGACTGCTCGATTCCGGTGTCGCGAATCCGCGGCCGCGGCTGCTGCCCGCGGTCGAGGACGTCACCGTGATCGTGCCGGTGCACAATGACGGCGCGGGCCTGAGCCGGCTGCTCGCGGCCCTGCGCGGCCATACCGTGATCGTGGTCGACGACGGCTCCGATCGTCCGGTGCGGGTCCCGGCCTCGCGCGGCACCCGCTGCCGGGTGACGGTGCTGCGCCGCGATCGGCGGCACGGCCCGGCCGCCGCCCGCAACTTCGGACTGCGCGCCGCCGCAACCGAATTCGTGGCCTTCCTGGATCCGGACGTGGTGCCGCGCACCGGCTGGCTGGAGGTCATGCTGGGTCATTTCAGCGATCCCAAGGTGGCGCTGGTGGCCCCGCGCATCCTGGCCGCGGATCCGGATTCGACCCTGCTGGCCCGCTATGAGCACACTCGGGGTTCGCTGCATCGGGGGCGCCGCGAATCCGCCGTGCAGGCGCACGGCCCGGTGCCGTACGTGCCGAGCACCGCGCTGCTGGTGCGCCGCGCTGCGCTGCTGGCCGAGGGCGGCTTCGACGAATCCATGGCGGCGGGCGGGGATATCGACCTGTGCTGGCGGCTGGACCGCGCCGGGTGGCGGCTGCGCTACGAGCCGGCCGCCCGGGTCGCGCACAGCAATCCGGTGACCCTGCGGAAGTGGTTCGCGCACAAGATGACCCACGGCACCGGGGTGGCGCCGCTGGGGCAGCGGCATGCCGGAATGGCGGCGCCGCTGTCGATCCCGATCTGGACGGCGGTGACGGCGCTGCTGCTGGGCACGCTCACCCGCTGGGGTCTGTTCGGCGGTGCGCTGACGCTGGTCGCCACCTTGTTCCGGCTACGCCGGGTCTTCGCCGAGCTCGACAATCCGACCCGGGTCGCGGCGATCTATATGGCGCGCGGCTTCACCGGCGGCGTCTGGAGATTGGCCTCGGCGCTGTGCCGCGACTACTGGCCGGTGACGCTGCTGGGCATGTTGTGCTCGCGCCGGATTCGCCATATCGCGCTGACCGTGGCGGTGGCGGATGGCTTGGCGGACTGGTTCATTCACCGTGAGGCGGGCAGTCTGGATCCGGCCCGGTACGTGGCCTGCAAGCGCCTGGACGATATCGCCTACGGCGCCGGTTTGTGGCGGGGGGCGACCCGGGCCCGCAGCGCCGACGCGCTGCGGCCGACCCTGCCGCCGCACTGAGAAGGACCCTGCCGCCGCACTGAGAAGGACCCTGCCGCCGCGCTGAGCTGGATGCTGCCGCGGCACTGAGCTGGATACTGCCGCCGCGCCGGGAGATACTTGCCCGCGAATCGGCGCGTCTCCCAACCCCTCTCGTATACCCACGAGCCAACTGACTAAGCCGTGTTTAACAAAGTGCTGCCTAGCTCACATTTCGGTGAGTGGCCGTCGCCATGTGACCTGCCGGACAAACGATCGGCTTCGCCCTATCGATTGCTTTCGCGCCGGTACTCTTTGGGGCGGAAAGAAAGGCAAATGGTCAGCAACATCGCAGGTGGGAGCCCTCCGCAGCACGGCGCCGAGTCCGGCGCCCAGCTCGGCGCGCTGGAGGCCTATGCCGCACAAGCCCACGGATACCTCAGTGTGGGCGGCGAACAACTAGGTCAGCTGCCCGGTTTGCTGCGTCCCATGGTCCTGGAATCGTGGCTGCGCAGCCTGCGCGGCGGCGTCGATCCCATGGACGACGGCGACGGCCGCGGCCTGCGCGGCGCCGACCTCGAGCGCTATCGCGACGCCCATCCCATCGCCTCGGTCATGCCGCTGGTGGACAAGCTGCTGCTGCAGGACGCCACCAGCACCGGGCTCATCGTGGTGGTCGCCGATCAGTTCGGCCGGGTGCTCTCGGTGCACGGCACCACGGATCGGGTGCAGGCGGTCGCGGCGGCGGGCCTGCGCGAGGGAAACGACCTGAGCGAGCGCCGGATCGGCACCAATGCCGTCGGCCTGGTGGTGCGCACCGGCCGCGCGGCCTGGATCCACGGGCCGGAGCACTTCCTGCATCGCATGCATCAGATCACCGGAGCCGCTGCGCCCGTTCATGATCCGGACGGCCGCCTGGCCGGCGTGCTCATGATCGCGGGCGGGGTGCGGGTGGCGCGCCCGGAGATCCTGGCCCTGGTGAAGGCCGCGGCCACGGCGGCCGAGATGGATCTGTTGCTGGCCGCCGTGCGCTCCGGGCAGGACCGCCGCGCGGGCGCGGACGCGCCGGCGCCGGAGCGGCTCGGGCTGGAGGTGCTCGGGCTGGGGCAGCCGCAATTGACGGTGGCGGGGGAGCGAGTTCCCTTGTCGCAGCGGCATGCCGAGATCCTGCTGCTGCTGGCCGAGCATCCCGAGGGGCTGTCCGCCGATCACCTGGCGCTGCTGCTCGATGATGCCGATCTGGACAATGCCACCATTCGCGCGGCCATGTCGCGGCTGCGGTCGGTGGTGGGGTCGAATGTCTTCGGTTCGCGCCCTTATCGGTTGCGCGTCCCGATCGCCACGGATGTCGAGGCATTGCGCGCCGCGCTCGATTCGGGGGATGTTCATGCGGCTGTCCGGCTTTATACGGGCCCCGCGCTGCCGCGCTCGACTGCGCCTGGAGTTATAGACATTCGCGATGAGTTGCGCGTGCGACTGCGCACCGCGGTGTTGCGCTCGGGTGACGCGGCGGTCCTCAGTCGCTGGACCGCGGGCGCGGAAGGGCGTGACGATGCGGCCGCCTGGGCGGTGTATCGCGCTGCCGTGGATCGGGATTCGCCGCTGTATGCGCAGATAGAAGCCAAGATACGGGTGCTGGATCGGCGCATGGGCGCCGATGCAACGCAGATGCAACGTTTCGACTCATAGTCTTCGCATCCAAAAGTGCAGTCGGTCACACCGCTGTTCACTCATGTGGTCGCACCCACATTCGTCGCACCCTTCGGCGACCAACTAGACGCTCGTCCAACTTTTTTTCGGGAAAAAGTTCCGTTTTATTCACCGACCGCCTAGTCTTCGCGATACATGGAGGGCATCCATGTAATGCAAGTGACAGCGCGGCCCGGCAGCCGCGTTCGTCGGTCGAGTTGGAGGCGAACCACAGCAGGACATCCTCGATGCGGATGACCCGGAGGCACCCGCATCCCGGTCGGTTTACACCGAACAAAACCGGCCGGTTCCAGCAGTAGTCGGATCACGCGCGGCGTCGGTGCGGACGCTCGCGCCTTCGTCGAATCACCCAGGGCGGTGCGATATTCCGCGACCTGGCGGCCGTGGCAAGCGGTACCCCAGGTCTATTTCGCCGTGCCCTGAAGCATTCGGCCACACAGCATTTCGCGAGTTCTAGGGAGGCTCTGGTGCGAGGTACGGAGTTGGGTGGGATGGGACCGGGCGGCGCGGGTGATCAGGCGAAAGATCAACGGCTGCACCATGATACCGACGAATCGTTTCCGCTCACACCGGCCCAGCTGGGCCTCTGGTACGCCCAGCTGCTGGAACCGGATGTGCCGATCAATGTCGCGCAGTATCTGGATGTGCGCGGCGACCTCGACCTCGCCGTGCTGGAGCGGGCGCACCTGGACGCGCTGTGCGAATTCGAGGCCGTGCAGATGCGGCTGGTGGAATGCGACGGGCAGCCGCGGCAGGTCCTGGACCCGGGGCAACCGGTCCGGATTCCGCTGATCGATCTGCGCGCGGCCGCCGATCCGATTGCCGCCGCGCAGGACTGGATGCGCGCCGACTACACCGCGCCGGTGGATCTGCTGCGGGATCGCCATTTCGCGGGCGCGGTGCTGCGGGTCGGGGAGCAGCGCTGGTTCTGGTATCTGCGCACCCATCATCTGATGCTGGACGGCTATGGCGCGCTCACGAACACGATGCGCATTGCCGAGCTCTACAACGCGCGGATGCGCGGTACGCCGCCTTCGGATATCGCGCCCGGGAGCATGCGGGAACTGGTGGCGGCCGAAGCGGAGTATCGCGACAGCGCGCGGTTCACCGAGGATCGCGAGTACTGGGCCGAGCGGGTCCGCGGACTGGAGGCCACCACGCTGGTGCGGCGGGTCGCCGGGGCCGCGCCGGCCAATCTGCGGTTCGGGCGGCAGCTGCCGCGGCGGCTGCTGGATCGACTGAAAGAGGTTGCCGCCGAGGGGAACTCGAAGGTGGCGACGGTGGTGCTGGCGGCCTTCGCCGCCTATCTGGCCCGGCTCACCGATCGCGACGAGGTGGTGCTCAGCCTGCCCGTGACCGCGCGCACGGATGCGCTGACGCGGCGTTCGGCGGGCATGCTCTCCAATATCGTGCCGCTGCGCATCGCGGTGGGCGCGGACCTGACCTGGGGTGCGCTGCTGGCCGCGACCGGGGCCGAATTGTCCGCCGCGCTGCGGCATCAGCGCTACCGGCACGAGGACATTCGCCGTGATGCCGATCGTGCCGGGCAGCAGACCCGGCGGGCATTGTTCGGTCCGCTGGTCAACATCATGCTGTTCGATCTCAGCCTGCCGCTGGCCGATGCGCAGGCGCGCTATCACGTGCTCACCACCGGGCCGGTCGAAGACCTGAGCCTGCAGCTGTATCACGCGGGCGCCGAGCAGGTGGTGCTCGAGCTGGAGGCGAATCCGAATCTGTACGGCGGCGACGATATCGCCCGGCACCACGCGCGTTTCGTGGGTTTCCTGGAGCGGCTGCTCGCGGCCGATCCGGGCACGCCGGTGGCCGGGGTGCGGGCCGCCACCGAGCTGGAACGCGAGGTGAGCCTGCGGATCTGGAACGACACCGGGCGGGAGCTCGGCGGCGGGACGCTGGTGTCGATGTTCGCCGAGCAGGCGGCGCGCACCCCGGAGAGGGCGGCGCTGTCCAGCCCGGACAGCGGGTGTGAGCTCACCTATGCGGAGCTGTCCGAGCGCGTGAATCGGCTTGCTCGCCACCTGATTTCGCTCGGCATCGGGCCGGAGGACCTGGTCGCGCTGCAGCTGCCGAGATCGCCCGAGCTGGTGGTGGCGATCTATGCGGTGCAGGCGGCCGGGGCGGCGTATGTGCCGCTGGATCCCGGGCATCCCGCCGAGCGCACCGCGCACATCATGACGACCGCGCGCCCGGTCTGCGTGCTGACCACCCGTGGCCTTTTCGAGGTCGATTCGCGTCGTCATCCCGGCGCGCTTCTTGGCCGGGATCCACACGGTGCCGGTGATGCTGCCAGCGCGGATTCCGGCCAAACCCACGCCGGAACGACGGGGGCGGTGTTGTGCGTCGATGGGCTCGATCTGTCGGGCTACTCGGGTGCGCCGGTTGGGGATGCCGAGCGGATCGCTCCGCTGCGCCCCGCGAATACCGCGTACGTGATCTTCACATCCGGTTCGACCGGTCGTCCGAAGGGCGTGGCCGTGAGCCACGCGGCCATTGTGAACCGGTTGCGGTGGATGCAGGCGGAATACCGGCTGACCGCGGACGATGTGGTGCTGCAGAAGACGCCGTCCACATTCGACGTCTCGGTGTGGGAGTTCTTCTGGCCCTTGCAGGTCGGGGCGCGGCTGGTGCTGGCCACGCCGGAGGGCCATCGCGACCCTGTGTACCTGGCGGACCTCATGGTCCGCACGGGTGTGACGGTCGCTCATTTCGTACCGTCCATGCTGTCGATCTTCGCCGATGAGCTCGCGGCCGCGAAAGCCATGGAAACTATGGCTTTGCGGATGCTCTTCGCCTCGGGTGAGGTGCTGCCCGCGGCCACCGCGCAGCGGTTGCGGGCGCTGACCCGCGCCGCCCTGCACAATCTGTACGGTCCTACGGAGGCGGCGGTTGACGTCACCTTCCACGAGGTCACCGACTTGGATATCGCGGGTGTGCCGATCGGCGCACCGGTGTCCAACACCCGGCTGTACGTGCTCGATTCACGTCTGCGGCCGGTTCCCATAGGGACCCCGGGTGAGCTGTATCTGTCGGGGGTTCAGCTCGCCCGGGGCTATGTGGCGCGCCCGGCGCTCACCGCGGAGAGATTCGTCGCCGACCCCTTCGCCGGCGCCGAGGGCCACGGGCATCCGGGTTCATCGATGTACCGCACCGGCGACCTGGTCTGCTGGAGCGCCACCGGCGAACTCCTCTACCTCGACCGCACCGACTTCCAGGTGAAACTGCGCGGCCTGCGAATCGAACTCGGCGAGATCGAAACGGTGCTGAGCGCGGTGGAGGGCGTGCGCCGGTGCGTTGTGGTGGTGCGCGAGGACCAATTGGTCGCCTACGTCGTGCCCGCCGCGATCGCTGCACCGGCCGAGCGCGTCGCCGATGCCGTTGCCGCGCAGGGCGTTGCGGCCGATGCCGTTGCCGCGCAGGGTGATGCGGCCGATGCCGCTGCCACGCAGGGGGTTGCCGCCAAGGTGGCTGCTGCAAAGGGCATCGCCGCCGGGGCCGCCGCTGGGCAGAACGCCTCTATGGAGGACATTGCCGGGCCGATAGCTGCCGCAAGAGTGGCTGGTGAACAGGCCGCGACGGCCGTTGTGGTGGATGCCGCGCGGCTGCGGTCCGCGGCTGCCGCCGCGCTGCCCGCTTATATGGTGCCGTCGGCGTATGTCCTGCTGGAGGCGTTGCCGCTCAATGCTTCCGGGAAGCTGGATCGAGCCGCGCTGCCCGCGCCGCAGCGCGCGGCGGTGGAGTACCGGGAGCCGGAGTCGGTGGTCGAGCGGGCCG
Organism: Nocardia sp. NPDC127526; assembly: GCF_042672265.1. Lineage (NCBI taxonomy): Bacteria > Bacillati > Actinomycetota > Actinomycetes > Mycobacteriales > Nocardiaceae > Nocardia > Nocardia sp. NPDC127526. Next base: position 296,587 of record NZ_JBHXVO010000007.1, on the reverse strand, counting down.
TGGCGCGCATCTTCGGCGAGGTGCTGCAGTGTGATGGGATCGGGCTGGACGACGACTTCTTCGCCCTCGGCGGCAACAGCCTCATCGCCACTCAGGTGGCGGCGCGGCTCGGGGCGGAACTGGGTTGCCGCCTCGGTGTGCGGGAGTTGTTCGCCGCCACCACGGTTGCCGAACTGGCGGCGCTGATCGGCGATCGCTTTCTCGACGAGGATGCCGAAGCCGGTCCCGCTCTGGAGGTCCGGCCGCGCCCGGAGGTGCTGCCGCTCTCTCCCGCCCAGCAGCGCATCTGGTTCCTGAACCGCTTCGAACGCTCCAGCGCCGGCTACAACATGCCGTTCGTCCTGCACCTGCGCGGTGTACTCGAGGTCGACGCGCTCCGCGCCGCCCTGACGGACGTGCTCGCCCGCCACGAGGTGCTGCGCACCGTCTTCCCACAGTCCGCCGACGGCACCGCCCACCAGCGCATTCTGCGCCCGGACGAGGTTTCTCCGCTCGGTCCGGTGGAATCGCTCATCGCCGCAGCGGTATTGCTGAGCGGCAACGAATCACCAGCGTCCATACTGCCGGATTCTCTCCGCGGCGTCGTTGACTCGTCCGCCGCGCGGAATGATTCCTCTGCGCGGGTGGCGGATGACTTCGCCGTGCGGGTGGTAGGCAGCTCTGCTGCGGGGGCGGCGGATGACTCTGCTGCGGGGGTGGTGGATGGCTCTGCCGCGCGGGTGGGGGATGACTTTGCCGCGCGGGAGGCGGATAGTACTGCCCCGCCGGTCGCCGACGGCACTGCCGCGCTGGTGGCTGCGGCGCTGGAGGGGGAGCTGCGGGAGTTCGCGGCGGCGGGTTTCGACCTGCAGAGCGAGATTCCCTTCCGCGCCAGGCTGTTTCAGGTCGGTGATGATGAGTATGCGCTGGCGGTTGTGTTGCATCACATTGCGGCGGATGGGCTATCGCTGCGGGTGCTGGCGCGGGATTTGGCGGAGGCGTATGGGGCGCGGCGGGAGGGGCGGGGGCCGGGGTGGGTGGGGTTGCCGGTGCAGTATGCGGATTATGCGCTGTGGCAACGGGAGAGGCTGGGGGCGGCGGAGGATCCGGAGTCGTTGCTGGGGCGGCAGCTGGAGTTCTGGACCGATGCGCTGTTCGGGGCGCCGGAGCAGATCGATCTGCCGGCGGATCGGGCGCGGCCGCCGGTGGCCAGTGGACGCGGCGGGGTGCACACGATCGAACTGCCGGCGGAGTTGCATGCTCGGATAGCGGATACTGCACGGGCACAGGGTGTTTCGACGTTCATGCTGGTGCATGCGACGTTGGCTGTGTTGCTGTCGCGGTTGTCCGGTTCCGCTGATGTGGTGATCGGGACGCCGGTGGGTGGCCGGGGTGCGCGCGAATTGGACGAACTGATCGGTATGTTCGTTAATACGCTGCCGCTGCGCACGCGGGTCGATGCGCGGGCGCCGTTCACCCGTTTGCTGGCACAGGTGCGGGAGGCCGACCTCGCTGCCTTCGCACATGCCGACGCACCGTTCGAGCAACTCGTCGAAGTACTGAATCCGGCCCGGTCACAGGCCCGTCACCCGGTGTTCCAGGTCATGCTGGCCTTTACCGGTGCGGGGAATATCGGTGTCGAACTGCCCGGATTGCTTGCCACGGCAGGTACGCTGGACACCGGAGTGACCAAGTTCGACCTCTCGGTCGCGGTCACCGAAAGCTTCGCCGGTGCCGGTCCCGGGGAAGGTCCGGCACCGGCGGGGATCCAGGCGGAGTTCAGCTTCGCACTGGATCTGTTCTCCCGCGCCACCATCGCCGAGTACGCCACCTGGTTCGTGCGTTTGCTCGATGCCGTCGGCACCGCCCCGCAAACCCTGGTTGCCGAACTGCCGCTGCTGGCCGCCGATGAGCGTCGCCGGGTGCTGGAATCCGGTGCGGCTCCGGCGCTCCCGGCGGCAACGGGAGTGCGGACCGTGGTCGCCGCCTTCGAGGAACAGGTGCGGCGCGCCCCCGGCGCGGTGGCCGTGATCGACGGCCCCTGGCTGCTCACCTACGGGGAGATGTCCGCGCACGTCAACCGGCTTGCCCGGCTGCTCGTTTCGCTCGGGGTCGGTCCGGACGCCCTGGTGGTGCTGGGTATGCGCCGATCGGCGGAGTTCGTCCTCGCCGCGTATGCCGTGCTCACGGCGGGTGGGGCGTATGTCCCGGTCGATCCGGATCAGCCTGCCGCGCGGCTCCGGCACGTTATTGAAACCGCCCAGCCGGTATGCATTTTGACCACCTCGGCCGACGGCTGGCGGGCGGATGCGGACGCTCGCGGCGACGGCGAGCGCATTCGCGTGGTCGCGGTGGATACCGCCGAATTGTCCGGCTTCGCCGCCGATCCGGTCGCGGATGACGAACGCGGCGGACCGCTGCACCCGGATGCGCTGGCGTACGTGATTTTCACATCCGGATCCACCGGACGCCCCAAAGGCGTGGCGGTGCGCCATTGTTCGGTCGCCAACCAGATCGACTGGATCGCCGCCGAATACGGTATCGACCGCGACGAGGTGGTGCTGTTCAAGACGCCCGCCACCTTCGATGTCTCGGTGTGGGAGCTGTTCGCCCCGCTGTGCCGAGGCGGTCGCCTGGTGGTGGCCGAGCACGACGGGCACCGCGATACCGCCTACTTGGCGGAGACCATTGCGCTGTACGGCGTGACCATGACCTCGTTCGTTCCGTCCATGCTGGCGGTGTTCGCGAGCGCGGCGCGGGCGGACGAACTCGCTTCGCTGCGCGCGGTGCTCGTCGCCGGCGAGGCCATGACGAGCGAGGCCGCCGCCGGTTTCGCGACGGTGAGCAGGGCCGAACTGCACAATCTGTACGGGCCCACGGAATTCACCGTGCACGCCACCCATGCGCCGGTCGATCCGGAGGGAACCGGTCCGGTGCCGATCGGCCGCCCGGTCGCGGGCAATCGGGTGTACGTGCTGGACGAGCGGCTGCAGCCGGTGCCCGACACCGTGATCGGCGAGCTGTACCTGTCCGGCGTGCAGCTGGCGCGCGGCTATCACGGCCGCGCCGATCTCTCCGCCGAGCGCTTTGTCGCGAACCCGTACGGACCGGCTGGTTCGCGCATGTACCGCACGGGCGATCTGGTGCGCCGCACCCGTGGCGGCGTGCTGGAATACCTGGGCCGCAGTGACTTCCAGGTGAAACTGCGCGGTCAGCGCATCGAGCTCGGCGATATCGAGGCCGCGCTCACCGCCGCGGCCGATGTGCGCGCGGCCGCCGTGACCGTGCACAAGCACCACAGCGGCGAACTCCTGGTGGCCTATGTGGTCACCGATCTGCCCGAGGCGGAGCTCACCGACATTCTCGGCGACCGGGTGCGCGCGGCCCTCCCGTCGTACATGGTTCCCACCGCCTACGTGCGCCTGGACTATATGCCCCTCACCGCCTCCGGCAAGCTGGACCGCAAGGCCCTGCCCGAACCGGAACTACGCGCTCGCGCCTTCCGCGCCCCGGCCACTCGTGCCGAACGCGCGGTCACGCGGGTCTTCGCGGAGGTGCTCGGCGTGGACCGGGTCGGCCTCGACGACGACTTCTTCGCCCTCGGCGGCAATTCCCTGGTGGCGACCCAGATTTCGGCGCGACTGGCGGACGTTCTGGCAGCCGATGTGCCGGTGCGCGCCCTGTTCGAATATCCGACGGTGGCCGGACTGGCCGATCGCCTGCGACGTGGTGCGGCCGAATACCGCAAGCCGCTGGTGGCCCGGGTGCGGGCGGACCGGCGGGCGGATCCGGTGCCGCTGTCCTACGCGCAGCAGCGCATGTGGTTCCTCAATCGATTCGACAGCGCCTCGGTGGCGGACAATCTGGTCGCCGCCATCCGGCTCAGCGGTCCACTCGACCAGGCCGCTCTGGCCGCCGCGTTCGCCGATGTGGTGGAGCGGCACGAGGCGCTGCGCACCGTGTATCCGGCGGTGGACGGCATCGGCTATCAGCGGGTCCTGCCGGTCTCCGCGGTCGGGCTGGATCTCACCCCGGAGGCCATCGGCGCGGACCTGCTGGACGAGCGCATTCAGGCCCTTGCCGCACGGCCTTTCGCGGTGAGCGAGGAGGTGCCGCTGCGGCTGGCCCTGCTGCGCGTGGCGGCGGACGACCGCGGCGGCGAGGAGCACGTGCTGGTGTTCGCGGTGCACCACATCGCGGCGGACGGCTGGTCCATCGCACCGTTGACCCGGGATCTCATGAGCGCGTACGCCGCTCGCCGGGCCGGAGACGCCCCGCAATGGGAACCGCTGCCGGTGCAGTACACGGATTACACGCTGTGGCAGCGCGAGCTGCTGGGAAGCGCCGATGATCCGGAATCGCTGCTGTCCCGGCAGCTCGGATTCTGGCGGGACGAATTGTCCGGGCTGGCACCGGAATTGCCCTTGCCGGCGGATCGGCCGCGCCCGGCCTCCGTCTCCGGACGGGGCGCGGCCCACGGCTTCACCCTCGACGCGTCGCTGCACCGGAGCCTGCTGGAACTCGCGGAGCGCAACCAGGCCTCGCTGTTCATGGTGGTGCACGCCGCCTTCGCCGCTCTGCTCTCGAAACTATCGGCGCAGCAGGATATTTCGATCGGGACGCCGGTAGCGGGCCGCGGTGAGCAGGCCCTCGACGGGCTGGTCGGGATGTTCGTGAACACTCTCGCGCTGCGCACCGAGGTGCTGCCGCGACAGTCGTTCGCCGCCCTGGTGGCGGCGGTGCGGGAAGCGGATCTGCGGGCGTTCGCGCATGCGGATGTGCCGTTCGAGCGGTTGGTGGAGGCACTGGCGCCGGTCCGGTCGCCCGGCTTGCATCCGCTGTTCCAAGTGGTGCTGGACTTCCAGAACACCGCGCAGGCCGAGCTCGAGCTGGCCGGGCTGGCGGTATCGCGGCTGAATATCGACACCCGCACCGCCAAGTTCGATCTCCAGCTGTCGGTGCGTGAGCACTCCGGTGCGGCGGGGGAGACCGGCGCGCTCGACGCGGTATTCACCTATGCCACCGATCTTTTCGATGCCGAGACCATCGCGGTGCTGACGGAGCGGTTCGAGCGAGTGCTGCGGGCGGTGGCGGCCGATCCGATGATCGCCGTCGACGATATCGAGGTGCTCACCGCAGGGGAGCGGCAGCGGGTACTGCACGACTGGCCGGTCACCGGTGCGGATATCGCCGAGAACACGACTGTCGCAGCACGTTTCGCCACGGCGGCGCGGATCGATCCGCAGGCGATCGCGGTGCGCGCGGGCGATGTCACGCTGACCTACGCCGAGCTCGACTCGCGCGCCAACCGGTTGGCCCGTCGTCTCATCGCCGCCGGAGTCGGCCCGGAATCGCTGGTGGCCGTGGCGCTTCCGCGGTCCGTCGAGCTGGTGGTCGCCCTGCTGGCGGTGGTGCAGGCCGGCGGCGGATATCTGCCCATCGATCCGAACTATCCGGCGGATCGGATCGAATACGTCCTCGATGACGCGCGCCCGGTGTGCGCCGTTACCAATGCCGCGGCACAGCTGCCCGCGGCGTGGTTCGACGGGACCGTCATCGACCTGGACACCGTGGATCTGGCGGGCTATCCGGAGGGGCCGATCACCGATCGGGACCGGCGGTCGCCGCTCGATCCGGCGCATACCGCCTATGTCATCTACACCTCCGGTTCGACCGGTCGCCCCAAGGGCGTGGTGATCCCGCACCGGAATGTGATTCGGCTGCTGGACAATACGCACGACCGCTTCGGATTCGATGCCTCGGACGTGTGGACGCTGTTCCACTCCTATGCCTTCGACTTCTCGGTCTGGGAGCTGTGGGGCGCGCTGCTGTACGGCGGGCGCGTGGTGGTGGTCGACTACTTCACCTCGCGCTCACCACGGCAATTCCGGGAACTGCTCGCCGCCGAGCGGGTGACCGTGCTCAATCAGACGCCGTCGGCCTTCTACCAGCTCGTCGCCGCCGATACCGAGGCGCACGGCGAGCTCGCGCTGCGATACGTGATCTTCGGCGGTGAGGCGCTCGAACCGCAGCGGCTGCGCGGCTGGTTCGCCCGGCACCCGCAGGCTCCGGCGCTGGTGAACATGTACGGCATCACCGAGACCACGGTGCACGTGTCGTATCGGAGCATGGCGCCCGGTACGGGTGCGGCCAGTGTCATAGGCGGTCCGCTGCCGGGTCTGACCGTGCGCGTGCTGGATGCGCGGCTGCGGCCGGTTCCGGTCGGCGTGCCCGGTGAAATCTATGTCTCCGGTGGGCAGCTCGCGCGGGGCTATCTCGCGCGTCCGGCCTTGTCGGCGAGCCGGTTCGTGGCCGATCCGCACGGGCCCGCCGGATCGCGCGCCTACCGGTCCGGCGATCTGGCGCGCTGGACCAGCGGTGGTGAGCTGGAGTATCTGGGCCGCGCCGATCAGCAGGTGAACCTGCGCGGGTTCCGTATCGAACTCGGTGAGATCGAGGCGGCGCTGCTGGCGGAGGCCACCGTGCGGGAGGCCGCGGTGGTGGTGCGGCACGACGGTCTGGTGGATGAGGATCGGATTGTCGGGTACGTGGTTCCGGCGGAACGGGATGCCGCACCTGATACCGGGGTGCTGCGGCAGGCCCTGACCGGTCGGTTGCCGGAACACATGGTGCCCGCCGCCATCGTGCTGGTCGAGCGAATCCCCTTGACCGTCAATGGCAAACTCGATCGGGCGGCATTGCCCGCGCCGGTGTTCGGGACGGTGGCCTATCGGGCGCCCGGCGCCCCGGCCGAGGTCGCGGTGGCCGAGGTCTACGCCGAGCTGCTCGGCGTCGCGCGCGTGGGGCTGGACGACGACTTCTTCGCACTCGGCGGGAGTTCGCTGCTGGCGGCCCGCGCGGCTGCGCGCATCGGAGCGGCCCTGGACTGCGACCTTCCGGTGCGTGCCCTGTTCGAGGCCCGTACCGTGGCGGCGCTGGCGAACTACGCGCAAGCGTCGACGGGCGCGGGCGGGAGATTGCCGCTGCGTGCCATGGATCCACGCCCGCAACGGATTCCGCTGGCCGCGGCACAGCGGCGCATGTGGTTCCTCAACCGGTACTGGGCCACGGAGGACAGCGCCGGGCCCGGTGCGGCCGCTGACAATATTCCGCTGGTCATCCGGTTCTCCGGGGATCTGGACGAGGCGGCGCTGCGGTCGGCGCTGGCGGACCTGGTGGCGCGGCACGAGACGCTGCGCACCGTTCATCCGGATGGACCGGACGGGCCGGAACAGGTGATTCTCGCTGCCGCCGAACAGGTTCCGGCATTGGCGGCCGAGCCGATCGCGGCCTCGGACCTGCCCGCGAGGTTGGCCGCAGCCGCCGCCGAGCCGTTCGACCTGACCGTCGAAACACCGCTGCGGGCCGCGCTTTTCACGGTCTCGCCGACCGAGCACGCATTGGTGCTGGTGCTGCATCACATCGGCGCCGACGGCTATTCGCTCGGTCCGCTCGCTCGTGATCTGATGACTGCCTATACGGCCCGGCACGCGGGCCAGGCTCCGGGCTGGGAGCCGCTGCCCGTGCAGTACGCCGATTACACGCTGTGGCAGGCCGAAACCCTGGGCGCGGACGACGATCCGGAGACGGTGGCGCACCGTCAGCTGGCGTACTGGCGGGACCGGCTGGCCGGTCTGCCCGAACAATTGGATCTGCCCGCCGATCGCCCCCGGCCGGCGGTGTCCTCGCATCGCGGCGGCACCCATCGCCTCGCGGTGGATTCCGACCTGCACGGTGAACTCACCGAGCTGGCGCGCAAACAGGACACCACCTTGTTCAGCACCGTGCACGCGGCGCTCGCGGTCCTGTTGTCCCGCCTGTCGGGCAGTGCCGATATCGCCATCGGCACTCCGGTCGCCGGGCGCGGTGAGCAGGCCCTCGACGGTCTGGTCGGCATGTTCGTGAACACCCTCGTGCTGCGCACCGAGGTGGATCCGCGGGCCGGTTTCGACACCGTCCTGGACATGGTGCGGGCGGACGATATCGCCGCGCTGTCGCATGCGGACGTGCCGTTCGAGCGGTTGGTGGAGGTGCTGGCCCCGGCGCGATCGCAGCATCGGCATCCGCTGTTCCAGGTGGGGCTGACCTTCCAGAATTTCCCGCTGCCCGCCCTCGAACTGCCCGGCCTGCGGATTCGGCCGGAGCAGATCGATGCGGGCGTGGCCAAGTTCGATCTGCAGTTCACCGTCACCGAAGTCGTCGGCGCGGACGGCCGCGCCGGTGGCATGGATGTCGAAATCACCTATGCCCGGGACCTTTTCGACGCGGGCAGCATTGCGGTGCTGGCGCGCCGGTTCGAGCAGGTGCTGGCGGCGGTGGCCGCCGACCGCACGGTCGCGGTCGGCGATATTCAGCTGTTGAGCGCCGAGGAGCAGCGGCGCGGGCTCTACGAATGGCCGGTGGGCGATGCGGATATCGCCGAAACCGTCACCATCGCGGAGCGTTTCGCGACGGCCGCGCGCATCGATCCGGAGGCCGTGGCGGTCCGGGCGGGGGAGATCACGCTGACCTACCCGGAGCTCGATGCCCGCTCGAACCGGCTGGCGCGCCGGCTCATCGCGGCCGGCGCGGGACCGGAAGCGCTGGTGTGCGTGGCGCTCCCGCGGACCGCCGATGTGGTGGTGGCGCTGCTGGCGGTGCTCAAGTCCGGGAGCGGTTACCTGCCGATCGATCCGAACTATCCGGCGGACCGCATCGAGTACGTGCTGGACGACGCGCGTCCGGTGTGCGCGGTCACCAGCGCCGCCGCCCAGTTGCCCGCGGGCTGGTTCGGCGGTCCGGTCATCGATCTGGATACCGCTGAGCTGTCCGGCTTTTCGGACGCCCCGGTCACCGATGCCGACCGGCGCGGCGCGCTGCGGCCGGAGAACACCGCGTACGTCATCTACACCTCCGGTTCCACCGGCCGCCCGAAGGGCGTAATGGTGCCGCACAGCAATGTGATTCGGCTGCTGGACAATACGCACCGCGAATACGGTTTCGGTCCGTCGGATGTGTGGACGCTCTTCCACTCCTACGCCTTCGACTTCTCGGTGTGGGAGTTGTGGGGCGCGCTGCTGTACGGCGGGCGCATCGTGGTGGTCGACTACCTCACCTCGCGATCACCACAGCAGTTTCTGGAATTGCTGGCTGCCGAACGGGTTACGGTGCTCAACCAGACCCCGTCGGCGTTCTACCAGCTCATTTCCGCCGACGCGGAGTCGCATCCGGAGCTGGCGCTGCGGGTCGTGATTTTCGGTGGCGAGGCGCTGGAGCCGAATCGCTTGCGCGGCTGGTTCGCTCGGCGTCCGCAGCGTCCGGTCCTGGTGAACATGTACGGCATCACCGAGACCACGGTGCACGCGTCCTACCGGGCCGTCGGGCCGGAGGACGGCTCGGCCAGCGCCATCGGCGGCGCGCTCGCGGGTCTGACCCTGCGGCTGCTGGACTCCCGGCTGCGGCCGGTGCCGGTCGGGGTGCCCGGTGAAATCTATGTCTCCGGCGGGCAATTGGCGCGCGGTTACTTCGCCCGCCCCGCCCTGTCGGCCGGGCGCTTCGTGGCCGACCCGTACGGCCCGGCCGGATCGCGGACCTACCGCTCGGGCGATCTGGCGCGCTGGACCGCGGACGGTGAGCTGGAATACCTCGGGCGCGCCGACCAGCAGGTGAACCTGCGCGGCTTCCGGGTCGAGCTCGGTGAGATCGAGCAGGCGCTGCTGGAGCAGCCGGGCGTTCGGCAGGCAGCGGTCGCGGTGCGCCGGGACGCGGCCGTGGACGAAGACCGGATCGTCGGCTACGTCGTGGCCGGCGCGGCCGACGTCGATACGGCCGCGCTGCGGCAGGCGGTGGCGCGGCGGCTGCCCGAGCACATGGTCCCCGCCGCCCTCGTGCTGCTGGATCGAATCCCGTTGACCGTCAACGGAAAACTCGATCGCGCTGCACTGCCGGACCCGGTGTTCGAGACCGCCGTCTACCGGCGGCCCGCGACCTTGGCCGAGGAGATCGTGGCGGGCGTCTTCGCCGAACTGCTCGGCCTGGACCGAGTCGGCTCGGACGACGACTTCTTCGCCCTCGGTGGAAGTTCGCTGCTGGCGGCCAAGGCGGTCGCCCGGATCGGCGGGGTGCTCGGCGCCACCGTCGGGGTGCGGGCGCTGTTCGAATCCTCCCGGGTGCGTGAACTCGCGGCTCGTATCGGCGCCGGCGCGGAGTCGGCGCGTCCCCCACTGGTCGCGGGCGAGCGTCCCGACCGGCTGCCGCTATCACCCGCCCAGCAACGCATGTGGTTCCTCAACCGCTTCGACCGCACCTCCACCGCGTACACCATTCCCCTCGCACTGCGGCTCCGCTCGGCCTCCGGCGCGCTCGACGTGGAGGCATTGCGGGCCGCGGTAGGGGATGTGATCGGACGGCACGAGACCCTGCGCACCGTCTACCCCGAGACCGCCAACGGTCCGGCCCAGGTGATCCTGCCCGCCGAGGACGCCGCGCAGCCGCTGATCCCGGTGGACATCACCGAAGCCGAACTGCCGCAGCGAATGCTGGATCTGGTCGCCGCCGGATTCGATGTCACCACCGAGGTCCCGGTACGACTGCGACTGTTCCGCATCACCGATACCGACCCGAGCGAGCACGTCTTTGCCGCTGCGCTGCACCATATTTCGGCGGACGGCTCCTCGATCGTCCCCTTCGTCCGCGACCTGATCCACGCCTACGGCGCGCGGCTGGCGGGCGAAGCGCCGGTCTGGTCGCCGCTGGCGGCCCAGTACGCGGACTACGCCCTCTGGCAGCGGACCCTGCTGGGATCCGAAGACGATGCCGAATCGGTTGCCGCGCAGCAGATCGCGTACTGGAGCAATGCCCTCGCCGGGCTGCCGGAACAGCTGGACCTCCCCACCGATTACCCGCGCCCGGCCCGGCAGAGCCTGCGCGGCACCCACGTCGACTTCCCGATCGACGCGGAACTGCACGCCCGTCTTGCCGAGGTCGGCCGTCGCCGGGGCGCAACGCTGTTCATGGTGGTGCACGCGGCCTTCGCGGCACTGCTGGCCCGCCTCTCGGGTAGCGCCGATATCGCGGTCGGCACCCCGATAGCGGGCCGCGGCGAAGCCGCCCTCGACGACATCATCGGCATGTTCGTCAACACGCTGGTGCTCCGCACCGGCATCGACCCCGCCGAACCGTTCACGGACCTGCTCGACCGTGTGCGCACCACCGATATCGCCGCCTTCGCCCACGCCGACGTCCCCTTCGAACGCCTCGTCGAGGTCCTGAACCCGGCGCGCTCCACCGCCCGCCACCCCCTGTTCCAAGTCGGCCTGTCCTTCCAGAACCACGCCCGAGCCACCCTGCACCTCCCCGGTCTGGACATCTCGGATATCGAATTCGACAACGACACAGCCCAATTCGACCTGCACCTGTTCGCGATCGACCACTACTCCGACACCGGCGCCCCCACCGGCGTCGACCTCACCCTCCGCTACGCCACCGACCTGTTCACCGCCGCCACCGCGGCCCGGTTCGCCGACGCGCTGCGCCGGGTCCTGGAAACCATTGCCGCCGAACCGGAAACCAGGATCGGCGCAATAGATCTGCTGGGCGGGGAGCTGCGGCATCGGATGCTGGTCGAGTGGAACGACACCACCCACCCGGTCCCCGGCCATACCCTCGCGGACCTGGTGGACGCCCAGGTCGCGAGCACACCGGCTGCCCCCGCCCTCGTCATTCCGGCGGGCTCTCGGCCGGAACCTCGCGGTGGATCCCGGCCACAACCACGCCGGGATGACGGAGGATGCGAGGTTTTGACCTACGCCGAGTTCGATGCGCGGGTGAATCGGCTGGCGCGGTGGCTCATTGCGGGCGGGGTCGGGCCGGAGCGGACTGTGGCGCTGGCTATGCGGAGGTCCGTCGAGCTGGTTGTCGCGATGTACGCGGTGGTCAAGGCCGGTGGGGCGTATGTGCCGATCGATCCGGATCATCCCGCCGACCGGATCGCGTATGTGCTCGAGACGGCCGCGCCGGTCTGCGTGCTGACCACGAGTCGAGACGGGTTCGAGGTCGACTCCCATCGTCATCCCGGCGCGCTTCTTGGCCGGGATCCACACGATGTCGTGGATTTCGGTGCTGGTGTGGATTCCGGCCAAAAGCACGCCGGAATGACGGGGCAGGTGCTGCGGGTCGATGAGCTCGACCTGACGGGGTACTCGGGTGCGCCGATCGCCGACGGTGAGCGGGTGTGCCCATTGCGGGCGGCTCATCCGGCGTATGTCATCTTCACCTCGGGGTCGACCGGTGCGCCCAAGGGCGTGGCGGTCCCGCATTCCGCCATTGTCAACCAATTGCAGTGGCTGCGGACCACGTTCGGGCTGGGGCCGGCGGATCGGGCGCTGCTCAAGACGCCCGCGACCTTTGATCTGTCGGTGTGGGAGTTCTGGTCGCCGCTGGTTACCGGCGGTGGGCTGGTGGTCAGCGCGGCTGGTGACGAGCGGGATCCGGACCGGCTGCGCGAGCTGATGAGCGCGTACGGCGTCACGGTGCTGCATCCGGTTCCGTCGCTGCTCGGCATGTTGCTGACCGCTGGGCCGCTGCCCGCTTCGGTGCGGGCGGTGCTCACCATCGGTGAGGCGCTGCCTGCCGCCACCGCAGCGGAGTTCCTCGACCGGCATCCGTCCGGGAGTGAGTCCGCCGCAGGGCTTTTCAATCTGTACGGGCCTACCGAGGCCGCGGTGTCGATTACCGCATACGAGGTGCGGCAGCCGCCTGCGCATACGGTGCCGATCGGCACACCGGCTTGGAACAGCCGGTGCTATGTCCTCGATGCTCGCTTGCAGCCGGTGCCCGTCGGAGTTCCGGGTGAGCTGTACCTGTCCGGTGCGCAGTTGGCCCGTGGCTATCACGCGCACGCTGCCCGTACCGCCGAACGCTTTGTCGCCGATCCCTTCCATCCCGCCGGGGCGGAGGCCGACGGTCGCATGTACCGCACCGGCGATATCGTGCGGTGGCGTGCGGATAGCAGCCTGGAGTACCTGGATCGCGCCGACTTCCAGGTGAAGGTCGGTGGCCATCGCATCGAGCTCGGTGAGATCGAGACGGTGCTGCGCCGGCAGGAGGGTGTGACGGCGGCGGTCGCGGTGGCTCGCACCGGCGCGGCGGGCGCTCGGCTGGTCGCCTATGCGGCGGTGCCGGACGCCGAACCGGAGCGCTACGACGAAGTCGCCGCGGAATTGCGTGCCGCACTGGTCGCGGGCCTGCCGCAGTACATGGTTCCGGCGGCAATCGTGGTGCTGGATGCATTGCCGCTCAACGCCAATGGGAAGGTGGATCGCCCACGGCTGCCGGAGCCAGTGTTCGCCGCGGCGGTGCACCGGGAACCGGTGACGCGGCTGGAGCGGCTGGTGGCGGCGGCGTTCGCCGAGGTCGCCGAGTTGGCAGACGTTCCGGGGCTGGATTCCGATTTCTTTGCGCTGGGCGGAAATTCGCTCATGGCGACGAGGCTGGTGGCCCGGCTGGGTGCGGACCTGGGCGTGCACGTGCCGGTGGCAGCCGTCTTCGAAGCGCCGACGGTGGCGGGACTGGCCGAACGTTTAGCGAGCGCCGACGCGCGTGATGCGCGCCCGGTTCCTGTGCGCCGCAGTACGACCGGACCCGCGGCGCTGTCGCTGGCGCAGCAGCGGATGTGGGTGGTCAACCGGCTGCACCCGGATTCGACGGCCTACCACGTGCCCGCCGCGATTCGCCTGACAGGCGCGCTGGATCGGGACGCTCTGCACGCCGCATTGCTGGACGTGCTGGGCCGCCACGACATTCTGCGCACCCGATTCCCGGAAGTGGACGGCGAGCCGGTGCAGCAGGTGCTTCCGGTGACCGACCTCCGGCTCGATCTCGAGCCGGTCCCGGACGACGGCCGGGACATCGAACAGCGGATCGCCGACATCATGGCCGCAGGCTTCGATGTCACCGCCGAGCCGCCGGTGCGGGTGCGGCTGCTGGTCGACGGTGCCGAGGCGCATGTGCTGGTCGTGGTTCTGCATCACATCGCGGCGGACGGCTACTCGGTCACGCCCATGACGCGGGATCTGGTGCTCGCCTACACGAGCCGGGCGCGCGGTGACGTGCCCGCCTGGGAACCGCTGCCGATTCAGTACGCCGATTACAGCGACTGGCAGCGGCAGGTGCTCGGTGACGACAACGATCCGCGGAGCGTGCTGTCACGGCAGCTGGCGTTCTGGACCGATGAATTGGCCGGTGTGCCGGACCATCTGCCGCTGCCCACCGATCGGCCCCGTCCGGCACGGCGGGATATGCGTGGCGCGACAGTCGATTGCGAGATCGGTGCAGATCTCACCTCCAACCTGGTAGCGGTGGCCCGCGCACACGAGACCACGCTGTTCGGCGTGCTGCACGCCGGATTCGCCGTCCTGCTGTCGAAGCTGTCGGGCCTGCACGACATCGCAGTCGGCACGCCGGTGGCAGGTCGTGGTGATCGGGCGCTGGACGACATGATCGGCATGTTCGTGAACACGGTGGTGCTGCGCACCGATATCGACGCGCGAGCGCCCTTCCACGATTTGCTGCGGCAGGTGCGCGACCGCGATCTGGCCGCCCTCGCACACGCCGACGTGCCGTTCGAGCGTGTGGTGGAGGCCGTGCTGTCCGGTTCCGGCCGGTCCCGGTCCAGCGCGCACACGCCGCTGTTCCAGGTGCTGTTCACCTACCAGAACATGCCGGCCGGCGCGATCGCGCTGCCCGGTCTCGCGGTGGAGGTGCTGGAACCCCGGCCGGCCGAGGCCAAGTTCGATCTGCAGCTCACCGCAGTCGAGCAGTACGGCGAACACGGGCGCGTCACCGGATTGCGCATGCAATTCACCTATGCCACCGATATTTTCGACGCCGAGACCGTGCGCCGCTGTGCGGAGCGACTGGTCCGGGTGCTCGAGACGGTGGCCGCCGATCCGGCGATCACGGTGCGCGCCATCGATATTCGTACCGCGGCCGAGCAGTCCGGCCCGGCACGGTCCGCGACCGGTGGCGCCGCCGACGTCGCCCCGGCCGACCTCCCGGCGCTCATTGCCGCCGCGGCGGAGCTCACCCCCGATGCGATCGCCGTCCGGCACGGCGATCACATCGTCAGCTACCGCGATCTCGCCACCAAGATCGCCGCCGTTGCCCGTTCCATGGGCGCGGCGGCGAAACCGGAAGCACTGGTGAATGTCGCATTGGCCGGTTTGGTGCCCGGCATTCTGGCCGCCCTGGGTGCGGGCGGCCTGTCCGAAGTCCTGCGCACGCTGTCCGGCGAGGCGCAGGCGGTGGTCCTTCGATCTGATCTCGAATCGGAAGGAGCCCTCTGATGTCCAATGCGGAGTCGGTCGCCCTCGGCAGGTACGGAAACAATGCGGCGCTGCGCAGCGCCTACGGCATCGCGGATCTGCCGCTCTTGATCGAGACGGTGGCGGCGCTGGAACCGGAGCGCATTGCCGTGCGGCACGCGGACGCCACCGTGTGCTACGCGGCGCTCGCCACGGAACTGGATGTGCTGACCGAGGCCATGGGCGGTGCGCTGGAACCCGAGGCGCTCGTTCAAGTGGTGGTGTCGGGCGCGCTGCCCGCGCTCATGGAGGGGGAGGAGGGCGCGCTGGCGCGGGTGCTGGGGGAGCTGCTCGACGATGCCGTCGCGGCGGCGGCCGGGGTGCTGACCCCGCGGCTGGCGCCGGTGGAGACGCTGGCCACGCTGTTCGAGGAGCAGGTGCGGCGCACACCGGACGCGGTGGCGGTGCAGTTCCGCGACGAATGTTTGACATATTCCGAGTTGGATGCCCGCGCGGATCGGCTGGCCCGCCGGCTGGCAGGCTCGGGCGTGGGCCCGGATGTGCTGGTGGGCTTGGCCGTTCGACGATCGGTCGAATTGCTGGTCGGCATGTACGCCATTCTCAAGGCGGGTGGCGCGTATGTGCCGCTGGATCCGGATCATCCGGTCGAGCGGTTGTCGTATGTGCTGTCGGTGGCCACCCCGGCGCTGGTGCTCACCACCACAGCCGACGAGCCGGAATTCGATGCCGCCGTGCCGGTCCTGCGCATCGACGAGTTCGAGGCTGCCGCACAGGCTTCCGAGGCGTCCGGCGATCAGCTGTCACCATCCGTGGATCTCTATGCCCTGCAACCGTTGTCGGACAATATCGCCTACGTCATCTTCACCTCGGGCTCCACCGGACGCCCCAAGGGAGTCGCGGTCTCGCACCGTGCCATCGTGGCGAATCTGCGCTGGCGGCAGCGCATGTATCGGCTGCACGAGGACGATGCCGTCCTGCAGAAGACTCCGTTCACCTTCGATGTCTCGGTGTGGGAGTTCTTCTGGCCCTTGCAGGTCGGCGCGCGGCTGGTGATCGCCGAGCCGGAGGGGCATCGCGATCCGGCGTATCTGCTGCGCACCATGACCGAGTACGGCATTACCGTCGCGCATTTCGTGCCGTCCATGCTGGCGGTCTTCGTGGCCGGGGCGGGTGAGGGCGTGCCGGACGCGCTGCGCGTGGTCTTCGCCTCCGGCGAGGCGCTGCCGGCCGCCACCGCGGCGGCCTTCCGCGATGTGAGCGGTGCGACGCTGCACAATCTGTACGGCCCCACCGAGGCCGCCGTCGATGTGACCGCGCACGAGGTCACCGGCGCGGATACCGATCAGGTGCCGATCGGCGCGGCCGCGGACGATACCGAACTGCTGGTGCTGGACGAGCAGCTGCGGCCGGTGCCGGTGGGCGTGGTCGGTGAGCTGTATCTGGCGGGCGTGCAATTGGCGCGCGGTTATGTGGCGCGTGCGGCGCTCACGGCGGAACGATTCGTCGCCAATCCCGAAGGCGCGCCGGGTGATCGGATGTACCGCACCGGTGATCTGGTGCGTTGGACGCCCGGGGTCGATGGTGGTCCGGCCGAGCTGGAATACCTGGGGCGCAGTGATTTCCAGGTGAAGCTGCGGGGATTGCGGATCGAGCTGGGCGAGGTGGAGGCGGCGCTGCTGCGCCACGATCGGGTGGCGCAGGCGGCGGTGCTGCTGTGGCACGGTCCCGCCGGTGCTCACCTGGTGGGCTATGTGGCGCCCGCCGGCGAGCTGGACACCGCCGCCGTGCTCGCGGCGGCGCGGGAGCGACTGCCCGAGTACATGGTGCCGTCGCTGCTGGTGCCGCTGGCCGAAATGCCGTTGAACCCCAATGGCAAGCTGGATCGCAGGGCCTTGCCGGAACCGGAATTCGCCGACAGCGAGAGCTCCTACCGGGAACCCGAAAGCGCTGCCGAGCGCGCGGTGGCGGCTGTTTTCGCCGATCTCCTCGGGGTGGAGCGAGTCGGCGCGGACGACGATTTCTTCGCCTTGGGCGGCAATTCGCTCATTGCCACCCGCGCGATCGCCCGGGTGGCCGAGGCCCTGCGGATCACCGTCGACGTGCGCGACTTCTTCGATCGGCCGACCGCGGCGGCGCTGGCCGCGCTCGCGGAGACCGCCGGCTCCGTACCAGCATTGCGGGCGCAGTCCCGGCCGGAGCGGTTGCCGTTGTCGCCCGCCCAGCAGCGCATATGGTTCCTCAACCGCCTGGCCCACACCGAATCCGAATCCGCCGCAGCCGGATTCGATGCGGCGGCGGTGGACAATGTGGCCGTCGCGCTCCGGCTGCGCGGGGAGCTGGACGTCGCCACGCTGGCCGCCGCGATCGGTGATCTGACGGCCCGGCACGAGGTGCTGCGCACCTATTATCCGCAGACTCCGGACGGGCCGGTGCAGGTCGTGCGCGCCGCTGTGGAGCTCGACCTGGATCCGGTCGATATCGCCGTGACCGCTGTGCGACCCGCCATCGAGGCGCTGGCCGGTCAGGGTTTCGATGTCGCCGAACAGATTCCGCTGCGCATCCGGCTGTTTCGCGCCGGTCCCGATGACCACACGCTGGCGCTGGTGGTGCATCACATCGCCGCCGACGGCGTCTCCATGAATCCGCTGGTGCGCGACCTGGCCACGGCCTATACCGCCCGCCGGGCGGGGGAGCGGCCCGGGTGGGCGGCGCTGGAGGTTCAGTACGCCGACTACACCTTGTGGCAGCGGGAGCGGCTCGGCGCGGAATCCGATCCGGGGGCCCTGGCCGCCCGCGAACTCGCCTTCTGGACCGCCGAACTCGACGGGCTGCCCGCTCGGCTGGAGTTGCCCGGCGACCGGCCGCGACCGGCGGTGGCCGGATATCGCGGGGCCACGGTCGAATTCGATATCGACCCGGCGCTGCGCGCCGCGATCGACCAGCTTGCCGCGCGGTGCAAAGCGACACCGTTCATGGTGCTGCATGCCGCGTTCGCGGCCTTGCTGGCCCGGTTGTCCGGCACTACCGATATCGCCATCGGCACCGCGGTGGCGGGCCGCGGTGAACGGGCTCTGGACGATCTCATCGGCATGTTCGTCAACACCCTGGTGTTGCGCGCCGAGGTGCGCGGCGAATTGTCGTTCGCCGAACTGGTTTCCGCGGTGCGGGAGCGTGATCTGCGGGCCTTCGCCCACCGTGAGGTGCCGTTCGAGCGACTGGTCGAGGTGCTCAATCCGGTCCGTGCCCGCAATCGGCATCCGCTGTTCCAGGTGGCGCTGTTCCTGCAGAACCTCGGCGTCACCCTGCCGGAGCTGCCGGGGGTCGAGGTGGAGCCGGTCGATTTCGATCCGGGCTTCGCCAAATTCGATCTACAGCTCACCATCTCCGACCGCGCCGCCGGGTACCGCGCCGAATTCACCTATGCCACAGAGCTGTTCGACGCCGCCACGGTGGAGGAGTTCGCCGCCAAGTTCACTCGCCTGCTGACCGCCGCCACCGCTGCCGCCGATCGCCCGGTCGGCGATATCGAACTGCTGGACGCCGGGGAGCTCGACTATGTCGTCGATTCCTGGAACGCCACCGGTCACAAGGTGCCGGATGTGTTCCTGCACGCCGGTTTCGACACCCAGGTCCAGCGCACACCCAAGGCGCGCGCCCTGATCTCGGGCACGGACGAACTCACCTACGCGGAGCTGGATGCCCGCATCAATCGTGTGGCCCGCGCGCTCATCGACGCCGGGGTCGGTCCGGAATCGCTGGTCGTGCTGGCCATGACGCGCTCGGTGGAGCTGGTGGTCGCCATGTATGCGGTGCTGCGGGCCGGTGGCGCGTATGTGCCCGTGGATCCCGCGCATCCGGCCGAGCGCATCGGCCATATTCTCGATACCGCGCGCCCGGAACTTGTGCTCACCACCGCCGCCGACGGATTCGCGCTGCCGGAGGGTACGCGGCTGCCGCTGTATCTGCTGGACCTGCTCGAGCTCGCCGAATACCCCGAACGCAAGATCACCGACCGCGAGCGGCGCGCCGCCCTGCACCCGGACCATCCGGCCTACGTGCTGTTCACCTCCGGCTCGACGGGCAGGCCCAAGGGCGTCGCCGTGAGCCATCGCGCCATCGCCAACCAGATGGCGTGGATGCACGCCGAATACGGGATCGGCGTGCGGGATGTGTACCTGCAGAAGACCGTCACCACCTTCGACGTCTCGCTGTGGGGCTACTTTCTGCCATTGCGGGCCGGGGGCACCCTGGTGCTGGCCGAGCCGGACGGGCACCGTGACGCCCGCTATCTCGCCGAAACCGTGGCTCGGTACGGTGTCACGCTCACCGATTTCGTGCCGTCCATGCTCGCGGTCTTCGCCACTCACGCGCAGCCGGGCGAATTGGATTCGCTGCGAGATGTTTTCGTAGCCGGAGAGGCATTTCCGGCCGAGACGGCCGCGGCCTTCCGCGCGGTGTGTGATGCGGGACTGCACAATCTGTACGGGCCCACCGAGGCCGCCGTCACCGTCACCTATCGCGAGGCCGGCGACGAGGCCACGGCGGTGCCCATGGGGGAGCCGGAGTGGAACACCCAGGTGTACGTGCTGGATTCGCGGCTGCACCCGGCGCCCATCGGGGTGCCCGGCGAGCTGTATCTGGCAGGCGTTCAGCTGGCGCGGGGCTATCACCGCCGGGTCGACCTGACCGCGGATCGATTCGTGGCCAACCCGTTCGGGCGGCCGGGAGCGCGCATGTACCGCACCGGCGACCTGGTGAAGTGGACCGCCGACGGTGAGCTCGTCTACCTGGATCGGCTCGACCTCCAGATCAAGTTCCGGGGCCAGCGCATCGAATTGGCCGATATCGAGACGGCGCTGTTGACCGCACCGGAGGTCGCGCAGGCCGCCGTCCGGGTGGTCACCGCCGAAACCGGCGACTACCTCGCGGGCTATGTGATCCGCACGCCCGGAAGCGATCTCGATACCGAGACGCTCACGGCCCGCGCGGCCCGGCTGCTGCCGCCCTATATGGTGCCCACCGCGATCGTGGAACTGGCCGAGTTCCCCCTGGGAGCCAGTGGCAAGCTCGACCGCAAGGCCCTGCCCGCACCGGCCGTGGCGGCCAAGCGCTTCCGCGCACCCGTCGACGCCGTCCAACGCCTGGTGGCCCGAGTCTTCGGCGAGGTACTGGGCCTGCCGCGCATCGGCCTCGACGACGACTTCTTCGCCCTCGGCGGCAGCTCGCTCTCCGCCACCCAGGTGACCGCCCGCATCGGATCCGAACTGGGCGTACGCATTCCGGTCCGCATGCTCTTCGACGCCGGTTCCGTCGAAGCCTTCGCCGCCGCGGTAGCCGAATCCTCGGGCACCGCGACACGTCCCGCGCTGACACCACAGCAGCGCCCGTCCCGGGTGCCGCTCTCACCCGCGCAGCAGCGACTATGGTTCCTCAACCGCCTGGAAAGCGAGCAGGACGCCCCCAGCCGCTACCACCTCCCGGTCGTACTGCGCCTGTCCGGCCGTCTCGACCTCACCGCCCTGCAACAGGCCGTCCTCGATGTGCTGGCCCGCCACGAATCCCTGCGCACCTACTACCCCGCCACCGAGTTCGGCCCGTACCAGAAAACCCTCGACGCCACCGACGTCGGCCTGAGCCTGAACCGGGTCCAGGTCCCGGAATCCGAGATCATCGCCGCCGTCACCGCCATCGTGTCCGCGCCGATCGACGTGACCCGCGAACTCCCGTCCCGCATAGCGCTACTCGTGCTCGACCGCGGCCCCGACGCCCCCTTGAACGCCGACGAGTACGTCCTGGTCATGGTCCTGCACCACATAGCCGGCGACGCACTGTCCCTGCCGCCCCTCGTAGCCGACCTCATGCGCGCCTACACCGCCCGCCACACCGGCCACGCCCCCGACTGGTCCCCCCTGACCATCCAATACGCCGACTACAGCCTCTGGCAGCACACCCTCCTCGGCTCCGAAACCACCCCCGGCGACCTCGCCCACCAGCAACTCGAATTCTGGCGCGACACCCTCACCGGCCTCCCCGCCCAACTCCCCCTCCCCACCGACCGCCCCCGCCCGGCGAACCCGCAGAACACCGGCGCCGCAGTCGATTTCACAGTGTCCGCTGAGGTCCTCATCGGCCTACGCGACCTGGCGCAAACGAACAACGCCACCGTGTTCATGGTGGTCCACGCCGCCTTCGCCGCCACCTTGTCCCGACTGGCGAACACCTCCGACATCGCCATCGGCACACCGGTCGGCGGCCGCGGCGAACGCGAACTGGACCCACTCATCGGCATGTTCGTCAACACCTTGGTGCTCCGCACCGAAGTGGACGGCAACGCCACCTTCACCGACCTCCTGACCCGGGTGCGCGATACCGACCTCGCCGCCTTCGCCAATGCCGAGCTGCCCTTCGAGCGCCTCGTCGACGCACTCGCGGTGGACCGCTCCACCGGCGCGCACCCCCTGTTCCAGGTCATGCTCAGCTTCGGCGAAGAGTCCGGCGCCGACACCGAGCTGCGGCTCCCGGATCTCACCGTGAGCCCGATCGAAATACCGGACCCAACAGCCAAATTCGACCTGCAACTAGTGATGACAGAGGCGGACGGCGATCGCCTCACCGCCAGTCTCCGCTATGCGACCGAGCTATTCGACGCCGCCACCGCCGCCGCTCTCACGACCCGATTCGAGCGTGTTCTACGAGCAGTGGCCACCGATCCGTCGGCACGAGTTGGCGACATCGACCTCCTGGACGCCGCGGAAAGAGATTCAGCACTGCGCGCGTGGAACGACACCGCCCGGCCGGTAGCGGGATGCACACTGGTCGATCTGTTCGTGGCACAGGCAGAACGCACCCCGGACGCGGCCGCCCTCGTCATTCCGGCGCGCTCTTGGCCGGAATCTCGCGGTGGATCCCGGCCACAAACACGCCGGGATGACGGTCCGGGCGATGACGGTCCGGGCGATGACGGTCCGGGCGATGACGGGACAGGTCGCGCCGAGGCAGGAACGCGCCGCGAGGTCGTGACCTACGCCGAGTTCGCCGCCCGCGTGCACCGCCTGGCCCGCCGCCTCATCGCGGCCGGAGTGGGTCCGGAAACCCGAGTCGCCCTGGGCATGCGGCGCTCGCTCGACTTCGTCGCCGCCGCCTACGCGGTGCTCGAGGCCGGTGGCGCCTACGTGCCCCTGGACCTGGACCAGCCAGCGGAACGCATCGCCGACGTGCTCGCGACCGCAACTCCGGTTTGCGTGCTCACCACCGCGCATGACGGTTTCGAGATCGGCCCGCTTCGTCATCCCGGCGCGCTTCTTGGCCGGGATCCACACGTCGCGGGGGATGTCGTTGCCGGTGTGGATTCCGGCCACAAGCACGCCGGAATGACAGGGGAGGTGCTGCGCGTCGATGAGTTGGATCTGTCGGACTACCCGGACAGGCCGGTCACTGATGCGGAACGAATCGCTCCATTGCGGTCGTCGAACGCGGCGTACGTGATCTTCACGTCGGGCTCGACCGGGCGGCCGAAGGGTGTGGCGGTGCCGCATTCGGCGGCGGTGAACCAGGTTCGGTGGATTACCGCCGAATATGGGCTGGATGCCGATGATGTGGTCTTGTTCAAGACGCCGCAGACCTTCGATGTGTCGGTGTGGGAGTTGTTCGGGCCGTTGGCGACCGGTGGCCGGATGGTCGTGGCAGCGGCGGACGGGCATCGGGATCCGCGGTATTTGGCGGAGGTGATCGCGGCCGAGCGGGTCACTGTGACCTCGTTCGTGCCGTCCATGCTGTCGGTATTCGCCCAGGCCGCCGAGCCATGGCAATTGGTGTCGTTGCGGGCGCTATTGGTGGCCGGTGAGGCGTTGACCTCGGATGCGGTGCGGGCGTTCCGCCGCATCAGCTCGGCGGAGCTGCACAACCTGTACGGCCCCACGGAATTCACGGTGCACGCCACCTTCGCGCCGGTCGCGGAGGATGTGCAGGGTGCGGTGCCCATCGGTCTGCCGGTGTGGAATGCGCAGGCGTATGTGCTGGATTCGCGTCTGCACCCGGTGCCGCAGGGTGTCGCGGGTGAGCTCTACCTCGCGGGTGATCAGCTGGCGCGTGGTTACGTCGGTCGGGCGGATCTGACCGCGGATCGGTTCGTGGCCAACCCGTTCGGGACCTCCGAGCGCATGTATCGCACCGGTGACCTGGTGCGCCGGGCCGCTGATGGTTCGATCGTGTACCTGGGCCGCACCGACTTCCAGGTGAAGCTGCGCGGTCTGCGCATCGAGCTCGGTGAGATCGAATCCGCGCTCACCGCACTGGATTCGGTGGATCGGGCCGTTGTGCTCGTGCGGGACGATCACGGCACGGGTGATGCGCTGGTTGCTTATCTCATCCCGGCGAATGGTGGCGAGCTCGCGGTTGACGAACTGCGGGCGGCGCTGGCTCGGCGGTTGCCGGGATATATGGTGCCGTCGGCTTATCAAGTGCTGGATGCCTTTCCGCTCAATGCCTCCGGGAAGCTGGATCGCCGGGCTCTGCCTGCTCCCGCACCGGTGCGGTCGGAGTTCCGGGCGCCCGTGGGGTCCGGTGAGACTCTGGTTGCCGATGTCTTCTCCGCTCTGCTGGGCGTGGATCGGATCGGGCTCGACGACGACTTCTTCGCATTGGGCGGGAACTCCCTCATCGCCACGCAGCTGGCTGCGCGGCTGAGCAAGGCCACCGGTGCGCCGGTGCCGCTGCGCGCTGTGTTCGAGGACTCCACGGTGCGCGGGTTGGCGGCGCGTATCCAGTTGGCGGACAGTGCGGTTGCCCCTGTGCTGCCGCCGGTGACCGTGCAGGAGCGTGGGGCGGAGATTCCGCTGTCCATTGCGCAGCAGCGCATGTGGTTTCTCAATCGGTTCGATGGGCGGGACGGGTACAACATCCCGTTCGCATTGCGGCTCACCGGTTCGCTCAATGCGGAGGCGCTGGAGGCCGCCATTGCCGATGTGATCGCCCGTCATGAGACGCTGCGCACGCTGTATCCGGAACGCGATGGCGCGCCTACGCAGCTGGTTCTGCCCGCGGGTACTCGGCTGGTGGAGCTTGCGGCAGAGTCGGTTTCGGCCGCGGAGTTGGGTGAGCGGGCGGAGTCGTTGGCGCACACCGTCTTCGACGTCACGGCCGAGGTCCCGTTCCGCGCGAAGTTGTTGCGCGTTGTGGATGAACCGAATACCCATGTCCTGCTGTTCGTGGTGCATCACATTGCGGCCGACGGGTGGTCTTTCGCGCCGTTGACCCGGGATCTCGCGCACGCCTATGTGGCCCGTTGCGCAGGGGTCGCACCGAATCCGACGCCGTTGCCGGTGCAGTACGCGGATTTCGCGCTCTGGCAGCGGGCCGCGCTCGGTAGTGCGGATGACTACAGTTCGGTGCTCGCGGGGCAGTTGCGGTACTGGACGCGTCGTCTGGATGGTGTGCCCGATGTGCTGGCGCTGCCGGGCGATCGGCCGCGGCCGGCGGTGTCCGGGAATCGCGGCGGGCTGGTGCGCGGTCGGCTGGATGCGGAATTGCACGCCGCTATCGGTGAATTCGCGGCCGAGCATCGGGTGACGCCGTTCGTGGTGCTGCACACGGCATTGGCGGTTGTGCTGTCCCGGCTTTCGGGGACGGCGGATATCGTCATCGGCGCGCCGGTGGCGGGGCGCGGTGACGAGGCGCTGGATGACCTGGTCGGCATGTTCGTCAATACGCTGGTGTTGCGCACCGCCGTGGCGTCCGATGCCGCGCTCGGTGAACTGCTCGCCACGGTGCGGGAGACCGATCTGGCGGCCTTCGAGCACGCTCTCGTCCCCTTCGAAATGCTCGTCGACGCCCTGAATCCGGTGCGCTCGCAGGCGCATGCGCCGTTGTGCCAGGTGACGCTGACCCTGCAGAACCATGAGCGGCCGGAGGTCCGGTTGCAGCGGCTCGCCATCGAGGCGCTGGAGGTGGAGGTCGGCGCCACCCAGTTCGACCTGGATTGGACACTGTCGGAGACCACCGACACCGAGGGGGCGCCCGCGGGCATAGAGGTGCATCTGGTCTATGCCCGCGACCTGTTCGATCCGGAGACCGTGGACGGTTTCCTCGCCGCTTTCGAACGGGTGTTGCGCGCACTGCTCACCGATCCGCGTGTCACCGCGGGCGAGGTGGAGATCATGTCGGTGGCCGAGCGCGGGGAACTGCTCTCGGACCGCAATGCCACCGCGCGGGTGTTGCCGCGCGAAACCTTGGCCGATCTGCTCGATCGGCGAGCCGCGACGGACCCGGAGACTGTCGCGCTCGTCTTCGACGGGGCTACCCGAACCTATGCCGAGCTGGCCGATCGTGCGAATCGTCTTGCGCGGTACCTGGTTTCGGCGGGCGTCGGTCCGGACGCCATTGTCGGCGTCACCGCCCAGCGGTCGTTCGACATGGTGACCGCGCTGTTCGCCATCGTGCACGCCGGTGCGGCGTATCTGCCCATCGACCCCGAGCACCCGGCCGACCGGATCGCCCATGTGCTCGCCGCGTCGCAGGCCACCCTGGTGCTGTCCGTCGGCGGCGCGACATTGCCCGCGTTGGATGGCGTGCGCGTGCTGGAGGTGGCCGCGCTCGACCTGTCCGCGCTGTCGCCTGCGCCGCTCACCGATGCCGACCGGAGGGGTGTGCTGCGTCCGGACAACCTCGCCTACGTGCTGTTCACTTCGGGTTCCACCGGTCTGCCCAAGGGTGTGGCCACCAGCCATCGCGCCATCATGAATCAGCTGCGCTGGCTCGAGCATCGCTACAGGGTCACCCGGGACGACCGGATCATGCAGCGTGCGCCGTTGACCTTCGACGTGTCGGTGTGGGAGTGCTTCCTGCCCGCGCTGGCCGGCGCTCCGCTGGTGATTCCGCGGCCGGACGGGCATCGGGATCTGGACTATCTGGCGGGGCTGATGCGGGAATCCGGCGTCACCATTGCCGAGCATGTGCCGTCGGTGCTGGCCGCGCTGATCGCGGAGGGCCACGGCGATGCGCTGGCTTCGTTCCGCCATCTGCATACCGGTGGTGAAGCGCTGTCGGCCGAGCTGCTGACCGCGCTGCGCGCGCAGGTGGGCGGTGCGGTGCACAATGCGTACGGCCCGACCGAGGCCGCGATTTCCGCCATCTACCACGAGTTCTCCGATGCGGACCCGGAGTACGAGGTGGCCATCGGCCGGCCCAACTGGAATACCCGCGCGTATGTGCTCGATGCCCGGCTGCGGCCGGTGCCCACCGGCGTCACCGGCGAGCTGTACCTGGCGGGCGCTCAGCTGGCGCGCGGTTATCAGGGCCGGGGCGGGCTCACGGCGGAACGCTTCGTATCCGACCCGTTCGGAGTGCCCGGATCCCGCATGTACCGCACCGGCGATCTGGTGCGATGGAACCGTGCTGGCGCGCTGGTATATCTGGGCCGCAACGACTTCCAGGTGAAGCTGCGCGGCCAGCGCATCGAACTCGGCGAGATCGAGGCGGCGCTGCTGTCCGCCGACGGGGTCGCTCATGCGGCGGTGCTCGCGGCGCAGGACAGCAGCGGCGCCGATTGTCTGGTCGGCTATGTCAGCGGTGCGGGCCTCTCGGCGGATGCCGTGCTCGCCCATGCGCGCGTCCAGTTGCCCGGCTATATGGTGCCCGCGCATCTGGTGGTGCTGGACGATATGCCGCTCACCAGTGTCGGCAAGCTCGACCGCAAGGCCCTGCCCGCTGTCGAGTTCGCCGCGGCCGCGAACGCTTTCCGTGCGCCGAAGGAGGGTGCGGAAGCCGTGCTGGCCGCCCTGGCCGGTGATCTGCTCGGCGGCGCGCCCATGGGCGCGGACGACGACTTCTTCGCGCGTGGCGGCAACTCCCTGCTCGCCATGCGCCTGATCGCCCGGGCCAATGCCGCCCTCGGCAGCGATATCGGTGTGCGGGAGATCTTCGAGGCCCCGACCATTGCCGGTCTGGCCGCCCGCGTCACCCAGGGGGCGGGCCGTGGGCGGCGACTGGCGGCCGGGCCGCGTCCGGAGCGAATCCCGCTGTCGCTGGCACAGACTCGGATGTGGCTGCTCAATCGTCTGGAGCCGGAATCCCCGGTTTACAACATTCCGGCGGCCATTCGCCTCACCGGTGAGCTGGACGTGGCCGCGCTCCGGGCCGCCGTCGCCGATGTCATCGTCCGCCACGAATCGCTGCGCACCGTGTTCCCCGAGGATACGGAGGGTCCCAGGCAGGTCGTCGTGCCGGCGGCGGAACTCACCATGCCCGTGCTGAATCCGGTCGAGACCGGCGATATGGCCGCCGCGGTGGCCGGGGTCGCCGGCCGCGGCTTCGATCTGCGCACGGAGTTGCCGATACGGGTGCAACTCTTGCGGCGCGCCGGTTCCGGCCGGGATCACGTGCTGGTCGTGGTCACTCATCACATTGCGGCCGACGGCGTTTCGACCACGCCGCTGGCGCGCGACCTGGTGTTCGCGTACGCGGCCCGCACGGCGGGCGAGACGCCGCAATGGACTCCGCTGCCGGTGCAGTACGCCGACTTCACGCTGTGGCAGCATGCCGTGCTGGGCAGCGCCGATGACCCGGATTCGACACTGGCCGAGCAGATCTCGCACTGGCGTACCGAACTGTCCGGCCTGGCGCCGCTCTTGGAGCTGCCCGCCGATCGGCCGCGCCCGGCGGTGGCCTCCGGTCGCGGCGCCGCCTACCAGTTCGGCATCGATGCCGAGACGACCGCCGCCATCGAGGAATTGGCGCGGCGGCACGGGGTCTCGACCTTCATGGTGATGCACGCCGCCTATGCGACGCTGCTGGCGCGGTTGACCGGCAGCACCGACATCGCCATCGGCACGCCGATCGCGGGCCGCTCCGAGCAGGCCCTGGACGATGTGGTCGGCATGTTCGTCAACACCCTGGTGCTGCGCACACCGGTCATGGGGGACACCCGGTTCGCCGGCCTGCTCGGCACCGTGCGGGAAACCGATGTGCGCGCCTTCGCGCATGCCGAGTTGCCGTTCGAGCGGCTGGTGGACGAGCTCGATCCGGTGCGCTCCCAGGCGCATTCGCCCATTGTGCAGGCGCTGCTCACCTTCGAGCATCGGGACGACACGACGCTGCGGCTCCCTGGACTGGAGGTCTCCGGCTACCCGATCGAGAACACCACCGCGCAGTTCGATCTGTCGCTGGCGTTCACCGAGATCGCCGACGAGGCGGGCCGCACCACCCTGCACGGTGTGCTGCGCTACGCCACCGATCTGTTCGACGTCGGCACGATCGCCGGATTCGCCGCCAGATTCCGCCGCATCGTGACCGCCGCCCTCGCCGATCCCGCCATTCCGGTGGGCGATATCGACCTGCTCGATCCCGCCGAGCGCGATCTGGTGCTGCGGAACTGGAACGACACGGCCGCCGATCTGCGCCTGGACGGCGGTGCGCCGACGCTCATCTCGCTGTTCGAGGCCCAAGCGCTGCGATCCGCGCACCGCCCGGCGCTCACCTTCGAGGGCACGAGCCTCACCTACGGCGAGCTCGCCGTCCGGGTGAACCGTTTGGCGCGGCATCTGCTCGCGCACGGTGTGGGCCCGGAATCGCTGGTGGCACTGGGTATGCGGCGGTCGATCGACCTGGTCGTCGGTATGTACGCCGTGCTCGCGGCGGGCGGGGCGTATGTGCCGCTGGATCCGGATCAGCCCGCCGAACGCCTGGAATACATTCTCGCCACCGCCGATCCGGTGGCCGTGCTGACATCGGAGATGGATCTGCCGATCGATATCGCGCAGGTGCGCATCGATCTGCTGGACCTGTCCGGCTGGTGGCCCGGCGAACCACTGACCGATGCCGAGCGGCGGCGTCCGCTACGGCACGACAACACCGCCTATGTCATCTTCACCTCCGGTTCGACGGGCCGTCCGAAGGGTGTGGCGGTCAGCCACGCGGCCATTGTGAACCGCCTGGTGTGGATGCAATCCGAGTATCGCCTGACCGCCGAGGACGCGGTCCTGCAGAAGACCCCGGCCACCTTCGATGTGTCGGTGTGGGAGTTCTTCTGGCCGCTGCTCACCGGGGCCCGGCTGGTGGTGGCCCGGCCCGACGGGCATCGCGATCCGGCCTACCTGGCCCGTGTGATTGCCCAAGAGGGCGTCACCACAGCGCATTTCGTGCCGTCGATGCTCTCGGCATTCGTCGCCGCCCTCGAAGAGGGAACCACCCCCGTCATGCGCGGCGGGAGAATACGGTTGCGGCAGGTCTTCGCCTCGGGTGAGGCCTTGCCCGCGTCCACCGCACAGCGGACACGCGAGCTGACCGGGGCCCGGCTGCACAATCTGTACGGACCCACCGAGGCCGCGGTCGACGTCACCTATCACGAGGTCGCCTACACCGACACCGTCTCGGTACCCATCGGCAGGCCGGTCTGGAATACCCGTGTCTACGTGCTGGATTCGCGGCTGCGACCGGTGGCTCCGGGGATCGCGGGTGAGCTTTACCTGGCCGGTGATCAGCTCGCCCGGGGCTACCTGACCCGGCCCGGCCAGTCCGCCGATCGGTTCGTGGCCAATCCCTTCGAGCCGGGTGCGCGCATGTATCGCACCGGCGACCTGGTGAAGTGGACCGGCACCGGTGAACTGGAATACCTGGGCCGCACCGACTTCCAGGTCAAGCTGCGGGGCCTGCGCATCGAATTGGGCGAGATCGAATCCGCGCTCACCGCCCTGGAATCCATCGCGCAGGCCGTGGTGATGGCGCGTCATCACGATCAGTTGGGCGATCAGCTGGTCGCATACCTGCTCGCGGCCGATGCGGCGGTGAACGTCGACGCCGTGCGGGATCGCCTGTCCGCGACGCTGCCGTCGTACATGATCCCGGCGGCCTTCGTGGTCCTGGACGCCTTCCCGCTCAATGCCTCCGGCAAGCTTGATCGAAAGGCATTGCCGGAACCGGAATTCCGGGCGCTGGCCTACCGCGCCCCGGCGACCGCGACCGAACGCGTCATTGCCGATATCGTCGCGGAACTGCTCGGCCGGGACCGGGTCGGCGCGGAGGACGACTTCTTCGCTCTGGGCGGCAATTCGCTGTCCGGCACGCGCCTGATGGCGCGCCTGGGCGCTGCCCTGGAAGCCGACCTCCCGGTGCGACTGCTCTTCGAAGCGCCGACGGTGGCCGGTCTGGCCGCCCGGGCGGCCCAGCTCGCCGGCACCGGCGACCGGCCCGTTCTGCTGCCCCGGGCCGTGGACTCCGATGCGGCGGAACTGCTGCCGCTGTCACCGGCACAGCAGCGCATGTGGTTCCTGAATCGGTTCGATCCGCAGGAGACGGTCAACAATATTCCCGTCGCCCTGCGCCTCATCGGGGCCGTGGATTCCGCCGCGCTGACGGCGGCCGTGCGGGACGTCATCGATCGTCATGAGTCGCTGCGCACCGTCTACCCGGATGTCGACGGCATCGGCTACCAGCGCATTCTGCCGCCCGGCAGCGCGCCGGCGGTGGCCCGGCTGGACGGCACGGATCTGCCCGCCGCCCTGGCGGCGTTCGCGGGCACGCCGTTCGATGTGACCGCGGCGGTTCCGCTGCGCATCGGCCTCGCCACGGTGGCGGCCGATGAACAGGTGCTCGTCCTGGTCGTGCACCATATTGCCGCCGACGGCTTCTCGCTCGCGCCGCTGGCGCGCGATCTCGGCGTCGCGTATGCGGCCCGCGCGGGAGGCATTGCGCCGCAGTGGATGCCGCTGCCGGTGCAGTACGCCGACTACGCGCTGTGGCAGCGTGAGCTGCTCGGCGCCGAGGACGATCCGGAATCCCTTGCGGCACAGCAGCTGGCGTACTGGCATGCGGCGCTGCGAGGGCTGCCCGCACAACTCGACCTGCCCGCCGACCGGCCTCGCCCGATGGTGGCGTCACACCGTGCGGCCGTCGTCACCGTGCCTTACGACGCGTCGCTGCGGGAGGCGGTCGCCGCCCTCGCCGCGGCGCAGGACGCCACGCCGTTCATGGTGGTGCACGCGGCGCTGTCGGTGCTGCTGGCCCGCCTGTCCGGCACCGAGGACATTGCCGTGGGCGCGCCCGTCGCCGGCCGTGGTGAGGCCGCGCTCGACGATCTGATCGGCATGTTCGTCAACACCCTGGTGCTGCGCGCCTCGGTGCGGCCGTCCGAATCGTTCGCGGCACTGCTGGACCGGGTGCGCGAGACCGATCTGGATGCCTTCGCGCATGCGGATGTCCCGTTCGAACGCCTGGTGGAGGCGCTCGATCCGCCGCGCTCACCGGCCCGGCATCCGCTGTTCCAGGTGGCGCTGTTCTTCCAGAACCTCGACCCGATCGGCCTCGAGCTGCCCGGCAGCTCCGTGCGCGAATGCGAATTCGACTATCGGACCAGCAGATTCGATCTGCAGCTGACCGTCACCGCCGACTCGCTGTCCTTCACCTATGCCACCGACCTGTTCGATGCGGAAACCATTGCGGCCCTGGCTCGCCGGTTCGAGCGCCTGTTGACGGCGGTGACCTCCGCTCCCGGGCGGCTCGTCGGCGATATCGACCTGTTCGAGCGCGGTGAGCGCGAACGCGTGCTGCGCGAATGGAACGACTCCGGCTGTGCCGCGGAGCCCGGTGAGCTCTTGCTCGACGCCCTCCGAGCGCAGGTCGCGGCCACTCCCGACCAGGTGGCCCTGCGCTACGCGCCGGAGGGCGACCGGCCCGCCGCGGAGCTGACCTATGCCGGGTTGCATCGCCGCGTCAATCAGCTGGCCCGGCATCTCATAGCGACGGGCATCGGACCGGAATCACTGGTGGCCCTGTCGATCCGGCGCTCGCTGGATCTCGTGATCGCCATTTACGCGGTTCTGGAGGCAGGCGGTGCGTATGTGCCGATCGACCCGGATCATCCGGTGCGGCGCATTACCCACATCCTCGACACCGCCCGCCCGGCGGCCCTGCTGACCACCGCTGCGGATCGGGCCGATCTCGGCTACCGGGGTCCTATCGTGGAGGTGGACACGGTGGCGCTCGACGGCTATTCGATCGTCGCCGTCACCGCCGGCGAGCGGCGCGCCCCGCTGCGCCCGCAGCATCCGGCGTATGTCATCTTCACCTCCGGGTCTACCGGAAAACCGAAGGGCGTCAGCGTCTCCCACGCCGCCATCGTCAATCAGATGAACTGGATGGGCCACGAGTACCGGCTCACCGCCGCCGATGTGTATCTCCAGAAGACCGCCACCACCTTCGACGTCTCGCTGTGGGGCTGGTTCCTGCCCCTGCGGGTGGGCGCGACGCTGGTGGTCGCCACCCCGGACGGCCACCGCGATCCGGCGTACCTGACCCGCGTGATCGCCGAAACCGGTGTGACCGTCACCGATTTCGTACCATCCATGCTCGGCGTGTTCGCCGGTCACACCGATCCCGCCGGACTGCGCACCGCGCTGGCCACGCTGCGGCACGTGTTCGTCATCGGTGAAGCCCTGCCCGCGGAAACCGTGCGGGCCTTCGGCGCGGTGAGCGCCGCGCGGCTGCACAACCTGTACGGACCCACCGAGGCGGCGGTGTCGATCACCTACCGGGATGTCACCGGCGAGGTGGAGCGCACCGTCATGCCGATCGGCCGCCCGGAGTGGAACAGTCGTGTCTACGTGCTGGATTCGCGGCTGCGGCCGGTGCTGCCCGGGGTCGCGGGCGAGCTGTACCTGGCCGGTGCGCAACTGGCCCGCGGCTATCACGGGCGGCCGGACATCAGCGCCGACCGCTTCGTCGCCGATCCCTTCGGCGCGCCCGGCGATCGCATGTACCGCACCGGGGACCTGGTGCGCTGGGACGCCACCGGCGAGCACCCGGAACTGGTGTACCTGGGCCGCACCGACTTCCAGGTGAAGTTCCGCGGCCAGCGGGTGGAACTCGGCGAGATCGAGGCCGCGCTGGCCCCCGCGCCGGGCGTCGCGCAGGTCGCCGCCCGGGTGGTGGCGACCTCGACCGGCGAGCACCTGGTCGGGTATCTGACCGCGCTGCCCGGCGCGCACATCGAGGAAACAGAGGTGCGCTCGGCGGCCGCTGCCGCCCTGCCGTCCTATATGGTCCCGTCCGCGTTCGTGGTGCTGGAAGCGTTCCCGCTCAATGCCTCCGGCAAGCTGGACCGCGCGGCGCTGCCCGATCCGGTCTTCGACCAGGTCGCCTATCGTGCACCCGGGACCGCCACCGAGCACACCGTGGCCGCCGCTTTCGCCGAGGTCCTGGGCCTGGAGCGGGTCGGCGTCGCGGACGATTTCTTCGAGCTCGGCGGCAATTCGCTCAATGCCACCCGGGTCCTGGCCCGGCTGAACGAGCGCCTGGGCCACCGCATTCCGGTGCGCACCCTGTTCGAGACCTCGGTGGTGCACGAGCTCGCCGCCCGCCTGGAGTTCGAGCGGCCCGCCGAGGCGCTGCCCGCACTCACCACCGGGCCACGCCCGCAACGGATTCCGCTGTCGCCGCTGCAACAGCCCATGTGGCTGGTGAATCGTCTCGATCCCGAATCGCCCGCCTACAACCTGCCCGCGGCCGTGCGCATTCTGGGCGATCTCGACGAGCGCGCCATGCGGGCGGCCTTCGCCGATGTGGTCATGCGCCACGAAGCGCTGCGCACCGTGTACCCCCTCGACGGAGACGGTGACGGCCACCAGGTGATCCTGCCGCCGCACACCGCCATGCAGCTCGAGCTGGAAACCGTGGGCGCCCGCGTCATGGCGCGCATTGCCGAGATCGTCTCCGCCGGTTTCGATGTCACCACCGAGGTGCCGGTGCGGGCGGTGCTGCTGCGCGAATCCGGCGGCAGTCATGTGCTGGTGGTGGTGCTGCACCATATCGCGGGCGACGGCTTCTCCATGGGACCGCTGGTGCGCGACCTCATTACCGCCTATCTGGCTCGGTGCCAGGGCGCGCCGCCGGCTTGGTCGCCATTGCCGGTGCAGTACGCCGACTACACGCTGTGGCAGCACCGGGTGCTGGATGCGGTTGCCGCCGAGGAGCTTTCGTACTGGCGTGCGACACTCGCCGGTCTGCCCGACGAACTGCCGTTGCCGGCCGACCGTCCGCGTCCGGCCGTCTCCTCCCGCCGCGGCGCGGTGGTGCGCGGCCGGATCGGCGGGGGCGTCGGGGCGCGGGTGCAGTCGATTGCCAAGCGGCACAACGCCACACCGTTCATGGTCTGTCATGCGGCGCTGGCCGTGCTGCTGGCGCGCATGTCCGGCACCGACGACATCGCCATCGGCACGCCCACCGCCGCCCGTGCGGCCAGCGCGCTGGACGACCTGGTCGGCATGTTCGTCAATACCCTGGCGCTGCGCACCCGGCCCGGACTGGAACGCAGCTTCGCGGAACTGCTCGCCGAGACCCGCGCGGTGGATCTGGCGGCGTTCGCGCACGCCACGGTGCCCTTCGAACGGATCGTGAACGAGCTCGGCATCGAGCCCACCCGCACCCGGCATCCGGTCTTCACCGTGACGCTGAGCTATCTGAATCTGACCCGCGGCACCCACGGGGTGCCCGGGCTGGTGCTGGAGGATGTCGAATTCGACGAGACCACCGCGAAATTCGACCTCACCTTTACCATCGGCGAGGAACTCGACGCCGATGGGCACCTGCCGGTGGAGATCACCTACGCCACCGATCTGTACGACGAGTGCACGGTCACCGAGCTACTGCGCCGCTTCGGCCGGGTGCTCGGCGCGGTCACCGATAATCCGGATATCCGGATCGGCGCGATCGAGGTGCTGGCGCCCACCGAACGGTCCGCGCTGCTGGCCCGGCGGGGGCCGCGCGCGCTGCCCTCGCGAACCCTGGCCGAGATCATGGCCGCGGCCGTGGCGGCGAATCCGCACGGCACCGCACTGGTGTACCGGGGCCGCAGCCTCAGCTATCGGGAGCTGGACGAACGGTCCTCGCGGCTGGCGCGGCTGCTCATCGAGCGGGGGCTGGGGGCGGAGGATTTCGCCGCCGTCGCCGTTCCGCGCTCGATCGACTCCATGGTGGCGTTGTGGGCGGTGGCCAAGACGGGCGCGGCCTTCCTGCCGGTGGATCCCACCTACCCGGCGGAGCGCATCGCCTACATGCTGAACGATTCCGGGGCGCGGATCGGGCTCACCATCGCCGCCGTGGCGGACGGGCTTCCGGCGCAGACGGAGTGGATCGTGCTGGATGCCCCGGGCACCGGTGCGGCCCTGGATCGAATCAGCGGTGCGCCCCTTGCCGCCCGTGAACTGGTGCGCCCGGCTCGGCTGGGCAATGCGGCTTGGATGATGTACACCTCAGGTTCCACAGGGCGGCCCAAGGGCGTGGTGGTCACCCATTCCGGACTCAGCGGCGTGGCGGCGATTCACGAACAGCAGTGCCCCACCGGGTCGTCGGACCGGGTGCTGCACCGGGCCTCGCCCAGTTTCGACGCCTCCCTGATGGAACTGCTGATGGCGCTGCCCGCCGGCGCGGCGCTCGTCATCGCGCCCGCGGAGGTGTTCGGCGGTGCGGAGATGAGCGATCTCATCGCCTCCGAGCGGGTCACGCACGCGCTGATCACGCCGTCGGTGCTGCAAACCCTCGACCCG
Organism: Nocardia sp. NPDC127526; assembly: GCF_042672265.1. Classification (NCBI taxonomy): domain Bacteria; kingdom Bacillati; phylum Actinomycetota; class Actinomycetes; order Mycobacteriales; family Nocardiaceae; genus Nocardia; species Nocardia sp. NPDC127526. Next base: position 260,775 of record NZ_JBHXVO010000007.1, on the reverse strand, counting down.
GACAAGTTGCGCGGGCTGCGTCAGCTGTCCGTCGGCGGCGAGGGATTCGGTCCCGATCTGGTGGAGCGCTGGGGGAGCGGCCGGGAGCTGTACAACTCCTACGGGCCGACCGAGGCCACCATCACCACCCATATGAGCGCCGCGCTGCGGCCCGGGGACGGGGTGGTGCTGGGCGGGCTCGCGCCCGGGCTGTCGGCGGTGGTGCTGGACGCGCTGCTGCGGCCGGTGCCGGACGGCGTGGTCGGCGAGATGTATTTGCGCGGACCGGGATTGGCGCGCGGCTATCACGGACGGCCCGCGCTCAGCGCCGACCGGTTCGTGGCCGATCCGTACGGGGAACCCGGTGGGCGGCTCTACCGCACCGGCGACCTGGTGCGCTGGGTGACCCGCACCGTCGGCGGGATCGGCTATCCGGTGCTGGAGTACCTGGGCCGATCCGATGATCAGGTGAAGCTGCGTGGCCTGCGCATCGAACTCGGCGAGATCGACGCGGTGCTCGCCGCGCACGAAACCGTGGAATTCGCCGTCACCATCGGCCATACCGGGCCTTCCGGCGATCTGTCGCTGGTGTCGTATGTGCTGCCCGCCGCCGGGCACATCATCGACACCGAGGAGCTGCGCGCTCATGCGAGCCGTTCGCTCATCGCCTATATGGTGCCCGCCGCCATCATGGTGATCGATGCGGTGCCGCTCACGCCGACGGCCAAACTGGATCGGAAGGCGCTGCCGGAGCCGGTGTTCCGGGCGGCGGAGTTCCGTGCGCCGGTCACCGTGGCCGAGCGGACGGTCGCGGCCGTCGTCGCCGAGACCCTCGGGCTGCCGGTGGGTGCGATCGGTCTGGACGACGACTTCTTCGCTCGCGGCGGCAATTCGCTGAGTGCGGCGAAGCTGTCCGCGCGGCTGACGGCGCGACTGGGCGCTCAGGTCGCCATGCGCACCGTCTTCGAGTATCCGACCGTCGCCGCCTTGGCCGCCGTCGTCGACTCCGGGGACGCGGTCCGGGGACCGATCCTGGTGCGCCGCACCGAGACCGGGCCCGCGCCGCTGTCGCCGGCGCAGCAGCGGATGTGGTTCCTGAACCGGTTCGACGGTGAATCGGCGGCCTACAACATTCCGTTGGTGCTGCGGTTGTCCGGCGCACTCGATGTCGAGGCGCTGAATGCCGCCATCGCGGATGTGGTGGATCGGCACGAGGTGCTGCGCACCGTGTATCCGCTCACCGAAACCGGACCGGTTCAGGTGATCCTGCCCGCCGCGACGGTGCCTCCACTGCACCCGATTCCCGTACCTGACGACGATTTGCGTTCGGCCGTCACCGATTTCGTCGCAGAAGGATTCGACGTCACCACCGGCGTCCCGCTGCGTGCTCGCCTCTACGAGCCGATCGGGGTCGACGGGGAGCGAGTGCTCGTGGTCGTCCTGCACCACATCGCCGCCGACGGATCGTCCCTGACGCCGCTGGCCCGCGACATGATGATCGCTTACACCGCCCGTCGGGCCGGAACAGCGCCCGACTGGACGCCGCTGCCGGTGCAGTACGCGGATTATGCGGTGTGGCAACGGGAACGGCTCGGCGCCGAGTACGAGGCGTCCTCGCTCCTGGCGTCACAGCTGCGGTACTGGACCGAGACTCTGGCCGGACTGCCCGATCAGCTGACGCTGCCCACCGATCGCCCACGCCCCGCCGTGGTGTCCACGTCAGGCCGCGAACTGGAGTTCACCATCGACGCCGAGCTGCACGCCCGGCTGGCCGAACTCGGACGCGACAGTGGCGCAACGCTGTTCATGGTGCTGCACACCGCCTTCGCGCTCCTGCTGTCCCGGCTGTCCGGCACCACCGACATCGCGGTGGGCACACCGGTCGCCGGGCGCGGCGATGACACGCTCGACGACCTGGTCGGCATGTTCGTCAACACGCTGGTGCTGCGCACCGAGATCGATCCGGCCGCGGCCTTCACCGCCCTGCTGCGGCAGGTGCGCACCGGCGACCTGGCCGCCTTCTCACACGCCGACGTGCCGTTCGAGCGCCTGGTCGAGGTGCTCAATCCGGTGCGCTCGACCGCACGGCACCCGCTGTTCCAGGTCGGCTTCTCGTTCAACAACATGTCCGGTGCGGCCTTCGCCCTGGACGGTCTGCACATCACGGCGGGCGAATACGACACCACCATTTCGCAATTCGATCTGCACCTGGTGCTCGCCGATCGCTACCACCCCGACGGCACACCCGCCGGGCTGGCGGCGAGCATCACCTACGCGACGGCCCTGTTCGACGAGTCCACCGTCGCCGGATTCGCGGCCCGATTCCAGCGCCTGCTCGCGGCCGTGGTCGCCGAACCCGCCGCCGCGGTGGGCGACCTGGACCTGCTCACCCCGGCCGAGCGCAGGCGAATCCTGGTGAGCTGGAACGACACCCGGCACGCGGTCGACGAATCGGCAACGCTGGCCTCGCTGCTCGAGCAGACCGTGGCCGCTGCCCCGCAGGCACCGGCCTTGGTGGGTGACAGCGTTGATGGCCGAGTCGAACTGACCTACGCCGAGCTGGCAGGGCGGGTGAACAGGCTGGCACGCCACCTGATTTCACTCGGCGTCGGGCCCGAGACACGCGTCGCGCTCGCGCTGCGGCGGTCGGCAGACCTCGTGGTCGCCATGTACGCGGTGTCCGTCGCGGGCGGGACCTACGTGCCGGTCGATCCGGATCAGCCTGCCGAGCGCACCCGATACATCCTGGAGACAGCCGCTCCCGCATGCGTGCTCACCACGGCCCGCGATTGCTTCGGGGACGAACCCGTCCACCATCCGGCCGAACCCGTCCGCCATCGGGCCGAACCCGTCGACCATCGGGCCGAACCCGTCGACCATCGGGCCGAACCCGTCCGCCATCGGGCCGAAGCCCCTGGTCATCCCGGCGCGCTTCTTGGCCGGGATCCACACGACGCCGGTGATGCCGTCGCCAATGTGGATTCCGGCCAAACCCACGCCGGAATGACCGGGGCGGGGCACCTCGGGATGACCGGGGTCGGGCACCTCGGGATGACCGGGGTCGGGCACGCCGGGATGACCGGGGTCGGGCACGCCGGGATGACCGGGGTCGGGCACGCCGGGATGACCGGGGCCGGGCACGCCGGGACGAGCGGGGCCGGGCACGCCGGGACGAGCGGGGCCGGGCACGCCGGGACGAGCGGGGCCGGGCATGCCGGGATGAGTGGGATCGGGCACGCCGGAATGACCGGAGCCGAAATGTCGGGGGCGGTGGTGTGCATGGACGAGCTCGACCTGTCGGGTTACTCGGCTGCGCCGGTTGCTGCCGGGGAACGGGTGCGGGAGCTGACCGCCGCCAATACCGCGTACATCATCTTTACCTCGGGTTCGACCGGACGGCCGAAGGGCGTGGCGGTGCCGCACGGTGCGGTGGTGAATCAGTTGCTCTGGAAGACGGAGGAATTCGGGCTCGGGCCCGCCGATTCGGTGTTGCTCAAGACTGTTGCCACGTTCGATCTGTCGGTGTGGGAGTTCTGGTCGGCGGCGGCCTGTGGCGGGAGGTTGGTGATCGCTGCTGTCGAAGGTCATCGCGATGCGGTGTATGTGAACGAGCTGGTGAGCCGGGAGCAGGTGACGACGCTGCATGCGGTGCCGTCCATGCTCGACGCGCTGCTCACCGCCGCGGGGCAGGAACGTCCGTTGCGGTCGCTGCGGCGGGTGCTGGCCATTGGCGAGGCGCTGCCGGGGGCGCTGGCGCAGCGGTTCCGGACGGCTTATCCCGAGGTGGGGCTGTTCAACCTGTATGGCCCGACCGAGGCGGCGGTGTCGATCACCTCGCATCGGGTGGGCGCGGCCGATCGGGTCACCGTGCCGATCGGTGTGCCGGAGTGGAACAGCCGGGTCTATGTGCTCGACGCGCGGCTGCGGCCGGTGCCGGTCGGGGTGGCCGGGGAGCTGTATCTAGCCGGTGCGCAGTTGGCGCGTGGTTATTTCGGGCGGGCCGAGCTGACCGCGGAGCGGTTCGTGGCCAACCCGTTCGAACCGGGGGAGCGAATGTATCGCACCGGGGACCTGGTCGCCTGGACCGCGGGCGGAAAGCTGGAGCATCGGGGCCGCACCGACTTCCAGGTGAAGATTCGCGGATTCCGGATCGAGCTGGGCGAGATCGAGACGGCGCTGCTGGCGCTGCCGGAGGTCACCCGGGCCGCGGTGCTGGCCAAGGCCGGACCTGCTGGGGATCGCCTGGTGGCGTACCTGGTCGGTACGAATATCGATGCTGCGCAGGTGGCATCGCGGCTGGCGGCCACGCTGCCGTCGTATCTGGTGCCCGAGGCGTTCGTGGTGCTGGATGCGCTGCCATTGAATGCCAATGGAAAGCTGGATCGCAGGGCGCTACCCGAACCGGCTTTCGCGCCGCGTGAATTCAGGGCTCCCGCCAGCGAACTGGAGCAGACCGTGTGCACGGTCTTCGGCGAGGTTCTGGAGCTGAAGCGAATCGGGCTGGACGACAACTTCTTCGAGCTGGGCGGCAACTCGCTGCTCGCGGTGCGGTTGGCAGCGGCGCTGAGTGCTGCTCTGGGCCAGCGGGTTCCGGTGCTGGTGCTGTTCACCGCGCCCACGCCCGGCGGGCTGGCGGCACGGCTCGATGCCGCGGCGGGCATCGATGCGGACCGCGCGTTCGATGTGCTGTTGCCATTGCGACCCTCCGGGACCGGAGCGCCGCTGTTCTGTATCCATCCGGCCGGCGGCATCTCCTGGTCCTTCGCCGGGCTGGCCGCCCATCTGGACGATGATCGCCCGATCTACGGTCTGCAATCACCGGCGCTCGGTTCGGATGCGGCACAGCCGGATTCGATCGAGGAATGGGCGCGGCGCTATGTCGAGGAGATTCGCGCGGTGCAGCCGGAGGGGCCGTATCACCTGCTCGGCTGGTCGCTCGGAGGTGTGCTGGCCCATGCCGTCGCGGTGCGGTTGCAGGAGCTGGGGCAGCAGGTGGCGACTCTGGCCGTGCTGGACAGTGCGCTGCAGGTGGATACCGCTGAGCCCGTGGACATTCCGCTGACGGAACTGTTCGGCGGCTTGCTGGGTGCGGCGGCCGATATCGGCCCGGAGCGGCTGGCGCGCATGACCGACAGCGGTGTGCGGTCGCTGGGGCTCATCGGCTCGTACCGGCCCCGCCGGTTCAAGGGTGACCTCGTGTACTTCACTGCTGCCCTGGACGATCCGAGCTGCACGGTGAATGTCGCGGGCTGGACCGATGCCATCGACGGCGTGCTGCACAACCATGCCGTGCCGGTCACGCACTGGCGCATGACCTCCCCCGAAGCCCTGGCTCAGATCGCCCGTGTTCTCACCGCGGGCAGCTGAAAACTCGAGATCATCAATATTGTGAAAAGGCTCTTATTCACAGTCTGGTTCCGCCAGGATTGGCTGCGGACTTTCAGAAAGGTAAACCGATGAGCAACCCCTTCGACGACGAAGACGCTCAGTTCTATGTGCTGGTCAATGACGAGGCCCAGCACTCCCTGTGGCCCGTCTTCGCCGCCATCCCCGGCGGCTGGACCATCGCGTACGGTCCGGCGCTGCGCCGCGACTGCCTCGACTACGTCGAATCGCACTGGACCGATATGCGCCCCAAGTCGCTCATCGACGCCATGGCCGAAGCCGAATAGCCCCGCGGACCACTGCTTTTCCGCGAACCACCCAGAAAGGAAAACCCATGGAAGGCGTAGACATCGGAGCCATCCTCACCACGGTGCTGAACTTCCTCAGCGCCGGCTCCAGCATCAACTACAACCCGAACGCCGCCTGATCCGTCCCGACGGCACCTCTGAAAGGACTCGAGACATGGATCTCGGCAGCGCCGGCTTCACCAGCCTCCTGCAAGCCATCGCCCACCTGATCGGTTCGGGCTCCGGCATTTCCGTCACCCCCGGCACACCCACCACCCCCTGAGGACCGCCATGGACAGCGGCAGCGCCATCGACAACCTGCTCGGCTGCCTGGCCGAAATGTTGCTCACCGGCTCCTCGTTCACCTTCCCGCCCACCGCGGGCTCCTGAAGGCGGCGGGCCGCCAGAACCGTTCCCCTCCTGGCGGCCCGTCGCCTAACCTCGATCTGGAGCCGGGATCCGGCGGCGGAAGGGGATACGCATGACCACCTTCGTATTGATCCACGGCGGCGGCGATGTCGGCTGGTACTGGCATCTGGTCGAGGCCGAACTCCGAGCCCGCGGCCACGAAACCATCGCCCCCGACCTGCCCAGCGAAGACAACTCCGCAAGCCTGAACGACTACGCGGACACGGTGATCAAAGCGGTCGGCGACCGCGAAGACCTGGTCCTGGTAGGCCAGTCCTACGGCGGCTTCACCGCCGCCCTGGCAGCCGACCGCCTCCCGGTCCGCGTACTGGTCCTGGTAGCCGCCATGATTCCGCTACCAGGCGAAACCGCCGCGGACTGGTGGACCAACACCGGCTATGCCGAGGCCGTCCAGAAACAAGCCGACCTGGACGGCGGCCTGACCGGCAACGCCGACCCCTTCATCAGCTTCTACAACGGCGTCCCCCGCCCCCTCGCCGAAGAGGCGATCAGCAAGGAACGCGAAGAATCCACCACCGCCTACAACTCCCCATGGCCACTCGACGCCTGGCCCCAGATCCCCACCAAATTCGTCCTGGCTCGAGACGACCGCTTCTTCCCACCCGACTTCTTCCGCCGCCTGGTCCCCGAACGCCTGGGCATCACCCCCGACGAAATCCCCGGCTGCCACTGCGTAGCCCTCAGCCACCCCCACGACCTGGCCAACCGCCTCGAAACCTACGCCGCCGAACACGGAGACGTGCGCTGACCGCCCAACCCGTCGAACCGCCCGGCGCTCGAATTCATGGCGCAGCGTCGATCCTGATTGCCAAGCCCGGGACCGAGGTGCGGTTGCCGACTCCTGCGGATGAGCGGGCGGCGCATCTCTGGTGGGTTCGTGAGCCGTTGGGGGAGTTGCCGTCTGCTGGATACCTGTTGGAAACCTTGGGTATCTGTCACAAAATTCGGTCGCGCCGGACCGGGGGGATGCGGCAATAATCCGGCATGGAGATGTTCTTTATCGCAGTCGCTTTCAGCGTCGGTTGTCCACTGTTCGTTGCACTGCTGGTTGCGGCGCTGACCAGTTCGTCCCGGCGACCGCCGCGGCCGCCGGGACCCTATCGCGGATCCGGATGGTCGCCGCAACGGCAGTGGAACGGTTCTTACGACAGCAGCGGTGGGGGCTATGCGCCGCAGTACGACGGGTCGTATGGGGGTTCCGGCTACTACTACAGCGATTCGGGTTACGACAGCGGTAGCAGTTCGAGTTCCAGCTCTTGTGACAGTGGCAGCAGTTCGAGTTCGAGTTCCAGTGACAGTGGTTCGAGCAGTTCGAGCAGCAGTTGTGACTAGGGCTCAGCGGAGGGGGTAGCGGCGGTCGATTATGTCGAACATGTTGGGCTGGCCCGCTTTGTAGAGTTCTCGGTCCAGCAGTTTCAGGGGCTCCCAGAGGGGCATGGTGAAGCGGGGGGTTATTTGGGCTTGGGGGTGGGGGGAACCGGAGGCGTGCAGGATGGCATTGGCTGCTTGCCTCCCACCTTCGTTCGCGCCTTCCATGCAGGCCACATTCATTTGCGTCTTGATCCAGTCACCGGCCAGGAAGAGGTTGTCGATCGCCGTCCAGGCTTCGGGGCGGTCGAACCAGGAGCCGGGGTTCTGGATGAATATGGCGTCGTCGTAAGCGATGTCGGGGGTGCCCGCGCCGGTGAGGGCAGGATCGAGCAGCCAGGAGTGGAGTAGGTCGTCGGTCAGCTGGATTTCGCCGTCGTCGTTGACGTGGGCCTTGATCTGGGACCAGGTTTCGAGGGCGATTTCTTCGGGGGAGCACTTGTCGGCGGTTTTGCCGTTGAAGGTTCCGGGCTCTTCCCACTCGGAGATGATGGCGGACAGGACTTCTCGGACGCTGCCGTCGCCGTAGCTGGATACGGGGCGGTGCCAGAACTGGGCTTCGCTGATGGAGGTCAGGCCCCAGGGGGCGTCGTTGTAGCCGACGTGGCCGTTGGCCAGGTCCACGCGCTTGCGGAGGAAGAATTGGATGCCGACCATCCAGGCGGACTGGAGGTTTCGGATGCGGTCCAGGGTGGGGTCCGCTGCGGTCAGGTCGTCGGACAGGATGGGCGGGATCTTGTCGAGGGGGATCGCGGAGAGGTAGTAGTCGGATTCGACGGTGTGGCGGGAATCGCTCGCATCGGTGACTGTGGCCGCGGTGATGTGCGCGCCATCGGTGGTGAAGCCGCTGAGCTGGTAGCCCTGGTGGAAGGTGACGCCTATGGAGCGCAGGTAGTCGATCCACGGGTTGATCCAGGTTTCGCTGGTGGGGCCGTTGAGGACTCGATCGTTGCCCTTGTTGTCGCCGTCGTTGTTGAGGTTCAGCAGCGACCACACGTACTCCTCGCCGACCAGCCCGATCGAATGCGCGCTGCAATTGACCGATTTGGTGGCCACCAGTTCGCGAATGAACCCGTCGCCCAGGAAGCGGTTGTACTCGGGGGAGGACACGTCCAGGCGGGCGAAGTCGGTCCAGGTCATGCGTTCCCACTGCCCGAGTTTGCGTTCGGTGCAACTGGATACGTACACGGCCAGGCGTTCGGCGGCGAACACTGCCTCGTGCAACGGCAGCCGGAACAAGGTCTCGAACACTGACGCCACCGAATCGATGAACCCCTTCGGCGTCATCGGGAACTGGCTGAACGGCAATGGGAACGGCAGCGGAACGGTGAGATTGTGCCGGTCCATCCCGGCGATCATGGCGGCGTTCAACCGCACCAGGTTGTCCCACACCCCGTGCGGGTTTCCGGGAAACGGTATGCGCCGCAGCGTATCCGGCAGATTGTGATAGAAGCCGAAGAAGCTCCGGAAGCCGTGCTCGCCGGGTAGCCCATCCGGTGCGTAGATGCTGCGCGTCTTGCCGCCGAAGTCGCCCAGCTTCTCGAAAACCTCGACGGAGAACCCCCTTTCGGCGAGCTCGTGCGCGGCGGTCAGCCCGGCCGGTCCGGCCCCGAACACCGCGACGCTGCGACCGGGCTGCGCGAAGGCCCGCCCACCGGTGGGCGCGAGCGTCAGCGCCGCCGCGATACCCCCTGCCCTGGCTGCGGTCCGGATGAATTGTCGTCGCGAATGTGGCCCCATGAGAGTCTCCCGCCAGTCTTCCAACTGGCGGCTATGTTAATGATAATTCTCAGCGTGGATATGGGATTTCATCGAAGTAGATAGCATTAAGTTGATAGAAGTTCTTTGATCATGAGGAACTTTCGAGCTACATCGAAACCAGACGCATCAAACTGATTTGATGTATTCTGGGGAGGGTGAAGGCATTGGACGGATCGCCGGTCCCCTTGCTGATGCGCATCGCGTCGCACCCGCTGCGCTGGGCGCTGATGTCCGAACTGGCCGCCGGCGATCGCCGGGTCGGGGAACTGGTCTCCGCCCTGGGTGAGCCGCAGAACCTGGTCTCCTACCATCTGCGGCTACTGCGTACGGCCGGACTGGTCGTCGCCCGCCGCAGCAACTTCGACGGGCGCGACAGCTACTACCATCTCGATTTGGCAAGCTGCGCCACAGCATTCGGCGCGGCGGCCACCGCCCTGCATCCGGCCCTGCGCCCAGCGGAACGCCGCTGGCCGTCCGGCAGCTCGGTGCTGTTCCTGTGCACCGGCAACAGCGCCCGCTCGCCGATGGCCGAGGCCCTGCTCCGGCACCGCGCCGGTGACATCGACGTCACGAGCGCGGGCAGTCACCCTGCGGCCCAGGTGCATCCGAATGCGGTACGGGTGCTGCGCACGGACTACGGCATCGATCTCGAACCCCGTCCGCCGCAATCCCTCGAGGCGCTGGCGGGCCGTCGGTTCGACTACGTGATCACCCTGTGCGACAAGATCCGCGAAGTCCCGCGCGATCACGGATCCGCCGTCACCGCGCACTGGAGCCTGCCCAATCCGTCCGACGCCGGCACGACCAATCGTGCGACCTATCCGGAATTCCGGCGCGTCGCACGGGAACTCGACACCCGTATCGGGTTCCTTCCGCCATAACACTCGGATCGGAGATCGTCATGACCGCCACGACACCCACCACGCTCGCCAACGTCCGCTACTTCATCGACGATGTACCGGCGGCCGTCGACTTCTACACCACCCACCTCGGCTTCACCGTCGAGTTCGATTTCTCCCCGGCCGTCGCCGCGGTGGCGCGCGGCCCGCTGCAACTGCTGCTGTCCGGCCCCACCAGCTCCGGCGCCCGCCCCATGCCCGACGGCGCGGTGCCCGAGCCCGGCGGCTGGAATCGCATTCAGCTCATTGTCGACGACCTGGCCGCCGAGGTCGCCCGGCTCCGGGCCGCCGGTGTCGGGTTCCGCAATGACATTGTCAGCGGCCCTGGCGGACAACAGATCCTGTTGCAGGATCCCTCCGGCAATGTCGTCGAGCTGTTCCAGCCCGCACCCCGCCCCGAGTCGCGCTGACGCCCGCAACCTGCACTCTTTGCCTGATTTGTCGCGATCGCGCTATTGGTACGGAAACCGAATAGCAAACACTCCCGGCGCGCGTCCGAGAACAAACGGATTCGCCGACCGATACTGAACTGGCTAGTTGCTTGGTATTTTCAGACGGGCACGCGTGGATTGCCGAACATTCGCTGCGGTTTGAACCGACCTGGCAAGGAGTGAGGGCTTGTTATTTCGAACGGCACGGTCATTCGGAAAGACGGTCTCGGTCGCCACGGCGGCCGTGGCAGTTGCGGTGGGGATGCTTTCGACCACCGGCGCACCACGGGCCGCGGCGGCGCCCGATAATTGCGCGGATCTGAACGTCATCGCCGTCCCCGGCACCTGGGAGACCTCGCGCGAGGAGAAGAGTCAGGGCATGCTCGCCCTGGTGACCCGCGGGCTACCGGGCTCGGTGCGCACCGATTACGTCAGCTATCCGGCCACCGCCCTGCCCTGGGAGGGCGAGGTCTACGGCTATTCCAAGCGGGAGGCCATCGCCAATCTGCGCGGCATGATCAGCGCCATGGCCGGCCGCTGCCCGGCGACGCGTTTCGCGCTGATCGGCTACAGCCAGGGCGCGGACGCGGCCGGTGACGTGGCCGCCGAGATCGGCACCGGACTCGGCGTGGTGCCGCCGGAGCGGGTGGCGGCGGTCGGGCTGCTGGCGGATCCGCGGCGCTCGCGCACCGATGCGCTGGTCGGCCCGCCGGTGCCGGGCGCGGGTGCGGGCGGGCCGCGCGTCGGCGGGTTCGGCTTCCTGAGCCCGAAGGTGCGAACCTTCTGCGCGGAGGGCGATTTGTACTGTTCGGTGCCCAATGACGATCTCGCCGGGCGCTTCGCCGGATTCTTCACCCAGCTCTCCGCACCGGATCCCCTGCAGGTCGGCAGCTATGTGCTGACCGTGCAGTCGATCATGGCCGAAGCGCTCTTCCCGGGCATCAATGCCATCCTGGCGGCGCCGCCGGACGATCCGGCGAGCGAGCAGTGGGCGCGGCAGGTGCAGGAGTTCATCACCTCCGGCGCGCATCAGTCCTATCCCCGCTATGTGGTCGACGCCAATGGCACCACGGCCACGACCTGGCTGCACAACTGGCTCGTCGATATCGCGAACCAGCCTGCCTGATCGCGTAATTCCCTGCGGCACAACCTGATACGCGCATAACCAAGACGGTGCGGGCCACCTGCGTGGCCCGCACCGTCTTGTCGTATCGGCGGCCCGAATTCGACTCGCGCCCTCCGCTTCCTGCATTCGCGAATGTTCGGCAAATATATTTGCTCCAAGGAATCGCATAAATCGCCCGAAACAGTTCGTCCCCTCGCAGATCGCTATTACTGGAGAGGAACAGCATGAGCCGGAGTGACACGATCGAACCGCTATCCGCTGGCCTGTATTGGGATCGGGACGGCGACATCTGGCAGCGCGAGGACGCCGGCTGGCGACTCATTCTGCAGAGCGGCGTCTCGGTGGATCCGATTTCGCTGTGGGAATGGGAGAGTGGGCACGTTCGCGATTACGCGCCCTTCACACCCGTGGTCTCATTCGCCGTCGCCTGATAACCGCGCCGGTCAGCGACCGGCTCCGGCGCCGAAGAGGGTGACCTCCATCAATCGAATAACCCGCTCCTGCGGGCAGATGCGCGGATCGTCGCCGAATACCCGGCCCAGATCCACCACCAGCCCGAAGGCGGCGTGCACCAGAATCCGCGCCTCACCCTCGGACAGTTCCGGCCGCACCGCCACCAGCAATCGCACCCATTCGGCCACGATGAGCCGCTGCACATTGCGCAGCATGGTGCGTTCCTCCGGCGCCACGTGCCCGAATTCCGCGTAATAGACGAAAGTCAGTTCCCGTTCGGCGAACGAGCCGGCCACATAGAGGTCGATGAGCTTGGTCAAGGCTTCGGCGGAACTCGACGAGGAGGCCACCGCCGGGCCGATCGCCCCCGACACCCGATCCGCCGCCCGCCGGAAGGCCGCCGCGAGCAGATCGCCCTTGCTGCGGTAGTACCGGTACACCGCCGAGGCCGCCGACAGATCCGCCGCCGCGGCGATGTCCTCCACGCTCACATTGGGATAGCCGCGCTCGTGGAACAGTTCCACGGCCTTCTTCAGCAGCAGTTCGTGTTTGAACGACTGCGGGATCTCGACGGCGCGCGGCTGCCGGGCCTCGGTCCCCGGCGGCGGCAGCTCGGTGTCGACGACCGACCGGCAGGCCGAATGCAGCAGCGCGGTCAGCGTTTTCACCGGCAGCGCGGCGTGATGGTCGCCCACGCTGCTGATCACGCTGAGCAGCGCCACCGCCCGCACCGCGCGATCGTGCCCGTCCAGCTCCGGCCGCACATCCTTGATGAGCTGCCGCAGCGTGGCCAGCGCCGTGGCGAACTGGTCCTCGAGGGTCCGCCGGTCGGTGTCGTCGAGATAGCGCCGCTCCCAGCGCACCAGCGTGACGGTGGCGCGATTGGCGATGGTCTCGCCGATCATCTTGTCCAGCACGCTGTCCAGCCGCTGCCGCGGCGTCAGCCCCTCGGCGGCGTCCGGCGGGACGGCCGCGTCCACGGTCAGCTGCCCCAGCCGGAGCAGCTCCTCGCGGAACAGCGCGTACTTGCTCGGATAGTGCCGATACAGTGCGGCCGAGGAGATTCCGAGACGAGCGGCGATGTCCTCCATGCTCACCCCGTGATAGCCGAGCGAGCCGAAGGCGGCCGCGGAGGTGGCGGCAATCTGGGCGCGCCGGTTCTTCGGGCGGCGCCGGATCACCCGCTGCGGCTCGACGGTCATATCAGCAATGGTAGTCACCAGGTCTTTTGCGTCCCTGCCGGGTTGAGGGCGAGGGGTCACGGCTGCGTCTGCCGGGCCAGCGGGGAGTTGACCTTGTTCACCAGCCAGCGGTCGCCGGAACGCTCCAGCCGCATGACCATCGAGAGCTGACCGGGGGCGGGCTTGTTCTGGGTGCCCAGGCTGGTGATGGTCTGGCCGATCACCACGATGGCCTCGGCCGAGTCCTTGTCGCTGGTGCGGATGGCGCATTGCACGTCGGTGGCGGTGGAGACCACCTCGCCTTGCGTGAGGACTTCGCGCAGATCCTTGCTGGTGGAATCGAACTGCTGCTGCCAGTCGCCGGTCGCGCCCGCGAGCACACCGGTGAAATAGGTGTCGAGATTCTTGGCGTCGTAGGTGGCGAGCTTCGGGGCGTACTCGCAGGCGGCGGTGCGGGCGGCCTCGCGGGCGTCGAGCAGTTCCTGCTTGTCGTTGTTCTGCACGAAGAGGAACACGCTCGAGCCGACGGCCGCGCCGACCACCAGCGCCGCGGCGGCGCGCACCGCGATCGTGCCGCGCGTCCCGAGCGCGGGCAGCGTGAAACGGCGCTTCGGGCCGATGGATTCGGGTTCCGATTCGGGCTGTTCCGTTTCGGGCTTCGCTGCTGCGGGCCCTGTCGATTCGGCCCCGTCCTCGACAGACGCGTCCTTGTTCAGGTCGATCTCACTCATCTGCTCGCTCCTATCGGGGTATGGGCTGGGAGAGTTCGTCACCGGTCACGCCGGGCGGCGCGGTCGCGCCGTTGTCCGGCACATCGGGCCGCGGCGCATTGGCCGACCCGCGAATCTGCAATGCCGGATCGGTGGTGACGCAGTAGTTGTAGAGCCGCACGCGGGTATCCACGACGGCCTGCGTGGGAACCACCGGGATGGTGTCATATTCGCAGGTCGGGCGCGGCCAGGGATCGACCAGCGTGTGATACGCCCCGTCGTGCGCGGGCACCCCGAGCGATTCCGAACCCACCCGCAGCGCCGGGAACAGCGCCGCGATGGCCGGCGCCCGCAGCTTCGCCGCCCGGGTGATGGCCACGAAGTTCGTCACCAGATTGGTCATGGGATCCTCGGTTTCGGTGAGAAACCCGCCCAGGGTGGCCAGCTGCCCCGGGCCTTGTTGCAGCAGATCGCGCAATTCCCGGTCCGCCGCGGCGAATTGGTGGAACAGCGCGCTGCCCGCGGCCGTGAGCGTGCCCAGATCCGGCTGCGCGTGCGAGGTGGTCTCGGCGATGACCTCGAGATTCTCGATCAGCTGCCGGGTCTGCGGCAGCAGATCGGTGAGCCCGGCCATGGCGCGGCTGATGCCGGAGATCATGTTGCGCAGCCGATCCGGGCCGCCGGCCAGGGCCTTGTCCAGCTCGTCGATGATGACGGTCAGCCGGTCCGGGTTCAGGCCGCCGATGAAGTCGCTCATATTCGCGAACACCGACTGAATGGTGACCGGCACGCTGGTGCGCGAACGCTCCACGACCGTGCCGTCGCGCAGGTACGGCCCGGTATCGGAATCGGGCCGGAAGTCGAGATACTGCTCACCGGCCGCCGACAACCGGCCCACGGCGACCGTGCCGCCCACCGGAATTCGCACCGAATCCTCGATCTCGGCAATGGCCGCGACGCCGTCCCCGGAGACCCGGACCTCGCTCACCCGGCCCACCCGGCTGCCGCGGAAGGTGACGTCATTGCCCGCCGCGAGCCCGCCCGAGGAGGCGAGCTCGACGGTGACGGTCATGGTGTGCGGCAGCGGATTGAACCGCAGCACATAGCCGCCGATATAGCCGCTGCCGATGATCAGCACGACGACCAGGCCGATATTGGCGATCCCGATGCGCCGCCGCACGATCCACTGCCACAGCGGGGAATTCATCGTTCACCGTCCTGCTCGGGCGTGAGCTCCGGCGTCACCCCGGGGATGGCTCCGGGCTGCTGCGGAGGACTCGTGAGCCTGCCGAAGACCTTCTCCAGCACCTGCGTCAGGCTGCCGATGAACTGCCCGGCATCGCCGAGCTCCGGCCAGCGGCTGCCCGAGGGATCGGTGAGCGCGCCGATGCTCAGATACGACACCGTCGCGGCGACCGCCAGCGCGGGCCCGTCGAAGCTGGCCATGAGCGAGGGGTAGAGGTTGTGCAACCCGTCGAGGGTCCCGGCGAGGTTGTCGCCCATCTGCGAGAAGCCCGACATCAGCGCCTGAATGCTGGTGAACAGGCTGACGAATTCGGTTCCGGTGGTGTCGCTGAAATCGCCGAGCGCGGACATGGTGGTCGAGACCTTGGTCAGCAGATCCACGATCTGCTGGTTGTTCTCGGTGAACAGGCCGATCAACTGCGGGAAGGTATCGGCGGCGGTCCCGAGTTCGGCCTTGCGCTGCGCCAGTTCCCCGGCGAGCACGTCCAAGCCGCCGAGCACGCTGTCGATATCCCCGGTGCGCTGATTCAATGCGGTGATGACACTGGTCATCTCGGTGATCAGATGCCGCAGCTGCGGCGCTTTCCCGGCGAACATGGAGTTCATCTCGGTGGTGATGCGCGCCGCCTGATTGATGCCGCCGCCATTGAGCAAGAGCGAGATCGACATCATGAGATGTTCCACCGAGGCCCCGGCCGAGGTCCGGTCGGTCCCGATGGTGTCGCCGTCCCGCAGCGGCTCGCCCGCCTCCGCCGTGGACGGCAGTGTCATGGCCACGAACATGTCGCCGAGCGGAGTGCCCTGCCGCAGTTCCGCGGTGGTGCCCTGCGGCAGCCGAATGTCCTCGCGAATCAGCATTTCCACATCGGCGATGAAGTTCGTGGTGCTGATATCGGTGACCACGCCGATATCGGTGCCGCCGATCTTCACGTGCGCGCGATCGGGGAGATTGAGCGCGTCCTTGAAGGCGACGTGAATGGTGTAACCGGGCCCGCCGATTCCCGGTTTCGGCATGGGCACATTGCTCACCGTGACCGCGCAACCGCTTGCTCCGGTGAGCGCCGCGGCGGTGAGCGCGGCCGCGAGAGCGCGAATTCGTCTACTCATTCGATACTCGCAATCCCGAGCAGTGCGGCCGTGAGTCCGAAATCGGGCCCGAAGTCCTGGATCTTGCCGGTCCGGCAGCCGTCCAGGCGCATCATGACGCGCTCGCAGAAAATCGACAGCGCCTCGCCATCGAGCGCCGATTTGTCCAGCAGGCCGTGCAATCGCAGCGCCTGATGTTCGGTGCTGGTGGCATTGGCCAGGTTCTGGAACATGAGCGGGGCGACATCCACGATCTCGGTGAGACCGCGGGCATTGAGCCGCATCTGCTCGGTAATGGTCACGAAGCGCGCCAGGGCTCCGGCCAGCTGATCCTTGTTCTCCCCGACGAGGGTCGCGGTATTGGTGACGAAATCGTCGAGTTGCGCCAGCACGGCTTGCAGACCGGGCGCCTGCTCGCCCATGAGGCTCACCAATTCGGTGAGGCGGCCGCTGAAGTCGCGGACGGTCTGATCATTGGACGCGATGATCTGGGTGATCTCATTGAGCTTGATGATCGTATTGGCGATCTGGTCCTTATTGGCGAAGGTGACCTCGAAGGCCGAGGAGAGCGCGTCGAGGGTCTCGCGGAGCCGGTCGCCATTGCCGTCGAGCAGCGGGAACAGCACGCGGCTCGCCATGGGACCGGTGTCGTTATCGCCCTTCAGCGCCGCCCCCAGCTGATCGAAGTTGGCCAGGATCCGGTCGAGCTCGACGGGAACCCTGGTGCGCGGCAACGGAATATGCGCGCCATCGGCGAGGGTGGGGCCCTCACCGGTGTAGGCGGGAGCCAATTCCACATGCCGGTTGGTTATGAGCTGTGGATTGACCAGCGCCGCCATGGCGTCGGCCGGAATCCGCACATCGCGATCCAGCGACATGACGACTTCGACGTAACTGCCCTTGGGCGTGACGGATTCGACCGAGCCGATGGGAACGCCAAGGACCGCAACCTCATTGCCCGCGTACAGTCCGGCCACGTTCTCGAAGTCCGCGCTGATCCGCATCCGGTCGCCGAGATACTGCCCGGGCAGCGAGCTCACGCTGTCCGGCAGCACCCCGCAGCCCGATCCCAGCGCCGCCGCGCAGCACACCGCGGCCAGCTTCAGCAGCGTCCGCGGCCTCGTCCATGCCCTCATCACCGACACCGCCCTCATCACTGACACCCCTGAACGGCCTGCGCGAAGCACAGCCAGTTGTCCGGGAACAGCCACGGGGCGTACACCTCGCCGTACGGCCCGTTGCCGACCACATTGTTGAACTGCCGCAAGGCGACCGGCATGATCTCGTAGAGCCGGTCGAGGTTCTGCTTGTTCTTCTCCAGGCCCTCGGACATGGTGTTGAGATCGCCGATCAGCGGTCCCAGCCGACCGTTGTTCTCCAGGCCCATCTCCTGCAGCAGCCGCGAGAGCGCGGCCACATTGTCGAGCAGGCTGCGCAGCAGGGTCTGGCGCTGCTGCACGGCCGTGCCGATGGCCTCACCGCGAGTCAGCAGGAGCAGCACGCTGTTCTGGTTGTCGGCCGCCAGCTGCGCCACCACATCCATGCCCTGCAGCAGGGTGTCGACCTCGTCGCGGCGGTCATTGATGACCTTGGCCAGCGCGCCGACGCTGTCGAGCGCCTGCACGGCCAGCTCGGGGGACTCGCCCATCTGCTGGTCGACGGTATCGAGGGCCTGGCGCAGCTTCACCGGGTCGATGCGCTCGATGTGCTCGAACGAGGACTTGTACTTGGGATCCTGAACGACCTTGCCCAGGTTGTAGGGCACGGTGGTGTTCTCGATCTTGATGCGATCCCCGGCCAGCGCCCCGCCGCTACCCGGAACCAGATCCACGTGCAGGCGGCCCAGGATGGTCGACATCTTGATGGCGGCATGGGCATTCGATCCCAACCGCAGGTCTCGACGGACTTTGAAATCCACCAGGACCTTGTCACCGTCAAGCTTCACCGCCGAGACGGTGCCGACCTCGATACCGGAGACATCCACCGTCGCACCCGGCCGCAGGCCCGCGGCTTGGGCGAACTCGGCGTGAATCGTCTTGTCGCCCAACTGCGCCTGTTCGAAGGCCGTCGAGCCGACCAGCAGCAGCACCACGAATCCGGCCGCCAGCAAGCCGAGCCGCAAATACCGATTCATCGGCACACCTCCGATTGGGCCGGACCGCCGACCTGGGAGAAGAGGCCGGGCGGCAGCAGCACGCCCCACAGCGAGACATCCAGCCGGCAGATGTAGGCATTGCCGTAGGTGCCGTAGGACGTGAAGCGCGCCAGGGCATTCAGGATGTCGGGCAGTTCCACGGCGGCCTGGTCCAGCGACGCGCCATTGAGCAGGAGCAGGGCGATACCGCTGGTGGCATCGTTCTGAGCTCGGGCCACACCGGGTTTCACGGTGGCGATGATGTTCACGAGCGAATCCGTCGCCGTCGCCACCCGATCGACCGAGGTCTTCAGCGCCTCACCCTGCGAGTACAGCGCCTCGGTGAGCGAACGCGCCTGGGTGATAAGCGTTTCCAGCTCACCACTGCGGTTCGACAGCCCGGCGATGACGCTGCTGAGGTTGGCGATCACATCGCCGAGGATCTGATCGCGCTGGCCGAAGGTCGCCGCCAGCTGCGCGGCCTGGGTGACGAGCGAACTCAGCGAGACGCCATTGCCTTGCAGGGCTTGGATGAGCGTCTCCGACAGCGAGTTCACCTGATCCGGTTGCAGCACGCTGAACAGCGGCTCGAAGCCCGACAGCAGCGCCGAGACATCGAAGGACGGTTCGGTGCGCTCGAGGGGAATCTGATCCCCGGGCGCGAGCGGCCGCCCCGCCACCTCACCCGGCATGAGCGCGATATAGCGCTGCCCGATCAGATTCTGATACCGCACCAGGGCTTTGGTGGAGGTCGTCGGATGCTGGTCGTCCTCGATCCGGAAGTCGACCCGCGCCCGGTAGTCGCCGGTGAAGTCGATCTTGTCGACCCGCCCCACCCGGACTCCGGCCATCCGCACGTCATCGCCGATGCGCAGGCCGAGCACATCGGAGAAGACCGCCGAATAGCTGTGCGTGCCACCGGGTACCGAGCGTTGCAGCGTGGACCAGATGGTGTAGGTCAGCACGATCGCGATGACCGCGAAGAGGCTGAATCCGGCCAGGGATTTCGCGGATTTCATGCCGTGGCCTCCGTGAGATAGCCGCCGGTCAGGACGGGCCCCAGCAACAGCACCTGGGCCATATTCGGCTTACCGCCGACCACCGCCGCGATGGCCTCGGTGCCACGTAGGCCCGCGGGTTGCGCGGTGGCCGGATCGCTTCCGTTGTACGAGGCCGGGGCGGTGATCCCTGGAATCGCCGGAAGTCCGGGTATCACAGGCAGATTCGGCAAGCCGGGGATGACCGGAGCATTCGCCTGCGGCTGCTGCACCGGCACGGGACCGGCAGCGCCCAGCCACTGCGGCAGGAGCGCGGTCGGATACTCCTGTGGCGGTGCGACATCCGGCACCGTCGGCCCGCCGCAGCGCGGCCCGGCCAGTTCGCCGTAGCGCGGGCAGTCCGCGGCCGTGTACTGCTGGAACGGAGTGAAGGACACATCCATCTTCCACACCATCTGCCGGCCGGGACCGAAGCTGAACACGCCGCCCAGCCGTTGCAGCGCGGTATTGAGATTGGCGACCGCATAGGGGATGGCCTGCGGGTCCTCGGCGAGGCTGCCGAACAGCTCGTCCAGCCCGGCCACCAGGAACTTCCCGGAATCGGGATTGCGGGCGAACAGCGAGTTCACCGCGTCCACGGCCGTCCCGCCATTGGTGAGCAGGGCAATGAGATTCGCCCGCTGCTCGGTCAGCGTGCGCGCGGTGGTCACCGACCGCGACAGCATCCCGACCAGTTCGGGTGCGGACTCGCTCAGCGCGGTGGCCGCCTGTCCGAGATCGCCGAGCAGATTGCCGATGCCGGGAATGGCGTGCACCTCGGTCAGCCAGGTGTCGAGACGCTCGACGGTGGAACCGGGGACGCGCGACTGCGGATCCAGTGCCGCCGCCAGGGTGCCCAGTACCCGGCCCAGCTTCTCCGGCTGAATATTGTTCAGCACATTGCGCAGGACATTGAGCGTGGTCTGCAACTGCACCGTCGCGGCGCTGGTGTCCTCCGGAATGACGTCCCCGGCTCGCAGGGTGCGCTGACCGGGCGCGGTGTCGACCAGCTCGACGGCGGTGACACCGAAGATGTTGTTCGGAATCACGCGGGCGGCCACCGTCGCCGGAATCATGCCCGCCACAGCCGGTTTCAGCGCGATCTCCGCCCGCTGTCGTTCACCCGCGGCCACGACCTCCACGGTTTCGACGCGGCCGACCACCATGCCGCGGAACTTCACGTCCGCGCGGTCGGGCAGCCCGTCTCCGGTGCTGGTCAGCTCCGCGACGACACCCACCTTGTCCTCGAAGCGCCCGGTGTAGCGCAAGGCCAGCAGATACAGCAGCAGTGCGACGGCGGTCAGCATGGCCAGTCCCGCGAGGGACAGTTGCCGGGCCGTCGGTCCGCGGCCACTCGGATCGAGAAGCACGGCGCCTACCCCGAAATCCGGAATCCGGGGTCGATGCCCCAGATCGCAAGGGTCAGAAACAGATTGGCGAAGACCATGACGACGATGACCATCTTGATGGCCCGCCCGGCCGCCACCCCGACGCCCTCCGGGCCGCCGGTGGCCACATAGCCGTAGTAGCACTGGATGAAGGCTGAAAGCATGACGAACACAACGACTTTCAGCAGCGACCAGAACACGTCCGGTCCCAGCAGGAACTGGAAGAAGTAGTGGTCGTAGGTGCCCGCCGTGGTCCCGCCCAGGACCAGTACCGACAGCTTGGTCGTCAGGTACGCGACCGCCAGCCCCACGCTGTACAGCGGGACGATGGTCACCGTCGCCGCGATCATCCGCGTGCTCACCAGATACGGAAGCGGCCGGATGGCAATGGATTCCAGCGCATCGATCTCCTCGGAGATGCGCATGGAACCCAACTGCGCGGTGAACCGGCAGCCGGACTGAATGGCGAAGGCCAGCGTGGCGATGATCGGCGCGAGCTCGCGCGTGGTGGCGAAACCGGAGATGGCCCCGGTCAGCGGCCCCATGGTGAGCAGGTTCAAGGCCGTGAACGACTCCATGCCCACGGTGATGCCGGCGAACCCGCACAGCACGATGACCACGCCGATGGTCCCGCCGCCCACAATGAGAGAACCATTGCCCCAGCCGATATCGGCGGTCAGCCGCAGCACTTCCCGGCGATAGTGCTTGACCACGAACGGAATCGCGATGAGCGCCTGGAAGAACGTGATCGCCTGATGCCCCAACCGCTGGTTCGCTTGATACGGCGCGGCAATGGCATTGCCCGCCAGCTTGATCGGCCGCAGCGCCGGGGGAGTGTAGGTGCTGCCCACCTCAGATCACCTTCGTCGGGAACAAGGTGTTGTACACCTGGGTGAGAATGATGTTGGTGGCGAACAGCATGAGCGCCGAGCTGACCACCGCGGAGTTCACCGCATTGGCCACCCCGCCGGGCCCGCCGTGCGCGTGCAAGCCGATATCGCAGGCGATGACCGCGGTCAGCGCGCCGAAGACCGCCGCCTTGACGAGCGCGATGACCAGGTCATTGGCCACTGCGAAGGAGGCGAAGGACCCGATGAACGAGCCGGGCGTCCCCGACTGCGCGTACACATTGAACATGTAGGCCGTCGCGAAGCCGACGAAGACGATGAACCCGCACAGCAGCATGCTCACCAGCACCGCCGCCAGCAGGCGCGGGGCCACCAGCCGGCGCACCGGATCCACGCCCATCACCATCATGGCGTCGATCTCCTCGCGAATGGTGCGCGAGCCCAGATCGGCGCAGATGGCCGACCCCACCGCCCCCGCGATCATGAGCGAGGTCACCAGCGGCGCGCCCTGGCGAATAATGCCCAGCCCGGCCACCGCGCCGATGAACGTGGTCGCGCCGACCTGATTCACCAGCGCGCCCACCTGAATCGACACCACCACGGCAATGGGAATGGCCACCAGCACCGTCGGCGCCGCCGACACACTGGTCATGAACGCGCACTGCTTGATGAACTCCTGATAGGGAAAGCGCCGGCGCGCCATGGCGACGACCAACTGCCGCACCGCCTCCCGGCCCAGCAGGACCTGCCGCCCCAGGGTTTCCAATGATTGCTGCGGATGTCGCTTCCACAGCCGAGTGAGACTCTCGATGATCCTGTCGAGCTCACCGCGTTCGGATTCGGTGGTGGTCAAGGCGTGCCCCCTTACGCCATGTCGTCGAGATACTGCTGCAACAGCACGAGCAGAAAGCCCAGGACCGCGACACCGGCGGCCAAGGTACTCAGTACCGCCACCCACAGCCCGAACCGGAAGACCGGATTCACCCGCGTACGCCCACCGAGCACCTTCACCCCCATGACGAGGAGGTCGATGAGCCGGACCAGAACCATCACGTCATGCACACATTCGAGAAGGTGAGCACCGGCCAGCACACGATGGAGCCCAGGAAGGAGATGATCACGTCCAGGCCGTTCATCTGCTTCAGATGCGAGGTGTGCGTGAGCGTCCAGATGAGGCCCACCAGGCCGTAGGGGATGCCGATCAGGATGAGGGTGCCGAGGAACTCCGACACCTTCATCTCATAGCTCAGTATGCGATCAAGCCGTTGCAGCATGGTCGGGTATGTTACCGAGCATTCTTTTCAAGAAGGGGGCTTTCGGAAAACTTATTTTAGGCATTGACCTGGAGCTGTGGCAGTTCTAAGTTATGGACCATTCCGCGTCTGCTCGGAAAGGACAGTCATGACCTCAGCAGCGGCCCAGCCCTTCGAATCGGTCCCCCTGACCACCGAGCGGACTCGCATTCGCATTCCGGCCATCCACCGCTCCCAGACCAAGCGCCCGCCGCGGGTACAGGACGCCATGGACTTCTGGCAGTTCGCCGGCGCGGCCGCCAATGTGGCCATGCAGCTGGCGCGTCCCGGCGTCGGAAACGGCGTCGCCGACAGCAGGGTGGAATCCGGGGCACTCCTGGTGCATCCGTGGAAACGCTTGCGCACCACGGCTTCCTATCTCGCGGTCGCGCTGCTCGGCAGTCCCGGGGAGAAGACCGAGTTTCGGGAAGCGGTGAATGTCGCGCACCGCCAAGTGCGTTCGGAACCGGGCGCGGCGGTGAAGTACAACGCCTTCGACCGGAACTTGCAGCTGTGGGTGGCGGCCTGCCTGTTCATCGGCTTCGAGGACTCGTACCAGATGCTGCACGGCAAGATGAACCCCGAACAGGCCGAGGAGTTCTACCGGACCTCATCGACATTGGGCACGACTCTGCAAGTGCCGGAAGACATGTGGCCAGCCACCCGCGCCGAGTTCGATGTCTACTGGAACCTCGCGTGCGAACAGGCCGTCCTCGACGACAAGGTCAAAGCCTACGTCGACGACCTGCTGCACCTGCGCATGATCCACTGGTACCTGCGCGTCGTCTTCGGCGGCCTGCTGCGCTTCCTCACCGCGGGATTCCTCGCCCCGCACTTCCGCGAGCAGATGGGCATCGCCTGGACCGCCACCGATCAGCGCCGCTTCGAAAACCTTTTCCTCTTCGTGGGTTTCGTCAATCGCTTCGTCCCCAAGTTCCTGCGCTTCGCGCCCACCCACTTCATGATGCGCGACGTACGCCGCCGCATCCGCAAGCACAAGCCCCTGATTTAATCCGCGTCGTTCCCGCGCCGACCGCTTCCCGATCTCGTAGGCTTCCCGGAGGTTCGAGCCAGACCAGAACGGAGCCGGCATGCGCACGGTCGATATTGAGCGCACCATCGCGGCCCCCCGCTCCGATGTATTCGACTGGCTGACCGATGCGACCAACTATCAGCGGGTGCCCTTCGTCCGCCGCGTGACCCTGGTCCGCCCCGGCGACACCACCGGGCACGGGGCCGGGGCCGTGCGCCTGATCGTCACCCCGCTGCTCCGCCTGACCGAGGAGATCATCGAATACGATCCGCCTCGTCTGATGCGCTACCGATTGCTGAAATCGGTTCCGCCGCTACGGCATCAGGACGGAAGTATCTCCTTCGACGAGGTGCCCGGCGGCACTCGCGTGCACTGGTTCGCCGACTTCGAAATGGCCACGCCGATCTTGTCCGGGCTCTGCACCCGCACCTTCCGGCCGATCATCGTCGGCGGGGTGCATCTGGTCCTCAATACCGCGGAGCGCGAACTGAAGGGCATTTGACCCGGTGGATTCCGGCCAAAAGCACGCCGGAATGACGGGGAAATGACGGGGAAAGGGCTCAGCCCAGGGCGGCCAAAGCCATGCGGCGCAAGACCGGGCGGGCCCGGGTGGCGGTCGCGGCCGGGGCGCTGTGCGGGGTCGAGTTGATCAGGCCGAAGGTGGCGTGGGCCTGGACCCGGGCCGTCGGCTCGGGCAGGTCCGGGTGGAGTTCGCGCAGGACGGCGACCCAGACCTCGACGTACTGGCGCTGGGTGCGGCGGACCTGGCGGCGGGCCGACTCCGGCAGGTTCTCCAGGTCGCGATCCTGGATGCGGATGAGCTCGGGCTCGCCGAGGGCGAAGTCGAGGTGGAAGTCGACCAGGTCGGTGAGTGCCTGGGCCGGGGTGGCGGCCCGTGCGGCCACGGCCTTGCCGCCGTCGAGCAGGCGCTGACTGATGCCGACCAGCAACTCGACCAGCAGGGCTTCCTTATTGGGGAAGTGGCGGTAGACGGCCGGGCCGCTGATGCCCGCCGCCGCGCCCAGATCGTCCAGGCGCATACCCAGGAAGCCGCGATCGGCGATGAGCCGGGCTCCCGCGTCCAGCAGCTGCTGCCGGCGCTGCGCCTTGAGCTGCTCACGGCGCGTGAGCGTGACGGTATCGGTGCTGCTCACCGTGGCTCCTCTCGCCGGTCCTGGACAACTCAGTTAGTGAAGATTATCTTATTTTCCAGTTATTGGTGATTAACCGAGCGGGCAGGATGGCGCGATGACGCTGACTGGGGACGTGCGTACCGGGAATCGGGAGGCACATCTGGCGCTGGTCGAACAGCTGCGTGCGCGGCTGGCGGTCAGTGCGCTGGGTGGACCGGAGAAGGCCCGGGAGCGGCATGTGGCGCGGGGCAAGCTGCTGCCGCGGCAGCGGGTGGATCAGCTGCTCGATCCGGGCTCGCCGTTCCTGGAGCTGTCGCCGCTGGCCGCCAATGGGATGTACGGGGACGAGTGCCCCGGGGCCGGTGTCATCGGCGGGGTCGGGCGGGTGTCCGGGCGCGAATGCGTGATCCTCGCCAATGACGCCACGGTCAAGGGCGGCACCTACTACCCGATGACGGTGAAGAAGCATCTGCGGGCGCAGGAAGTCGCGCTGCAGAACAACCTGCCGTGCATCTACCTGGTGGACTCCGGCGGCGCGTTCCTGCCCAAGCAGGACGAGGTCTTCCCGGATCGCGAGCACTTCGGGCGGATCTTCTACAACCAGGCGAATCTGAGCGCCAAGGGCATCGCGCAGATTTCCGCGGTCATGGGGTCGTGCACCGCGGGCGGCGCGTATGTGCCGGCCATGAGCGACGAGACCGTGATCGTGCGCAATCAGGGCACCATCTTCCTGGGCGGGCCGCCGCTGGTGAAGGCCGCCACCGGTGAGGTGGTGACCGCCGAGGAGCTGGGCGGCGGCGACTTGCATTCGCGCACTTCCGGTGTCACCGATCATCTGGCCGAGAGCGATCAGGACGCACTGCGCATCGTGCGCAATATCGTGGCCACGCTGGGGCCCAAGACGCCGACGCCGTGGGAGGTCCGTCCCACCGTCGATCCGATCGCGCCGCAGGACGAGCTCTACGACGTGGTGCCGGTGGATCTGCGCACGCCCTACGACGTGCGCGAGGTCATCACCCGCATGGTCGACGGCGGCGAATTCCAGGAATTCAAGGCCGAATACGGGCGCACCCTGGTCACCGGCTTCGCGCACATCCACGGCCATCCGGTCGGCATCGTGGCCAACAATGGCGTGCTGTTCGCCGAATCCGCCATGAAGGGCGCGCATTTCATCGAACTCTGCGACAAGCGCAAGATCCCGCTGCTGTTCCTGCAGAACATCACCGGGTTCATGGTGGGCCGCGACTACGAGGCCGGCGGCATCGCCAAGCACGGCGCGAAGATGGTCACCGCGGTGGCCTGCGCGCGGGTGCCGAAGCTGACCGTGGTCATCGGCGGCTCCTACGGCGCGGGCAACTACTCCATGTGCGGGCGCGCGTATTCGCCGCGCTTCCTGTGGATGTGGCCCAATGCCCGCATCTCCGTCATGGGCGGTGAACAGGCCGCCTCGGTGCTGGCCACCGTGCGCGGCGATCAGCTCGACGGCAATGGCAAGCCGTGGTCGGAGGAGGATCAGGAGGCGTTCAAGGCCCCGATCCGCGAGCAGTACGAGGCGCAGGGCAATCCGTACTACTCCACCGCGCGGCTCTGGGACGATGGCGTCATCGATCCGGCCGATACCAGAACAGTTGTCGGCCTGGCGCTTTCGGCATGCGCGCAGGCGCCGCTCGAACCCGTCTCCTACGGCGTCTTCCGGATGTGATCACCATGATGAACAAAGCGCACCCCATTGCCTTCGACACCGTGCTCGTCGCCAATCGCGGCGAAATCGCGGTGCGCGTCATTCGCACCCTGCGCGCCATGGGAATTCGCTCGGTCGCGGTCTACAGCGACGCGGATGCCGATGCCCGCCATGTGCACGAGGCCGATACCGCCGTGCGGCTGGGCCCCGCCCCCGCGCGCGAGTCCTACCTGGACATCGCCAAGGTGGTCGACGCGGCCGTCCGCTCCGGAGCGCAGGCCGTGCATCCGGGATACGGCTTCCTCTCGGAGAATTCGGCCTTCGCGGCGGCGCTGGACGAGGCGGGCATCGTCTTCCTCGGCCCGCCCGCGCGGGCCATCGAGATCATGGGCGACAAGATCGCCGCCAAGAACGCGGTCTCGGCCTACGGCGTGCCGGTGGTGCCCGGTATCGCGCGGCCGGGCCTGACCGATACCGAACTCATCGAGGCCGCAACGGAAATCGGCTATCCGGTGCTGGTGAAGCCATCGGCCGGTGGCGGCGGCAAGGGCATGCGGCGGGTGGACGATCCGGCGCTGCTGCCGGACGCCCTGGTCAGCGCCCGGCGTGAGGCGGCCGCCGCCTTCGGCGACGACACCCTGTTCCTGGAGCGATTCGTCAGCCGCCCCCGGCACATCGAGGTGCAGATCCTCGCCGACGGCTTCGGCCAGGTGCTGCATCTGGGTGAGCGCGAATGCAGTCTGCAGCGCCGCCACCAGAAGGTGATCGAGGAAGCCCCGTCCCCCTTGCTGGATGCCAGGACTCGCGCCGAGATCGGCGCGGCCGCCTGCAATACCGCGCGCAGTGTGGACTACATGGGCGCGGGCACCGTCGAATTCATCGTCTCCGCCGACAAGCCCGACGAGTTCTTCTTCATGGAGATGAACACCCGCCTGCAGGTCGAGCATCCGGTGACCGAACTCGTCACCGGCGTCGACCTGGTGGAATGCCAGGTGCGCATTGCCGCCGGGCAGAAGCTGTCGGTGAGCCAGGACGATATCCGCCTCACCGGCCACGCCATCGAAGCCCGCGTGTACGCCGAGGACCCGAGCCGCGACTTCCTGCCCACCGGCGGCACCGTACTGGCGCTGTCGGAGCCGGAAGGCCCCGGCGTCCGGGTCGATTCCGGTCTCCGGGCCGGAACCGTCGTCGGCAGTGACTACGACCCGATGCTGTCCAAGGTCATCGCCCACGCGCCCGACCGCGCTGCCGCCATCGCCAAACTCGATGGAGCACTGCGGGATACGCAGATCCTCGGCCTGCGCACCAATACCGACTTCCTGCGCTTCCTGCTCGCGGATTCGGACGTCCGCGCCGGAAATCTGGACACCGGCCTGCTCGATCGCCGAGTGCGCGATTTCGAGGCGGAGCCGATCCGGGATACTCAATTCCTCGCCGCCGCAGCCTATCTGTGGCTGCGGCGCTGGCCGGTGGAGCCGACAGACCTCTGGGCGGTACCAACCGGCTGGCGGATAGGCGCTCCGGCCCCGACCGTCTTGCGGCTGCACGGCGGTGACCGCACCGAGCATGTTTACCTCACCGGCACCCCCGCACGTGCCGAAGCCTGGCTGGAGTCGGGCGAGAAGCACACGCTCACGGCGCAATTCGGCGTGACTCGGACGGAGAGCCCGGTCGAAGGTTCTTCTCGTCATTCCGGCGCGCTTTTGGCCGGAATCCACAGCGGCTTCGGAGATCCCGGCCAAAAGCATGCCGGGATGGCGGGTGGTGGTGAGCTGACGCTGACCGTCGACGGCGTGCGCACTCGCTTCCGCATTGCCCAGCACGACGGCCAGGTCTGGATTGCCGACGCCACCGGGATCGCCCTGCTGCGCGAGGTCGCCGAGGCCGATGTGCGCACCGCCGCCGATCACTCCGGCGATGCCGAAATCACCAGCCCCATGCCGGGTTCGGTCATCGCGCTCCCGGTGGAGTCCGGCGCTCACGTGGCCGCGGGCGCACCGATCGTCGTCGTGGAGGCCATGAAGATGGAACACACCCTGACCGCCCCTGTCGCCGGTCGAGTCGAGCTGCTCGTCACGCCCGGTACGCAGGTGCGACTGGACCAGGTGCTCGCCCGCGTGATCATCGACCCCGCACCGGGTGCGGCCGAGACGCCTGCCGCCGCTGAGCTCGACACTGCCGAGCCCGACGCCGCTCAGCCCGCCGACACCGAACCAACTCGACGCGGGGGCGATACACCCGCCTCAGCTACCGCCGATCAGATCAGGGATATGTGATGACCGACTTCCTCTCCACCGGGACACTTCCGGATGAGTACCGCGAACTCGCGCTCACCGTGCGGGATTTCGCCAATCAGGTGGTGGCTCCCGTGGCCGCCAAGCACGATGCCGAGCACACCTTCCCGTACGAGGTGGTCAAGGGCATGGCGGATATGGGGCTGTTCGGCCTGCCGTTCCCGGAGGAGTTCGGCGGGATGGGCGGCGACTATTTCGCGCTGTGCCTGGCTCTCGAGGAGCTCGGCAAGGTCGATCAGAGCGTGGCCATCACCCTGGAGGCCGGAGTCTCGCTGGGCGCCATGCCGATCTACCGGTTCGGCGACGACAAGCAGAAGCAGGAGTGGCTGCCGCAGCTGACCAGCGGCCGGGCGCTGGCCGCCTTCGGGCTCACCGAACCGGGCGCGGGCAGTGACGCGGGCGGCACCCGCACCACCGCCGTGCTGGACGGCGACAGCTGGATCATCAACGGCTCCAAGCAGTTCATCACCAACTCCGGCACCGATATCACCCGCCTGGTGACCGTCACCGCCGTCACCGGGACCACGGAGGGCAAGAAGGAGATCTCCACCATCCTGGTGCCCACCGACACTCCCGGATTCGTGGCCGAGCCCGCCTACAACAAGGTCGGCTGGAATGCCTCCGACACCCATCCGCTCAGCTTCACCGATGTGCGGGTGCCCGCGGAGAACCTGCTCGGCGAGCGCGGCCGCGGCTACGCCAACTTCCTGCGCATTCTCGACGAGGGCCGGATCGCCATCGCGGCGCTCTCGGTCGGCGCGGCGCAGGGCTGTGTGGACGAGAGCGTCCGGTATGCCAAGGAGCGCGAGGCTTTCGGCCGCCCCATCGGCAGCAATCAGGCGATTGCCTTCAAGATCGCGCGCATGGAGGCCCGCGCGCACGCCGCCCGCGCCGCCTACTACGACGCGGCCGCGCTCATGCTCACCGGAAAACCGTTCAAGAAACAGGCCGCCATCGCGAAACTCGTCGCTTCCGAGGCCGCCATGGACAATGCCCGCGACGCCACCCAGATTTTCGGCGGCTACGGCTTCATGAACGAATATGCTGTGGCGCGGCACTATCGCGACAGCAAGATCCTGGAAATCGGTGAGGGCACCACGGAGGTGCAGTTGATGCTGATCGGGCGGGAGCTCGGGCTGTGACCGACGACAGCCCGCGCCGAGTCGTACAGCGCGGCCTCTGGTTCGAGGAATTCGAAACCGGCGTGGTGTACGAGCACCGGCCCGGCCGCACCATTACCGAGGCCGACAATGTGCTGTTCACGACGCTGACCATGAATACCCAGGCGCTGCATCTGGATGCCGCGTTCGCCGACGCGCTGCCGCCGTTCCACGCGCGGCTGGTGAATTCCATGTTCACGCTCTCGACGCTGGTCGGGTTGTCGGTGGCGCAGCTGACCCAGGGCACCATCGTCGCCAATCTCGGCTTCTCCGAGATCGCCTTCCCCAAACCGCTTTTCCACGGCGACACCCTGTACGCCGAAACCGTGGTGACGGAACTGCGGGAATCCAAGAGCCGTCCAGGCGAGGGCATCGTGTCCTTCGCACATACTGGACGCAATCAGCATGGCGATATCGTCGCCACCGCCGTTCGCAAAACCCTCGTCAGGAAGCAGCCTTCATGAGCTGGGAAATGCCCGGACCCGCCTGGTTGTTCTGCCCCGCCGATCGCCCCGAACGCTATGGAAAAGCCCTCGCGGCAGCCGATGTGGTGATCATCGATCTGGAGGACGGCGTCGCTGAGGCGGACAAGGCCGCGGCCCGCGAGGCGTTGATCGCCAATCCGCTGGATCCCGAACGCACCGTGGTGCGCATCAATGCCGCGGGCACCCTCGACCACATGCTCGATGTGGACGCCCTGGTGCGCACCGAATACCGGCGCATCATGCTGCCGAAATGCGAATCCGCCGAACAGATCACGCGCCTGTCGGACTACGAGGTGATCGCACTCGTGGAATCCCCGCTGGGCGCCATGGCGGTCGGGCGCGCGGTCATGGTGCGCAATGCCATCGGCGTCATGTGGGGTGCGGAGGACCTGGTGGCGGCGCTCGGCGGCAATTCCAGCCGGCACGCCGACGGCAGTTATCGGGATGTCGCACGGCATGTGCGCTCGCAATCCCTGCTGGCGGCCAAGGCCTACGGGAAATTCGCGCTCGATTCGGTGTATCTGAATATTCCGGATCTCGACGGGCTGGCCGCCGAATCCGAGGATGCGGTCGCCGTCGGCTTCGACGCCAAGGTCGCCATTCATCCCAGCCAGATTCCGGTCATTCGCCGCGCCTACGCGCCCGCCGCCGCGGAGGTCGACTGGGCGCGCCGGCTGCTGGCGGAGGTGCCGAATCAGCCGGGTGTGTTCACCTTCGAGGGCAGGATGGTGGATATGCCGGTCATCCGGCATGCCGAGCGGATCGTGGCGCGGGCGCAGCGCGCCGGCAGTCCGGCATCGTAGGAGGTAGCGCGATGGAACCACAGTGGACGCCGACCGATCTGGACATTATCGAGGCGGATGTCACCAGCTTTGCCCGGTTCGTGGAGAAGCGGACCGGGGAGTCCCTGCCGGATTATCAGGCGCTGTGGCGGTGGTCGGTCGACGACCTCGCCGGGTTCTGGGGTGCGGTGTGGGACTACTTCTATCTCGGTGAGCGGCCGGACCAGGTATTGGCCGGTACGGAAATGCCTGGAGCACAGTGGTTTCCGGGTGCACGGCTGAACTACGTCGACCAGGTCGCGCGGCAGGCGCGCACGGATCGCCCGGCCATTGTCGCCGTCGACGAGGACGGCACGATTGCCGAACTCTCCTGGGCCGAATTGCTCGGCAGCACTGTGGCTTTCGCCAAACGGCTGCGCGAGCTGGGTGTCGGGCCGGGCGACCGCGTGGCCGGATACCTGCCCAATATTCCGCAGGCCGTGATCGCCTTCCTCGCCACCGCGAGCCTGGGCGCCATCTGGAGTGCCTGCGGCCAGGACTATTCCGCCCAGGCGGCACTCGACCGGCTCGGTCAGCTGGAGCCGACGGTGCTCGTCGCCGCCGACGGCTACCGCTTCGGCGGCAAGGTGCACGACAAGACCGCCGATATCGAGGCGCTGCGGGCCGGGCTGCCGACGCTGCGCGCCACCGTGCTGGTATCGCGCTTCGGCGGCACGCTGCCGGAGGTCTCGTCCTGGGATGATCTGCGACCCGACCTCGATGTCACCGACATCGATTCCGCACAGGTGGATTTCGATCATCCGCTGTGGGTGCTGTATTCCTCCGGCACCACCGGCAAGCCCAAGGGCATCGTGCACGGCCACGGCGGCGTCCTGCTCGAACACCTGAAAGCCGTTGCCCTGCAATCGGATATCGGGCCGAGCGACACCTTTTTCTGGTACACCAGCCCCAGCTGGATGATGTGGAACTTCCAGATCGCCGGGCTGCTGGTCGGCGCCACCGTCGTCTGCTACGACGGCAGTCCCTCGGCGCCCGCCACCGACGCCCTGTGGTCGATTGCCGCGCGTGTCGGCGCGACGGTCGTCGGCACCAGCCCCGGATACGTCCTGGCCTGCGCCAAGGCCGGTTCGGTGCCGCGCGCCGATCACGACCTCTCGGCCGTCCGGCTGGTCGGGATCACCGGGTCCGCGCTGCCCCCGTCGTCCTCACTCTGGTTGCGCGACAATGTCGGCGAGCACATTCCGGTGGCCTCCATCAGCGGCGGCACCGATGTGGTCTCCGCCTTCATCGGCGGCGTCCGGACCGTGCCCGTCTGGCCGGGCGAACTCTCCGCGCCCTACCTCGGCGTCGCCCTCGACGCCTGGGACGAGCAGGGCAATCCGGTGCGCGGCGAGGTCGGCGAACTGGTCATCACCAAACCCATGCCCTCCATGCCGGTGCGATTCTGGAACGATCCGGACGGCTCCCGCTACCACGACGCCTACTTCGACATGTTCCCCGGCGTGTGGCGGCACGGCGACTGGATCACGCTGACCGAGCACGGCAGCATCATCGTGCACGGTCGCTCGGATTCCACGCTGAATCGCCACGGCATTCGCATGGGCAGCGCCGATATCTACCAAGCGGTGGAGCGGCTGCCGGAAATCGCGGAAGCCTTGGTCATCGGTGCGGAACAACCCGACGGCGGGTACTGGATGCCGTTGTTCGTGGTTCTCAGCCCGGGAGCGGAACTCACCGAGGAGCTGAAGACCCGCATCAACGCCACCATTCGCACCGAGGTCTCGCCCCGGCACGTGCCGGACGAAATCATCGAAGCGCCGGGTATTCCGCACACCCGCACCGGCAAGAAACTGGAAGTCCCGATCAAGAAGATCTTCCAGGGTGCGGAGGCGTCGAAGGTCGTGGCGCCGACCGCGGTTGACGCCCCCGAACTCCTCGAATGGTACTCGGCGCAGCGCTCTCGATAACTGGGGCAACCCCTTTGGTTGGTCAGATGGCGCCGCGTTCGCGGGCTCGGGCCACTGCTGAAGTGCGGGATTTGACGTCGAGTTTCGAATAGATGTGCACGAGATGGGACTTCACGGTGGTTTCGCTGAGGAAGAGGCGTTTGCCGATTTCGCGGTTGGAGTGGCCGTCGGCTACCAGGCGGAGGACTTCGATTTCGCGGGGGCTGAGGGTGGTGTCGGGTTTGCGGACTCGGGTCATGAGTTTGGAGGCGATGGCGGGGGAGAGGACGCTTTCGCCCTCGGCGGCCGAACGCACGGCGGCCAGGAGGTCGGCGGGCGGGGTGTCCTTGAGGATGTAGCCGACCGCACCGGCCTCGATGGCGCCGAGGATGTCGGCGTCGGTGTCGTAGTTGGTGACTACCAGCACATTGGGCGGGTCGGGCAGGGCGCGCAGGGCGGCGGTGGCGTCCGCGCCGGACTTGCCCGGGCCGAAGCGCAGATCCATGAGGACCAGGTCGACCGGGGTGGTGGAGCAGTAGGCTATGGCGTCCTCGGCGGTGGCGGCCTCGCCGATGACCTCGATATCGGCGGCGGAATCGCTTTCGGCCACACCGGAATCCAGGAGGGCGCGCAGTCCGGCGCGGACGATGGCGTGATCGTCGGCGAGCAGGATGCGAATCATTCCTGGTCCTCCAAGGGGAACGAGACGGTGACGGCGGTGTGGCCGGGTTCGGATTCCACGTTCATGATGCCGCCCTGCTGCTCCACCCGGTTGCGCATGGCGTTGAGACCGAAACTGCCGGAAGGGTTCCGGGCCAGCACGACCGGATCGATGCCGACGCCGTCGTCGACCACGTCCAGGTGGACGGCGTCGTCGGCGTAGGTGAGGGTGATGCGCATGCGCTCGGCCTTGGCGTGGCGCACCACATTCGAGACCGCGCCCTGGGTGATGCGCACCAGCGCGGCCTCGATCGGCATGGGCAGGCGCTGCGGATCGCCCTCGACGAGTACCTGGGCGTCCAGGCCGGGCGCGGCGGCGCGGCGGGCGACGCGCTTGAGCGCCTCGCTGAGGGAGTGCCCGTCCAGCGGGGCGGGGGTGAGTTCCGCGATGACGTGGCGGGTTTCGACGAGGGAGTCGGCGGCGGTCTCGCGGGCCAGCCGAATCTGGCTCAGGGCGGGGTGATCCGGGGCGGCGCGCTCCACCGCGTGCAGCAGCAGTTGAATGCTGCTCAGGCCCTGGGCGACCGTGTCGTGGATCTCCTGGGCCAAGCGCTCGCGCTCGGCCAGTTTGCCCGCGGTGCGTTCCTGTTCGGCGAGCGTGTTCCGGGTGGCGAGCAATTCGTCGATGAGGCGCTGGCGTTCGCCGGCCTCCCGGAACAGCGCCTCATAGCCGAGGCCGATGGCCACGGCCACCAGCGCGCCCAGCACCGGCCCGATGACCGCGCCCAGGGACCAGCCGCGATGCGCCGCGAAGCCCACCACCGACACCGCCGTCGCGACGGTGACCGCCAGCAGACCCCAGTAGCGCGGCAGCAGATGGAGATAGAGGAAGAAGAGCCCGAAGACCAGATAGACCGCGTCCGGGACGAAGGCCACCAGGCCCAGCCACAGCGCGGTGAGGACGAGCAGCCACACCCGGGCCGCGGTCAGATTCCGCCGGAAGCGAGCGCCCAGGAAGTAGACGCCGAGGAAGACCCCCGCCAGCACCACGATCGCGGCCGGGCGCTCCGCGGAGACGATCGCCCGCACGGCCACGACCACCGTCAGCGCCGTCACCAGCGCGTGCAGCCCCAACTGCAGGGCGGAGAAGACAGGGGTGAGCGGCGAGCGGTGCACGCCGACCAGCTTATGCCCGGCTATTCCAGCGGCATCCATCGAAAGTAGGAAACGCCGACCGTCCGTTGGCTGGTGTGCGAATGGTTCCGCGGCGCGATGGAGCCCGGGAAGATCAACGACAGAGTGGAGTCATGTTCGTCGCACTCCGAGATCTGCGGGCCGCCCGCGGCCGTTTCCTGCTCATCACCCTGGTGGTGACCCTGGTCGCGCTGCTGGTGACCTTTCTCAGCGGCCTCACCGCCGGGCTCGCGCACCAGAACATCTCGGCGATCCAGTCGCTGCGGACCGACACCGTGGTGTTCGCCGATACCGGATCGGAGCCGTCCTTCGACGCGTCCACGCTGGGCGTCGATCAGGTCCGGGCCTGGCAGCAGACCGGCGGCACCGTGGACCCCATCGGCATCAGCCGGACCCGGGCCACGCACGACGGCGGCTCGGCCACTCAGGTCGCGCTGTTCGGGGTCAGCGGGACACCCTTCGGCAATCGCACGGCTACCGAATCCGGCTCGGTCGTCTTGAGCAGCGCCGCCGCGCAGGAGCTCGGCGCCGCGGCCGGTGACACGGTCGCGCTCGGTTCCGGGAACTTCACCGTGCAGGGCGTGACCGGCGACGACTGGTACGCGCACACACCGGTGATGTGGATGACGCTTTCGGATTGGCAAGCGCTGAACCCGCGTTCGGGGGCCGCCACCATCCTCGCCGTCTCCGGTGCGGACGATCTCGCGGCCGTGAACGCCGCGGCGCACACCACCACGACCAGCACCTCGGGCTCGCTCTCGGCCATGGCCTCCTATCAGGCCGAGAACGGTTCGCTCACCCTCATGACGGTCATGCTGTTCGCCATTTCGGCGCTGGTGATCGGCGCCTTCTTCACGGTGTGGACGGTGCAGCGGCAGCCCGATATCGCGACCTTGAAAGCGCTCGGCGCGAGCACCGGGTCACTGGTGCGGGACGCACTGAGCCAGGCGCTGGTGGTGCTGCTGGCCGGGGTCGGCATCGGGGTCGGCGCGACCGCGGTGGCCGGCGTATTCCTCGGCGACAGCGTGCCTTTCGTCCTCAGCGCCGCCACCACCCTGGTTCCGGCCGCCGCCCTGATCCTGCTCGGCCTGCTCGGCGCGGCCTTCGCGCTGCGCTTCCTCGCCACCGCCGATCCGCTCACCGCGCTCAACCAGGCGCGCTGATCACCATGTCTCCCAGGAGTTTCGCCATGACCAATCAGCTCGACGTCACCGGCCTCACCCTCACCTTTCCCGATGGGGCCGAGCGCATCACGGCGCTGAACGAGGTGGGGCTGCGGGTGCGCGGCGGTGAGATCGCGGCCATTACCGGACCGTCCGGCTCCGGCAAATCCACGCTGCTGGCCGCGGTATCCACGCTCATCCGGCCGGATTCGGGGCGCATCGAGCTCGAAACCGCCTCCGGGGTCCTCGATCTGACGGGACTGAGCCGGAAAGCGGCCACGGCGTTGCGGCGCGACCACATCGGGATCGTGTTCCAGCAGTCCAATCTCATTCCCGCGCTGACGGCTGTGGAACAGCTCGAGGCCATGGTTCATCTGGGCCGGACCTGGTTCGTCTCCCCCTCCCGGCGTCGCGAAGCCCGCTCCCGCGCAAGGGATCTGCTCGCTGCGGTTGGCCTGTCCGATCACGAGCACAAGCGGCCCGCCCAGCTGTCCGGCGGTCAGCGGCAGCGGGTCAATATCGCGCGAGCGCTCATGAACGACCCGTCGCTGCTGGTCATCGATGAGCCGACCAGCGCCCTGGATCAGGAGCGCGGCGCGGCCATCATCGAGTTGATCATCGACATCGTGCGCGAGCACCACGCCGCCACCCTGCTGGTCACCCACGACAGATCCCATCTGCACCAGATGGATTCGGTGTACCGCATGGTCGACGGCGTCCTCACCCGGGAGACCCCGGCACTGGCCGCCAGCGCCTGAACTCAGGCGACCAGGTACTCCCCGTAGAACAGCAGCAGCCCCAGGGCGGCGGTGATCCCGGCCAGCACCCAGAATCGGATCACCACCGTGGTTTCCGCCCACCCGGCGAGCTCGAAATGATGATGGAACGGGGCCATCCGGAACAGGCGATTGTGCGTGGTGCGGTAGACGGCCACTTGCAGTACCACCGAGAGGATCTCGGCGACGAACAGCCCGCCGATGACCACCATGAGCAGTTCGGTGCGGGTGGTGACGGACAGCCCGGCCAGCAGCCCGCCCAGCGCCAGCGATCCGGTATCGCCCATGATGATCTTCGCCGGAGCCGCGTTCCACCACAGGAATCCGATGCACGCGGCCGCCCCCGCCGCGCACACTATGGCCAGATCCAGCGGATCGCGCACGTCGTAGCACCCCGCGCTGGGCTTGGTCCCGCACGCCTTGGTGAACTGCCAGAAGGTGATCAGCGTGTACGCCCCCAGCGCCATCCCCATCGATCCGGCCGTCAGCCCGTCCAGCCCGTCGGTGATGTTCACGGCATTGGACCAGGCCACCACCAGCAGGCACACCAGGGCCACGAACGCGAGCACGCTGAACGTCACCATTGTCATATCGCGCATATCCGATAGATGACGGCTGCCCGGAGTCCGCCCGCGCGAATCCGGGAACCGCAGCACCAGCACCGCGAAAACCAGTGCGGCGGACAGCTGCCCGATGTATTTGCCCACCGCGGTGAGCCCCAGATTGCGCCGCTTGCGGATCTTGATGAAGTCATCGGTGAACCCGACCGCCCCCAGCGCCGTGGCCAGCCCGAGCACCAGCAGACCCGAGACCGAGATCCCCGCTGACTCGTCGAACAGGTGCGAGCCCAGATATCCGGCCCACATCCCGATCAGGATCGCGATCCCGCCCATGGTCGGCGTCCCGCGCTTGGCCAGATGGCTCGCCGGCCCGTCGACCCGGATCTCCTGCCCGAACCGCTTCCTGGCGAAGATCATGATCAATACCGGCGTCACCGTGATCGACACCGCCAAGGCGATCATCGCCGCGAACAGCACTTGCCGCATACCCACCCCCATCGAACCGCCGAACCCGAATCCGGCAGTCACACCGAGACGTCGGCTCTTGTGAGCCAGTCGGATGCTAACCCGTGAGGAGGCGCTCGAGGCGAGTGTGAATGGCGCGCAGTTCGGTGATCAGTTCTGGGGGACTGTCGATTTCGAAGTCGTATCCGAGTTCGAGGAGGCGGTGGGCCAGCCAGGCCGGGGAGTCCTCCCGAGTGGATTCCAGCAGGCAGGTGCGGTCGTCGACGGCGGTGAGATCACTCGGATCCTCGCCGAGCCGGCCGGCGATCTGATCGATGGGAGCCCGAATGGTGATGCGGTAGTGCAGCGTTGGGGCTCCCCAGTCGGTTCGTTCGCCCGCCACATAGGCGGCGGGGTCGGCGGCGGGGAGGGGACGGGGGGTGAAGCGGGCTCCGGTGGGGTGGGGGCGCTCGATTCGGTCCACCCGGAAGATGCGCCAGTCGTCGCGGTCGAGATCGAAGGCCACGAGGTACCACCGGTGGCGGAGCGGGACGACGCCGAGAGGTTCGGTATTGCGGCGGGATTCGGCGCCGGAGGCGGAGAGGTAGGCGAAGCGGACGCGTTCCTTGTTGGTGATGGCCGCGGCCAGGGTGGTGAGAATCTCGGGATCGACCGCCGCGTCCCGCGCGCTGTAGCTCACCGTGGCCGCGCCCAGCACGCGGACGCGGCGGCGCAGCTTGGTGGGCAGCACCTGCTCCAGCTTGGCGAGCGCGCGCACCGAGGCTTCCTCGATGCCCGAGATCGCGGAGCCCGCCGCCGCGCGCAGGCCGACGGCTATGGCCACGGCCTCGTCGTCGTCGACGAGCAGGGGCGGCATGGCGGCGCCGGCGACCAGACGGTAGCCGCCCGTGGCACCGAGCGTGGCTTCTACCGGGTAGCCGAGTTCGCGCAGGCGGTCGATATCGCGGCGGACGGTGCGGTCGGTGACGCCCAGGCGGTCGGCGAGTTCGCGGCCGGGCCATTCGCGCGGGGTTTGCAGCAAGGACAGCAGGCGCAGGAGTCGTGCCGGTGTGTCGGTCATACCGAAAGGCTCCTCTCCAATTAGGACCAGAACAGTCCTACTTGGTTCCTAACGTAGCCCATATGACATTCCAAGCGATTCGCCCCTTCCGCATCGACGTACCGCAGGCCGATATCGACGATCTGAACGACCGCCTGGGCCGGGCCCGGTGGGCGGCGGCGCTGCCGGGCGAGGACTGGAGCCAGGGCGTTCCAGTGGGCTACCTGCGCGAGCTGGCCGAGTACTGGCGCACCGAATTCGATTGGCGGGCACAGGAAGCGGCACTCAATGAGTTTCCGCAGTTCGTGACCGAGATCGACGGCCTGGATGTGCATTTCCTGCATGTGCGCTCGCCCGAGCCGGACGCGCTGCCGCTGATCCTCACCCACGGCTGGCCGAACACCTTCGTGGAGTTCAGCAAATCCATTCCGCTGCTGACCGATCCGCGGGCGCACGGGCTGGAGTCGGCGCAAGCGTTCCATGTGGTGATCCCGTCGGTGCCCGGATTCGCGTTCTCCGAGGGCCCACGCGAGCTCGGTTTCACGACCGGCGATGTGGCGCGGATGTGGATCGAGCTCATGTCCCGGCTCGGCTATGCCCGCTACGGTGTTCAGGGCGGCGATCTGGGGGCCTATGTGGTGCAGGAGATGGCGCTGGCCTGCCCGGCCCGCATTGTCGGCGTCCACATCGACGGCGGCCTCGGCATGCCCTCGGCCGCCGACGTGCCCACCATGACACCCGAGGAGCTGTCCGAATGGGAGCTCATGCAGAAATGGCAGACGGGGGTGAACCACCATGTGCTGTTGTCCTCGGCCGCACAGACTTTCGCGCACGGCTGGACCGATTCACCGGTCGGGCTGCTGTCCTGGTTGGTGCACAAGTTCAACGAATTCTCGCCGCTGGCAGAACATCTGGAAGACGCGGTCGAGCGGGATCACCTGCTGACCAATATCTCCCTCTACTGGTTCACCAATACCGCCGCCAGCTCCTCGTGGCCCATGTACAACGGTCTCGGCGACGGCGGGTTCGTGTGGCCCGCGGACCAGAAGCTCGTCCCCGTGGGCGTGTACGGCGGTGGCTCGCCCCTCATGCGCCGCCTGGCCGAGCGCGGCAACCGCATCGCGCACTGGCCCGAGGGCAATACCGGCAATCATTTCGTCGCCATGGAACTCCCCGCGGCCCATACCGCCGATATCCAGTCGTTCTTCACTGGACTGATGGAATAGCGCGGCGCGCTCGCGGCATTGATCACCGTCATGAGCGCACGTTTCGACGACAAGGTCGTCCTGATCACCGGAGGCGCCGGCGCGATCGCCGGCGCCACCGCACAAGCCTTCGCCGATGCGGGGGCCACGGTCGTGCTGGCCGGCCGCACCGCCGAACAGCTCGCCGAGGCGGCCGCGAAGATCCATGCCCCGGCGGGCCGGATCGATTGGCTCACAGCCGATGTCACCGACAGCGCACAGGCGGCGAACATGGTCGCCGAGGTGGTGCGTCGCCACGGCGGCCTGCATATCGCCTTCAACAGCGCGGGCGTTTTCGGAAAGGCCGCTCCGGTGGCCGATTTGGACGAGAACGTCTGGCAGTCGGTACTCGATGTGAATCTCACCGGCGTCTTCCTGTCCATGAAACACGAAATCGCCCATATGCGAGCCAATGGCGGCGGCGCGATCATCAATATGGCCTCGAATATCGGTGCGCACGGCCGCCGCCCGGGGCTGTCCGCATATGCCGCGTCCAAAGCCGCGGTGAGCGTTCTGACCCAGACCGCCGCCCGCGACCACATTGCCGACGGCATTCGCATCAATGCCGTCAGCCCCGGCGCCAGTGATACCCCGATGTCTTTCCGCCCGGGGGAAACCCGGGCCGATCGCGATGCCCGGGTCGCCACTACCGTACCGGCCGGTCGAGTTAGTTCTCCGTCCGAAGTCGCCGCCACCGTTGTCTGGCTGGCCTCGCCCGAATCGAGCTTCGTGGTGGGTCACGATCTGGTCGTGGACGGCGGCGCAACGGCCTGATCCGAAATACCTGCGCGCCAATTGAATTGTGGATAACACGCAGATTGTTGCTCCGCAATACACGTTCTCGTCATCTGCGCTGGCTAATCTCCTCGGAATTCGCAGTTCGTGGTACAGGAGTAGTCGCGATGAGGGACACGCTGCCATCGAAAAACGAAGTCCTCCGGGCCTGCCGGGGAACCGGCTTTCCGGGCCATCCGCTATTGCGGGCGGCCAATCACCTGGCCGAGGTCCATGAGCGCCGATTGGCAGCGGCCCCGGAACAGCTGGTCGAACTCGAGCTACTCCGCATGGATTTGATGCACGAGATCGACCGCTGGGTCACCGCGCAACTACCGCCCTCGCACGGCGCGGCCCGGGTGCACACCGAAACCCTCGGAGCGGTCATCGACCGGCTGGCGCAGCTGACCGCCCACGCGTTCTCGGCGTTGGCCGATGCCTCCGGCCGGGAATTGACGACGGTATGGGAGCGGTTGGCCGAATTGGCCATCGGCTATGAGGATTTGGCGTCCGAAGTGCGCACCGGGCACCGCCGCCTGCCCGGTGGCCACTGAAACCAATAGTGGGACATGGCATAAGGATTCCCGCCGACTGCCCGCCATCATGTCCCACTCGTATGTCTAACGGTCAGGTCGCTGCGGACAGTCGTGTTTCACCGAACGTTCGCATAGTGCACTTGAACCTCCGGACATTCGAGGCGCTCGCGGAAGGCACGGCTTCGTCGAGGTCGGAGAACAATGGGACGACGAGGACGGCCTCGAGATCATCTACGAGATGGCCGTAGACAAGTGCTGGTGAAAGGTGATGCCGCGCGGATGTCTATCAGCGGTCAGTCGACCCAATCCTGGAGCGGTGTGGTGTCGAGGGTGATGTTCAGGGGAGCGGGAAGTGGTACCGGCCGTCCGAAGGCGAAGCGGCGGGCCTCCTCGTAGCGGGTGCCGTCGGGCTCGCTGTACACGATCACCTCGGCCTTGTCCCGATCGATCAGGAGATAGATGGGAATCTTGGATTGGGCGTAGGCGGTGGGCTTTTCGACTCGGTCGCGCTTGTTCGTGTCCGTGTCGCGGGAGGTGATCTCGACGGCCATGACTACAGGTTCGACCGGGGCCCATTCATCGGTTCCGACGAAAGCGTCCAAGGGGGCCAGAGCGCCATCGGGGCGGGCTCGGCCCTTGCCGTATGTCGCCACTTTCAGGCCCTGACCGGGATGCAGGATCAGTCCGGGACTGAACGGCATCAGGAGCAGCATCAGCCACAGGAAGATGCGATTGTGGTCACCGTCCGGCACAGCTTTGACCCCCAGTCGTCCGCCGATGTACTCGAGCTGCACACCTTCGGTTTCGCGCTCGGCCGCGCGCGCGAGGGCCTCGAAATCGTCGGTTGTGAGGTCCGGTTCCCGGTCGATGGCTGTCATGGCCTGCCTCCTGCGTCGATTCTACGGGTGGCCGGGTTCGGTGGTTCCTGTCTGGCGCGGTGTGGTGTGCGGTTGCTGAACATTCGGAGTCGTACGGTGTCGGGTATGGCCTCGCTTTCAGATCCGCGTGTGCGGGAGTTTTTGTCCGACGGGACTCGGACGGGCAAGTTGGCGCTGGTGGCGGGGGATGGGCGGCCGCTGGTGGTCCCGGTCTGGTTCATCGTCGATGGGGACGACCTGGTTTTCAATACCGGCAAGACCTCTGCCAAGGGCAGGCGGATTGCGCGGGATCCGCGGCTGAGCCTGTGTGTGGACCTGGAAGAGCCGCCCTATGCCTACGTGCAGGTGCAAGGAGTGGCCGAGGTCTCCGAGGATCTCGATGAGCTGGTGCGCACGGCCACTCTTATCGGGGGCCGCTATATGGGCGCGGATCGGGCGGAGGAATTCGGCAAGCGCAATGGGGTCCCGGGTGAGCTGGCGGTGCGGCTGAAGCCGGCGAAGGTGATCGCGCACTTCGACGTCACTGGCTGACGGTCCGGGCGGGACCGCATGACAGACTCGGCCCCATGACAGTGCACTTCATCGGGGCCGGGCCGGGGGCGGCGGATCTGCTGACCGTGCGCGCGGTCGAGCTGCTGCGGAACTCCCCGGTGTGCCTGTATGCGGGGACCTATCTGGATCCGGAAGTGCTCGGCCACTGCGCGCCGGAGGCCGAGCTCATCGATACCCAGGGCCTGGACCTGGACCAGATCATCGCGCACTGTGCGCGGGCGCACGCCGCGGGCAAGGACGTGGCGCGGCTGTGCTCGGGGGATCCCTCCATATATTCAGCGCTCTCGGAGCAGACCCGCAGGCTCGATGCCGCGGGCATCCCCTGGGATGTGACGCCCGGCGTGCCCGCCTACGCGGCGGCCGCGGCGCTGGTCGGCGCGGAGCTGACGGTGCCGGAGCTGGTGCAGTCGGTGGTGCTCACGCGCACACAGGCGCGCTCGACGGCCATGCCGGAATCGGAGGCGCTGGGCACCTTCGCCCGCACCCGGGCCACCCTGGCATTGCATCTGGCTATCACTCGAATCCGGACACTTGCGGACGAACTGGTCGCCTCCTATGGCGAAGATTGTCCGGTTGTCGTGGTCTATCGGGCGAGTCAGCCCGAACAGCGGGTCCTGCGCGGCACTCTCGCGGATATCGCCGACCAGGTCGAGGCCGCTGACCTGCGGCAAGCCGCCGTCATCCTGGTCGGCCGGGCGCTGGCGAAATCGGTGGATTGTGCGCAATCACATCTGTACGACCCGGCCCGTGACAGGACGCACATCACTCGCTGAAAGAGCGAAATGCGGTGATAGCAAAGGGCTATGGCCCTTTCTGTTTGCGGAGCCGAGGCTGGCGGTAGATTGGAGCGGGTGTGCATCCACAAGGTTCCGAGAACGGCTCGCTCCGTGCCGCTGGGCGTGACCACGCCCATGTAACAAGACTGCGCGGCTGGGCGGTACCCCAGAGGATCTCAAGAACAACAAATTACGTGAAGTGACTCCCGAACCACGGACGCCACGCTGAAGCAGCGGTGGCGTCCTGTTCGGGTTTTTCGGCGGGGAGCGCTCTGCGTGGTGTTCCGGAAGCGAGGTTAGTGTTGGACCGGCTGGATTTCGGCGGCAACGGCGAAGCTGGCAGCGAAATCGCACCGGGTTCGGGCGCGCTTTTCCCGCTGTCGCCTGCGCAGCTCGGCATCTGGTACGCCCAGCACGTCGACCCGCAGGTGCCGATCAATATCGCCCAGTTCGTGGAGCTGCGCGGTGAGCTGGACATTCCGCTGCTCGAACAGGCCATGGTGCGCGGCT
The DNA here is from genome assembly GCF_042672265.1 of Nocardia sp. NPDC127526. Lineage (NCBI taxonomy): Bacteria > Bacillati > Actinomycetota > Actinomycetes > Mycobacteriales > Nocardiaceae > Nocardia > Nocardia sp. NPDC127526. Next base: position 216,095 of record NZ_JBHXVO010000007.1, on the reverse strand, counting down.
CGGAGGAGTTCGGCTCCGGCTTCCTGCGCATTGTGGAACGCGACGGCGAGCCCATGCAGATGGTCGATCCCACGCTGGACCGCACCATCTACCACGTCGATCTGAGCGAGGCCGCCGATCCGGTCGCCGCGGCCCACGAGTGGATGCGCGCGGACTACTCCGCGCCGCTGAACCTCACCGCGGACCGTCTCATCAAGACCTGCATGATCCGGGTGGGTGACGGCCATTACTACTGGTACGCGCGCATCCACCACATCGTGCTGGACGGCTTCGGCGCGGTCACCTACATGCAGCGCGTCGCCGAGCTGTACACCGCCTCCGTGCGCGGCGAGGAACCCGCCCCGCACAAGCTGACCGATCTGCAGACGCTGGTCGAGCAGGAATTCGCGTACCGCGACAGCACCCGCTTCGCCGCCGATAAGGAGCACTGGGCCGAGCGCATCGCCGGTCTCGAGGACGGCACCAGCCTCGCGGGCCGCTCCGCCCCGCCCGCCGCGGTCAACCGGGTGGCCACCGCCGCCCTCAGTCAGGACCAGTCCAGCCTGCTGGACGAGGCTGTGGCCCGCCATGATTCGTCGCCCGCGGCGCTGCTCATCGCCGGTTTCGCCGCCTACCTGGCGCAGTGGACCGGCTCCGCCGACGTCATTCTCAGCCTGCCGGTGACCGCGCGCACCACCGCCATCATGCGGCGCTCCGGCGGCGCGGTGTCCAATATCGTGCCGCTGCGCCTGCACGTCGGCCCCGAGACCACGGTCACCGAACTGCTCAAGCAGGTGGCGGTCGAGGTGTCCGGCGCACTGCGCCACCAGCGCTACCGCCACGAGGACATTCGCCGCGATTCCGCCGGCGAGGGCGTGGTGACCCGGGAGTTCTTCGGCCCGTGGGTCAACATCATGCTGTTCCACAACGAGGTCGTGCTCGGCGACATCACGGGTGAGTACAGCGTTCTGTCGACCGGTTCCATCGAGGACCTGGGCGTCAACTTCTACCAGTCGGTCAAGGGCACCCGGAATCACATCGATTTCGAGACCAATCCGAACCTGTACTCCGAGGACGAGACCCGGCAGCATCACGCCCGGTTCCTGGAGTTCTTCGACCGCTTCCTGGCGGCGGGGGAGGGCCAGCCCGTGTGGGGGCTGCCCATCACCACCGCGGCCGAGCGCACCCGCACCCTGCTGGAGTGGAACGAGTCGGGCCACGAGGTGCCGACCACCACGCTGCCGGACCTGCTGGACGCGCAGATCCCGCTGACGCCGGACAATATCGCCCTGGAATTCGAGGGCGAGCAGCTCACCTACGCCGAATTCGGCGCTCGGGTGAACCAGCTGGCCCGCCACCTCGTCGCCGATGGCGTGGGCCCGGAATCGCTTGTGGCCCTGGGCATGCGGCGGTCTCTCGAGCTGGTGATCGGCATGCACGCGGTGCTGCGCGCCGGTGGCGCGTACGTGCCCATCGACCCGGACCACCCGGCCGATCGCACCGCCTACATCCTGGAATCCGCGGCCCCGGTCTGCGTGCTCACCACCGCCCGCGACGAGCTGGAACTCCCGGAGTCGGTGCGGCGCCTGGAGATCGACACCCTCGATGTGTCGGAGTACTCGGCCGAACCGCTCACCGACGCGGACCGCATCGCCCCGCTGCGCCCGGACAACACCGCCTACGTCATCTACACCTCGGGTTCCACCGGCCGCCCCAAGGGCGTCGCGGTCACCCACCACGCCATCGTCAACCAAGAGCTGTGGATGCTGGACGAGTACCAGCTCACCGCCGACGATGTGTACCTGCAGAAGACCGCGCAGACCTTCGACGTCTCGCTGTGGGGCTACTTCCTGCCGCTCATGGTGGGCGCCAAGCTGATCGTCGCCACCCCGGACGGGCATCGCGATCCGTTGTACGTGGCGGACATGATCCACCGCCACGGCGTCACCGTCACCGACTTCGTGCCGTCCATGCTGACGGTTTTCGTGGCGCATGCTTCCGCTGCGCAATGCGCCACGCTGAAGCACGTTTTCGTGATCGGTGAGGCGTTGCCGCCGGAGACCGGCGCGGGCTTCCGCGCCATTACCGGTGCGGGACTGCACAATCTGTACGGCCCCACCGAGGCCGCGGTCTCGGTGACCTACTGGGAGAACACCGCCGCCGACACCACCCACGTGCCGATCGGCGTGCCCGAGTGGAATGTCGAAGTCTACGTACTGGATTCGCGGCTGCGCCCGGCCGCCGTCGGCGCGTTCGGCGAGCTGTACCTGGGCGGACGCCAGCTGGCGCGCGGCTACAAGGGCCGCCCCGACCTGACTTCGGACCGCTTCGTCGCAAACCCGTTCTCCACCACCGGCGAACGCATGTACCGCACCGGCGACCTGGTGCGCTGGATGGAGAACGGCGCGCTGGAGTACATCGGCCGCACCGACTTCCAGGTGAAGTTCCGCGGCCAGCGCATCGAGCTCGGCGAGATCGAGACCGATCTGCTCGCGCATCCGGCCGTCAGCCAGGCCGCGGTGCTGGTCATGGACACCGCCACCGGCCAGCAGCTGGTCGCCTACGTGGTGCCCGCGCCCGGCCACACCGTGGACCCGGCGGAGCTGACCCGGTTCGTGGCCGAGAAGCTGCCGTCCTACATGGTCCCGGCCTCGATCATGGTGCTGGACGCGTTCCCGCTCAACACCTCCGGCAAGCTGGACCGCAAGGCCCTGCCCGAGCCGGTGTTCAGCGCCGACGCCGCCGGCTACCGCGCGCCGCGCACCGCCGCCGAGGAGATCGTGGCGGGCGTGTTCGCCGATGTGCTCGGCCACGAGCGGGTCGGCATCGACGACAACTTCTTCGATCTGGGCGGCAACTCGCTGGTCGCCACCCAGGTGGTGGCGCGCATCTCGGCCGCGTTCGGCACCCGCCTGGGCGTGCGCGCGCTGTTCGAGACGCCGACCGTGGCGGGCCTGGCCGCGCGCGTGGAATCCGCCGGGCCGGCCGATGTTTCGCGGCCGCCGCTGGTCGCGCAGGAGCGCCCGGACCGGGTGCCGCTATCGCTGGCCCAGCAGCGCATGTGGTTCCTCAACCAGTTCGATCCCAGCGTCCCGACCTACAACCTGCCCTTCGTGGTGCGGTTGCGCGGGCGCGTGGACATCGAGGCGCTGCAGCTCGCGCTCACCGATGTGGTGGCGCGGCAGGAATCGCTGCGCACCGTCTTCCCGGAGTCCGGGGACGGCGGCTTCCAGCGCGTGCTGCCCATGGACGAGGTCGATCTGGGGATCGAGCTCGTCGCCATCGACGAGGCCGGGCTGCACCAGGCCCTGGCCGAATTCGCCTCGCGCGGTTTCGATGTCACGCGCGAGCTGCCCATTCGGGTGCGGGTGTTCCAGGTCGGCGCGGCCGACGGCGACACCGTCGACTACGCCGTCGCGTTCGTGGTGCATCACATCGCGGCGGACGGCTTCTCCTTCGGCCCGCTCTCGCGCGATATGACCGCCGCCTACCTGGCGCGGGTGGCCGGGGAGCAGCCCGGCTGGGCCCCGCTGCCGGTGCAGTACCAGGACTTCAGCATCTGGCAGCGCGAACTGCTGGGCTCGGAATCCGATGCCGAGTCCATGGCCGCGCGCCAGATCGCCTACTGGCGTGCCGCGCTGGCGGGCCTGCCGGATCAGCTGGACCTGCCCGCCGATCGCCCGCGCCCGCCGGTGCAGAGCTTCCGCGGCAACCGCGTCACCTTCGACATTCCGGCCGACCTGCACACGCAGCTCGCCGGACTCGCACGCGCCCAGGGCGTTTCGCTGTTCATGGTGATGCACTCCGCGCTCGCGGTGCTGCTGGCCCGGCTCTCGGGCACCACCGATATCGCCATCGGCACCCCGGTCGCCGGACGCGGTGAGCAGGCCCTCGACGACCTGATCGGCATGTTCGTCAACACCCTGGTGCTGCGCTCGGAAGTGGATGGGGCCGAACGCTTCACCGACTTCCTGTCCCGCACCCGGGAAACCGATCTGGCGGCCTTCGCCAATACCGACGTGCCCTTCGAGCGCCTCGTGGAGGTGCTCAACCCGACCCGTTCGCAGGCGCGGCATCCGCTGTTCCAGGTCATGCTGTCGTTCCAGGAGATGTCGCACGGCTCCATGGAGCTGCCCGACCTCACCGTCTCCGCGGACGAGCTCGAGGTCGACATCGCCAAGTTCGACCTGCAGTGGACGCTGACCGAGCAGCGCGGCCTGAGCGGCGAGCCCAACGGCCTGTCGGTGGTGCTGTCCTACGCCACCGACCTGTTCGACGCCCGCACCGTCACCGAATTCGGCCGGCGCTACCTGCGCGTGCTCGAAACCGCCGTCGCCGCACCGGAAACCGTGGTGCGCGATATCGACATCCTGGACGAGGGCGAGCGCGCCACCGTCCTGACCGAGTGGAACCACACCGCGCGCACGCTGCCCGAAGTGGTCTCGGTGCTGGACCTGTTCGAGGAGCAGGTCCGCATCCGCCCGAACGCCACCGCCCTGATCTTCGATCCGGGCGAGCGCAGCGGCGGCATGTTCGGCCCCGCCGCCGAACTCACCTACGCCGAGTTCTCCAGCCGGGTGAACCGCCTGGCGCGCAAGCTCATCGCCGAGGGCGTCGGACCGGAATCGCTGGTGGCGGTCGGCATTCGCCGCTCGGTGGACATGCTGGTCGCCATTTACGCCACCCTGGCCGCGGGCGGCGGCTATGTGCCGGTCGATCCCGATCACCCGGCCGAGCGCACCGATTACGTGCTGGCCAGCTCCAAGCCGGTGGTCCTGCTCACCACCACCGACGATGCCGTGGAGAGCGCGGATTGCCCGGTCCTGCACCTGGATCGGCTGGAGCTGTTCGAGTTCGACGACTCCCGCATCACCCCGGCCGAGCGCCTGGGCGAGCTGCGCCCGGAGAACGCCGCCTACGTGCTCTACACCTCCGGCTCCACCGGCCGCCCCAAGGGCGTGGCCATCCGGCATTCGGCGGTGCTCAACCAGATCGCCTGGATCACCGCCGAATACGGCATCGACGACACCGATGTGATCCTGCAGAAGACGCCGGTCACCTTCGACGTGTCGGTGTGGGAGCTGTTCGGCACCCTCGCCGTCGGTGCGCAAATGGTCATCGCCGCCCCCGATGGGCACCGCGATCCCCTGTACCTGTCCGAGGTCATCGGCCGGCACCGGGTCACCATGACCTCGTTCGTGCCGTCGATGCTGTCGGTCTTCGCCTCCAGCGCCTCGGCGGCCGAATGCCTGTCGCTGCGTTCGGTTCTGGTCGCCGGCGAGGCGCTGCCGCCCGCCACCGTGACCGCCTTCCGGAAGTTCTCCACCGCGGCCGTGCACAACCTGTACGGCCCGACCGAGTTCACCGTGCACGCCACCTACGCGCCCATCGACAAGCCGGTCGTCACCTCGGTGCCCATCGGCCGGCCGGTGTGGAACGCGCAGACCTACGTCCTCGACGGCGGCCTGCGCCCGGTCCCCGCCGGTGTGCCGGGTGAGCTGTACCTGGGCGGCGCGCAGGTCGCGCGCGGCTACTACGGCCGCCCCGATCTGAGCGCGGAACGCTTCGTCGCCAACCCCTTCGGCGCACCCGGCTCCCGCCTCTACCGCACCGGTGATCTGGTGCGCTGGAGCCAGATCGAGCCCGGCGTCGTGGAATACATCGGCCGCACCGACTTCCAGGTGAAGTTCCGCGGCCAGCGCATCGAGCTCGGCGAGATCGAGACCGCGCTGCTCGACCACCCGGCGGTCAGCCAGGCGGTCGTGCTGGTCATGGACACCGTCGCCGGCGATCAGCTGGTCGCCTACCTGGTGACCGGCGGCCCGGTCGACCTCGACAGCGTCAAGACCTGGCTGCACCGCACGCTGCCCGCGTACATGGTGCCCTCGGCCTTCGTGGTGCTGGATGCCTTCCCGCTCAACGCCTCCGGCAAGCTGGATCGCAAGGCGCTGCCCGCGCCGCGCTTCGAGGTGCGCGAATTCCGCGCCCCCACAACGCCGATCGAGGAGATCGTCGCCCAGATCTTCGGCGAGGTGCTCGGCATCGCCCGCGTCGGCGTGGACGACGACTTCTTCGAACTCGGCGGCAACTCGCTCATCGCGACCCAGGTCGCCACCCGCCTCGGCACCGCCCTCGACACCCGCGTCCCGGTGCGCATGCTGTTCGAGGCCGCCACCGTGGCGGCCCTGGCCGCGCGCGTGGAATCGCATGTCGGCGACGGCGGCCGCAAGGCCCTCGTGGCCCGCGAGCGTCCGGCCGATATCCCGCTTTCCCTTGCGCAGCAGCGCATGTGGTTCCTCAACCGGTTCGACACCGCCTCGGCGGTCAACAACATCCCGGTCGCCATCCGGCTGTCCGGCGAGCTCGATATCGCGGCCCTGCAGGTCGCCGTCATCGATGTCATCGACCGGCACGAGTCGCTGCGCACCGTCTTCCCGGAGACCCCGAACGGACCGGTGCAGCGGGTCCAGGACGCCGCGCAGATCGTGCCCGACCTGACCCCGGTGCCGGTCACCGAGTCCAACCTCATCGAGCACCTCATCGAGCTGGCCACCATGGCCTTCGACGTCACCGGCGAGGTGCCGCTGCACGCCCGGCTGTTCGAGATCAGCGAGACCGAATACGTGCTCGGCATGGTGGTGCACCACATCTCCGCCGACGGCTGGTCCATGGGCCCGCTGGCCCGCGACGTCATGGTCGCCTACGCGGCCCGCACCTCCTGGGAGGCCCCGGCGTGGGCCGAACTGCCGGTGCAGTACGCGGACTACGCGCTGTGGCAGCGCGAGGTGCTCGGCTCCGAGGACGATCCGAATTCGCTGATCTTCAAGCAGATCCGGTACTGGAGCGAGGGCCTGGCGGATCTGCCGGACGAGCTGGTGCTGCCCTGGGACCGGCAGCGGCCGGCCGTGGCCAGCTACCGCGGCGGCACCTACCCGTTCGCCATCTCCGCCGAAACCCAGCAGCGCCTGCTGGATCTGGGCCGCCGGCACAATGCCTCGCTGTTCATGGTGCTGCACTCCGCGCTGGCGGTGCTGCTGGCCCGGCTGTCCGGCACCAGCGATATCGCCATCGGCACCCCGGTGCACGGCCGCGGTGAGGCCGCGCTCGACGACCTCATCGGCATGTTCGTCAACACCCTGGTGCTGCGCACCGAGGTGGACAATGACACCACCTTCGCCGATCTGCTCGCCACCGCGCGCGATACCGACCTGCACGCCTTCGCGCACGCCGATGTGCCGTTCGAGCGCCTCGTCGAGGTGCTCAACCCGGCGCGCTCGCAGGCGCGGCATCCGCTGTTCCAGGTCATGCTGACCTTCCAGAACACCCGGCAGGCCAGCCTGGAACTGCCCGGACTCTCGGTCAACGGCATCGACTACGACCCGGGCCTGGCCAAGTTCGACCTGCAGCTGACCCTGCAGGAGACCCAGGACGCGCACGGTGAGAACGCGGGCATGTCCGCCGAGTTCTCCTACGCCCTGGATCTTTTCGACGAGTCGACCGTCGCGGCGTTCGCGCACCGGCTGGATCTGATCCTGGACGCGGTCGCGACCGATCCGGAGCGGCCGATCGGCGATATCGACCTGCTGATCGGCGACGAGCGCGAGCGCGTGCTTTCGGGTTGGAACGGCACGGACTTCGAGCTGGCCCGGGTGCTGCCCGCGCTGCCCGGAACCGAGGCGGCGACGCTGGTTTCGCTCTTCGAGGCACAGGCTCTGAACAGCCCCGATGCGCCTGCCGTCAGCTTCGAGGGGACAAGTCTGTCCTACGCCGAGTTCTCGGCACGCGTGCACAAGCTGGCCCGCAAGCTCATGGCCGACGGCGTCGGCGCGGAATCGCTTGTCGCGCTGGCCATCCGGCGCTCACTCGATCTCGTGGTCGCCATGTACGCGGTGCTGGAGGCCGGCGGCGCGTACGTGCCGCTGGATCCGGACCAGCCGGAAGAGCGCATCGACTACGTGCTGGACACCGCCCGCCCGGCAGCCATTCTCACCACCGGGCGCGACGACTTCGTGACCGGCCGGAATGTGCCGGTGCTCGAGGTGGATTCGATCGATCTCGACGCCTACTCGGCCGAGCCGATCACCGATGCGGAACGCGGACAGGCGATCTCGCCCGAACACACCGCCTACGTCATCTTCACCTCCGGTTCGACCGGCCGCCCCAAGGGCGTCGCGGTCGAGCACGGGGCGATCGTCAACCGCCTGCTGTGGATGCAGCACGAGTACCCCATCGGCGCGGACGACGCGGTGCTGCAGAAGACCCCGGCCACCTTCGACGTATCGGTGTGGGAGTTCTTCTGGCCCTTGCAGACCGGGGCGCGCCTGGTCGTCGCCAAGCCCGACGGGCACCGCGATCCGGTCTACCTGGCGCAGGTCATCGCCGAGGAAGGCATCACCACCGCGCACTTCGTGCCGTCGATGCTTGCGGTGTTCGTGACGGCCCTCGGCGACCAGGCCACCTCCGTCATTCCGGCGCGCTTTTGGCCGGAATCTCGCGATGGATCCCGGCCAAATGCACGCCGGGATGACGAGGGCGGGGACTCGGGGCTGCGGCTGCGGCAGGTGTTCGCCTCGGGTGAGGCCCTGCCCGCGCCGACGGCACAGCGGTTGCGCGAGCTGACCGGCGCGCGCCTGCACAACCTGTACGGCCCCACCGAGGCCGCCGTCGACGTCACCTACCACGAGGTCACCGACGCCGACACCGTGTTCGTGCCGATCGGCCGTCCGGTGTGGAACACCCGCACCTACGTCCTCGACGCCCGCCTGCGACCCGTCGCACCGGGTATCGCGGGTGAGCTCTATCTGGCGGGCGATCAGCTGGCCCGCGGCTACCTCGGCCGCCCGGACCTGTCCGCGGACCGCTTCGTGGCCAATCCGTACGGCGCGCCCGGCGCGCGCATGTACCGCACCGGCGACCTCGTCACCTGGACCGCCGACGGCGAGCTGAACTACCTGGGCCGCACCGACTTCCAGGTCAAGCTGCGCGGCCTGCGCATCGAGCTGGGCGAGATCGAGGCCGCGCTGCTGGCCGAGCCCGGCATCGCGCAGTCGGTCGTGGTGGTGCGCAACGACCCGCACGCCGGCGATCAGCTCGTGGGCTACGTGGTCCGCGAGCAGGACGCCGCGGTGGACGCCGATGCGGTGAAGGCCGCGCTGGGCCGCTCGCTGCCCGCGTACATGGTGCCCGCGGCCCTGGTGGTCCTGGACGCCTTCCCGGTCAATGCCTCCGGCAAGCTGGATCGCAAGGCGCTGCCCGCACCGGTCTTCGAGGCCAAGCGTTTCCGCGCGCCCTCGACCCCGATCGAGGAGATCACCGCGCAGATCTTCGCCGACCTGCTCGGCGTGGAACGCGTCGGCGTGGACGATGACTTCTTCGAGCTCGGCGGCAACTCCCTGGTCGCCACCCAGGCCGTGGCGCGGCTGTCGGCCGCGCTGAACGCCGAGATCGGCGTGCGCGTGCTGTTCGAGGCCCCGACCGTGGCGGCGCTGGCCGCCCGGGTGGAATCGCATGCCGGAACCGGTGTGCGCCAGGCCCTTACCGTGCAGACCCGCCCGGAGCATCCGCCGCTGTCGCTCGCACAGCAGCGCATGTGGTTCCTCAACCGGTTCGACACCGACTCGGCCGCCAACAATATCCCCGCGGCCGTACGCCTCACCGGCGCACTGGATCTCGACGCCCTGCGCGGCGCCGTCGCCGATGTGATGGCGCGGCACGAATCGCTGCGCACCGTCTACCCGTCGCACGAGGGCGTCGCCTACCAGAAGGTGCTGCCCACCGCGCGGGCCATTCCGCAGCTCGACGTGGTCGAGGTCGACGAGGCCGAACTATTCGGCGCGATCTACGAATTCGCCGGTCGCGGCTTCGACGTCACCGCCGAGCTGCCGGTGCGGCTGCGGGCCTTCCAGGTCGCCGCCGACGATTACGTGCTCGTGCTGGTGGCGCACCACATCGCCGCCGACGGCTTCTCGATGAACCCGCTGGTGCGCGATCTCATGACCGCCTATGTGGCGCGCAGCAACGGCGAGGCCCCGGGCTGGCCGGAACTGCCGGTGCAGTACGCCGATTACGCGCTGTGGCAGCGGGAAACCCTGGGCTCCGAAGAGGATCCGCGCTCGCTGGTCACCGAGCAGCTCGACTACTGGCGCACCGCCCTCAACGGCCTGCCGGACGAGCTGCGGCTGTCGAGCAAGGCGCGTCCGGCCGTCGCCTCCTACGGCGCGGGCACGCACCGCTTCCAGGTGCCGGGTGAGCTCATCACCGGCCTGAATCGTGTCGCCCAGCAGCACGGCACCACGCTGTTCATGGTGGTGCACAGTGCCTTCGCCGCCCTGCTGGCGCGCCTGAGCGGCACCGACGACATCGCCGTCGGCATTCCGGTCGCGGGCCGTGGTGAGCAGGCGCTCGACGATCTCGTCGGCATGTTCGTCAACACCCTGGTGCTGCGTTCGCAGGTGGACACCGGCGACACCTTCGCCGAGCTGCTGCAGCAGGTGCGCGAGCGCGACCTGCAGGCCTTCGCCCACGCGGACGTGCCGTTCGAGCGTCTCGTCGAGGTGCTCAACCCGGCGCGCTCGCAGGCGCGGCATCCGCTGTTCCAGGTCATGCTCTCCTTCCAGAACCTGGGCCGCACCGCCCTGGAACTGCCGGGCCTGCGCGTGGCCGAGCTGGGCGTGGACCAGCAGACGGCCAAGTTCGATCTGCAGCTGACGCTGAGCGAGATCGCCGACGACCGCGGCATGGCCGCCGAACTCGTCTACGCCACCGACCTTTTCGACGGCGCGTTCGCCGACACCTTCGCGCAGCGGTTCGTGCGCGTGCTCAGCGCCGTGGTCGCCGATCCGGTCATGCGCGTCGGCGATGTGGAGCTGCTTGACTACATCGAGCGCAACCAGGTGCTGCACGCCTGGAACGACACCGCCTTCGATCTGGACGCGGCGCTGCCCGAGGTCGCCGAAGGCGCTGCCGCCACACTGGTCTCGCTGTTCGAGAACCAGGTCGCGCTGACGCCCGACGCCATGGCCGTCACCTTCGAGGGGACGAGTCTGTCCTACGCCGAGTTCGCCGGTCGCGTCCGGCAACTGGCGCGGCACCTCATCGCGCAGGGCGTTGGGCCGGATTCGTTTGTCGCCCTGGGCATGCGCCGCTCGCTCGACCTGGTCGTCGGCATGTACGCGGTCATCGCCGCCGGCGGCGCGTACGTGCCGCTGGATCCGGATCACCCGGAGGAGCGCAACCAGTACGTCCTGGATGTCGCGCAGCCGGTGTGCGTGCTGACGACCGCCCGTGACGGTTTCGAGCTCGATTCCTCTCGTCATCCCGGCGCGCTTCTTGGCCGGGATCCACACAATGCCGGTGATGCCGTTGCCGGTATGGATTCCGGCCAAACCCACGCCGGAATGACCGGTGGGGTACTGCGCATCGATGAGATCGACCTGTCGGGTTACTCGGACGCCCCCATCACCGATGCCGAGCGTCACACTCCGCTGCGCCCGCAGAACACCGCGTACGTCATCTTCACGTCCGGTTCCACCGGCCGCCCCAAGGGCGTGGCCGTCTCGCACGCCGCCATCGTCAACCGCCTGGTGTGGATGCACGCCCAGTACGCGCTGGCCGCCTACGATGTCGTGCTGCAGAAGACCCCGGCGACCTTCGACGTGTCGGTGTGGGAGTTCTTCTGGCCCTTGCAGGTCGGCGCGCGCCTGGTGGTCGCCAAGCCGGACGGGCACCGCGATCCGGCCTACCTGATCCGCCTCATTCAGGCCGAGCAGGTCACCACGCTGCACTTCGTGCCGTCCATGCTGGCCGTATTCGTGGCCGAGGACGGCGTCGCCGGGTGCACCTCGCTGCGCAATGTCTTCGCCTCCGGTGAGGGCCTGCCCGCGCCGACCGCGCAGCAGCTGCGCGCACTGACCGGCGCCCGCCTGCACAACCTGTACGGCCCGACCGAGGCCGCCGTCGACGTCACCTATCACGAGGTGACCGAGGCCGATGCGGCCTCCGTGCCGATCGGCGCGCCGGTCTTCAACACCCAGGTGTACGTGCTGGATTCGCGGCTGCGGCCGGTTCCGGTGGGTACCGCGGGTGAGCTCTATCTGGCGGGCGATCAGCTGGCCACCGGCTATGTGGCGCGCGCCGACCTCACCTCGGATCGCTTCGTGGCCAACCCGTTCGGCCACGGCGAGCGCATGTACCGCACCGGCGACCTGGTGGTGTGGACCCCGGCCGGTGAGCTGGAGTACCTGGGCCGCACCGACTTCCAGGTGAAACTGCGCGGCCTGCGCATCGAGCTCGGCGAGATCGAGTCGGCGCTCACCGCGCTGCCCGCCGTCGCGCAGTCCGTCGTCGTGGTGCGCCAGGACGAGCGCACCGGCGATCAGCTGGTGGCCTACCTGGTCGCGGCCGACGGGCATCTCGACACCGAGGCCGTGAAGGACGCGCTCGCGCAACAGCTTCCGGCCTATATGGTGCCCGCGGCCTTCATGGTCCTGGATGCCTTCCCGCTCAATGCCTCCGGCAAGCTGGATCGCAAGGCGCTGCCCGCGCCGACCTTCGCCGTCGCCGCCTACCGCGCCCCGGAGACCCCGGTGCAGCAGACCGTGGCCGGCGTCTTCGCCGACGTCCTCGGCAGCGAGCGGGTCGGCCTGGACGACGACTTCTTCGAGCTCGGCGGCAACTCGCTCATCGCCACCCAGGTGATCGCGCGCCTGTCCGCCGCCCTCGACGCCGATATCCCGCTGCGCAGCCTGTTCGAGGCCACCACCGTGGCCGGCCTTGCCGCGCAACTGGAATCGCGCGTCGGCACCGGCACGCGCGCGCCGCTCGTGCCGCAGGAACGCCCGGAGCTGGTGCCGCTGTCCCCGGCGCAGCAGCGCATGTGGTTCCTGAACCGCTTCGACAACCGCACCGCCGTCAACAACATCCCGGTGGCGCTGCGGCTCACCGGCGAGATCGACACCGCGGCCTTCGCCGCCGCCATCGGCGATGTGCTGGCCCGGCACGAGGCGCTGCGCACCATCTACCCGGAGGTCGAGGGTGACGGCTACCAGCGGGTGCTGGCGCTGTCCGAGATCGACTTCGAGGTGCGCGCCGAGAACGTCACCGCCGCCGAACTGCCCGCGCGCATCACCGCGCTGGCGAGCGTCTTCTTCGACGTCACCCGCGAACTGCCGTTCCGCGCAACGGTGCTCAGCCTGAGCGAGACCGAGCACGTGCTGGTCCTGGTGCTGCACCACATCAGCGCCGACGGCTTCTCGCTGCGCCCGCTGCTGCGCGACGTGGTCGCCGCCTACTTCGCCCGCAGCGGGGGAGAGGCCCCGGCCTGGACGCCGCTGCCGGTGCAGTACGCCGACTACGCGCTGTGGCAGCGCGAGGTGCTCGGCGCGGAGACCGATCCGGAATCGACGGCCGCCGAGCAGATCGCCTACTGGACCCGGCAGCTGGCCGACCTGCCCGAGCAGATCGAGCTCCCGGCCGACCGGCCGCGACCGGAGATCGCCACCAATGCCGGTGGCACCCACGACTTCTCGATCGACGCCGAGCTGTACCGGAGCCTGACCGCGCTGGCCCGCGAGCACGACGTCACCCTGTTCATGGTGCTGCACGCCGCGCTGGCCACCTGGTCGGCGCGCCTGTCGCGGTCCACCGACATCGCCATCGGCACGCCCATCGCGGGCCGCGGCGAGAAGGCCCTCGACGATCTGGTCGGCATGTTCGTCAACACCCTGGTGCTGCGCACCGAGGTGCGGCCGGACGCACCGTTCCGCGAGCTGCTCGCCCAGGCGCGGCGCACCGACCTGGCCGCCTTCGCACACGCCGACGTGCCGTTCGAGCGGCTGGTCGATGTGCTCAGCCCGGTGCGCTCGCAGGCGCACCACCCGCTGTTCCAGGTCGCCCTCACCTTCGAGGCCGCCAGTGCCAAGGACGCGGGCGCGGTCTCGCTGCCGGGGCTGGATATCGAGGCGGTCGAATTCGACGCGGGCACCGCGAAATTCGATGTGCAGCTGACCGTGGGCGAGCGCGCCGACGGCACGCTGGGGCTGTCCTGGAACTACGCCACCGACCTGTTCGACCCGGAGACCATCGCCTCCTTCGCCGAGCGCCTGGTCCGCATCCTGCGCACCGTGGCCGACGATCCGGCCGTGCTGGTCGGCGATATCGATCTGCTGGGTGAGGCCGAGCGCCACGATGTCTCGGAGCGCTGGGTGTCCGCGGGCGATGACATCGTCGCCGTGGCACGGGCCGCGCGCAGCACCGTCGAAGCGGCCGCGCGGGCGCTGGCCGAGGACGGCAACCGGGCCGACGGCGATCGGGCGAGCACGGTCGATCCGGCCGCCCTGACCGCCGCGGGCGTGGAGAGCGCCGCCGCGGCCCTGGCCCACGCCACCCGTCTGCCCGTCGGCGGTTCCGCGCTGTCCGCCGCGCGACTGAACCAGTTCGTGGATCCGGACGCCACGCTGTCCGGGCTGTTCGACGCCGCCGTGGCCGCCTACCCGGATCGGGTCGCGGTGCGCTTCGGCGAGGAAGAGCTCACCTACGCCGACCTGGACCGCCGCGCGAACGTGCTGGCGCGCAGGCTGATCGCCGACGGCGCGGGACCGGAATCCCTCGTCGCGGTGCTGCTGCCGCGCTCCGCCGATCTGGTGGTGGCGCTGCTCGCGGTGATCAAGACCGGTGCGGGCTATGTGCCGGTCGATCCGACCTACCCGGCCGATCGCATTGCCTACGTGCTGTCGGACGCGAAGCCGACCAGCGTGATCGTCGATTCGACGGTTCAGGTCGAACTGCCTGCCGAGCTGCCCGCCGTGTCCCTGGACGGCTTCTCGCTCGAGGCCGGCGATATCGAGGACGCGGCCGACGCGCCCATTACCGATGCCGACCGCCGGGCCGCGCTGCGCCCCGACCACGTCGCCTACGTCATCTACACCTCCGGCTCCACCGGCCGCCCCAAGGGCGTGGCCGTGGCGCACCGGAATGTGGTGCGGCTCATGGCCAATACCGATCGCGAGTTCGGTTTCGGGCCCGACGACGTGTGGACGCTGTTCCACTCCTACGCCTTCGACTTCTCGGTGTGGGAGCTGTGGGGCCCGCTGCTCTACGGCGGCAAGCTCGTGGTCGTCGACTACTACGTGTCGCGCTCGCCGGAGCAGTTCCTGGAACTGCTGCGCCGCGAGCAGGTCACCGTCCTCAACCAGACCCCCTCGGCGTTCTACCAGCTCGCCGAGGCCGATCGCATTGCCGCCGCGGCGAGCCGCGAATCGCATACCGCGGCCGGTGCCGACCAGGCCCTCGCCCTGCGCTACGTGGTCTTCGGCGGCGAGGCGCTCGAACTGCGCCGCCTCGCCGATTGGGTTGCGCGCCACGGCGACGGCTGTGTCGATGCGGCCACCGGCGTGCGGGCCGGCGGTCCGCAGCTGGTCAATATGTACGGCATCACCGAGACCACCGTGCACGTCTCGCACCGCGTGCTCGATGCCGAGACCATCGCCGCGGCAACGGGTTCCGTGGTCGGCCGCGCCATCGCCGGTCTGCGCGTACATGTGCTCGACGACCGCCTGCACCCGGTGCCGGTGGGTGTCGCGGGCGAAATGTACGTCGCCGGACCGCAGCTGGCGCGCGGCTACCTCGGCCGCCCGGATTTGAGCTCGGCCCGCTTCGTCGCCAGCCCGTTCGGCGAGCCGGGCAGCCGCCTGTACCGCTCCGGTGACGTGGCGCGCTGGAACCGCTTCGGCGAGCTCGAATACCTCGGCCGCGCCGACGATCAGGTCAAGGTGCGCGGCTTCCGTATCGAGCTCGGCGAGATCGAGGCCGCCGTGCTCGGCCAGCCGGGCGTGGCCCAGGCCGCCGTCATCGTGCGCGAGGACCAGCCGGGCGATCAGCGCATCGTGGCGTACGTGGTGCCGGAGGAGGGCGTCGCGCCCGCCGTCGACGCCATCCGCGATGGGGCGGCCGAACGCCTGCCGTCCTACATGGTGCCGTCCGCCCTCGTGGTCATGGACCGCATCCCGCTGACCGTCAACGGCAAGCTGGACCGCCGCGCCCTGCCCGCCCCGGCGGTGCAGGCCCGCGCCTTCCGCGCGCCGGAGACGCCGACGCAGGAGACCGTGGCCGCCGTGTTCGCGGAGGTCCTCGACCTGCCGCGGGTCGGCCTGGACGACGACTTCTTCGAGCTGGGCGGCAACTCGCTCATCGCCACCCGGGTGGTGTCGCGCATCGGCGCGGCGCTGGACACCACGGTCGCGGTGCGCACCCTGTTCGAGGCCACCACCGTGGAGGCCCTCGCCGCCCGCATCGAATCGCACGCCGACGGCGCGTCCCGCGCCAAGCTGGTCGCGCGCCCGCGCCCCGCCGGTGAACTGGTGCCGCTGTCGTTCGCGCAGCAGCGCATGTGGTTCCTCAACCAGTACGACACCTCCTCCGCGGCCTACAACCTGCCCCTGGCCATCCGCCTCACCGGCGAACTCGACACCGCCGCACTGGAACTTGCGGTCGCCGATGTGGTCCGCCGGCACGAGTCGCTGCGCACCCGCTACCCGGAGCACGGCGGCACGCCGATGCAGGTGGTCGTCCCGGCCGAGCAGGTCGCGCTCGACCTGCGCCCGGTCACGGTCGCGCCGGAGGCGCTGACCGAGGCGGTGACCGCCTTCGCGACGCTGGGCTTCAATGTCGCGGATCAGGTTCCATTGCGCGCCCGCCTGTTCCGGGTTGCCGCGCCGGTAGCGGCAGTGGCGCCGGACGACGACCCTCGTCATTCCGGCGCGCTTTTGGCCGGAATCCACACCGGCGAGGGAGATCCCGGCCAAAAGCACGCCGGGATGACGAACGGGGCTGCCGTCCATGGGGCTGTGGCCGATGGGGCTGTGGCCGATGGGGCTGTGGCCGATGGGGCTGCCGCCAACGGTGCCGCCGCTGAGGCCGAGCCTGCCACTCGCGAGCATGTGCTCGTCGTGGTCGTGCACCACATCGCCGGTGACGGTTTCTCCATGGCCCCGCTGACCCGCGATGTCATGACCGCCTACACCGCGCGCACCCTGGGCGCGGCGCCCGGCTGGGCCCCGCTGGCCATCCAGTACGCCGACTTCGCCATCTGGCAGCGGGAAGTGCTGGGCTCGGAAGAGGATTCGTCCTCGCTCATGGCCCGCCAGGTCGCCTACTGGCAGCGCGTGCTCGACGGCGTGCCGGACGAGCTGGCGCTGCCGACCGACCGGCCGCGGCCCGCCGTCGCCTCGCATCGGGGCGCGACGCTGCACCGCAGCCTGTCGCCGGAACTGCTCGCAGCGCTGGAAGACGTTGCCCGCCAGCGGGGTTCCTCGCTGTTCATGGTCATGCACAGCGCCCTCGCGGTGCTGCTGGCCCGGTTGTCCGGCGGCGACGACATCGCCATCGGCACGCCGGTCGCCGGTCGCGGCGAGGCCGCGCTGGACGACCTGGTCGGCATGTTCGTCAATACCCTGGTGCTGCGCACCGGCATCGATCCGGCCGAATCCTTCTCGGATCTGCTCGATCGGGCCCGGCACGCCGACCTCGACGCCTTCGGCAATGCCGATGTGCCGTTCGAGCGCTTGGTCGAACTGCTCGCGCCCGAGCGCTCGCAGGCCCGCAACCCGCTGTTCCAGGTCATGCTGGCCTTCCAGAACCTGGATCGCGCCAGCCTGGAACTGCCGGGGCTGACGGTCTCCGCGCTGGATCTCGAGGAGAACATCTCCCGCTTCGACATGCAGTTCACGCTGTCGGAACGGGACACGGGCGGGAGCGGGGCGGGATCCGGCACAGGCATGGCGCTGGCGCTCACCTACGCCACCGACCTGTTCGACGAGACCACCGCCGACGGCTTCGCGCAGCGCTGGCTGCGGGTGCTGGAAGCGATCGCCGGGAATCCGGAGATCGCGGTCGGGGCCATCGACATCCTGGATCAGGACGAGCGCGCCGATCTGGTCAGCCGTTTCGGCCGCCCGGCCGTTCCGGCGCGCACGCTGCCGCAGCTGCTGGCCGACGCTGTTTCGCTCAACCCGAACGCGCCCGCGGTCGTCTTCCAGGGGACGAGTCTGTCCTATGGCGAACTCGACGAGCGCTCGAACCGTTTGGCGCGCCTGCTGATCGAGCGCGGCATCGGCTCGGAGAACCTGGTCGCCATCGCGGTCCCGCGGTCCGCGGATTCGTACTTCGCCGAATGGGCGGTGTCCAAGACCGGTGCGGCCTTCGTGCCGGTGGACCCGAACTACCCGGCCGACCGCATTGCCCACATGGTCACCGACTCCGGCTCGCCGGTCGGCCTGACCGTGGCCTCGGTGCGCGCCGATCTGCCGGAATCGGTGGAATGGCTGGTCCTGGACGAACTCGACCTGGACGCCTTCGCGGCCACCGCCATCGCCGACGCCGACCGGGTGCGGCCGCTGCGGCCGGAGCATCCGGCCTACGTCATCTACACCTCCGGTTCCACCGGCGTGCCCAAGGGCGTCGTGGTCACCCACGCCGGCCTGGCCAACTTCTGCCTCGAGCAGACCATTCGCTACGAGCTCGACTCCGGTTCGCGGGCACTGCATTTCGCATCGCCGTCGTTCGACGCGTCCATGCTGGAATTCCTGCTCGCCATCGGCGCGGGCGGCACCCTCGTGGTAGTGCCGCCGGGTGTGTACGGCGGCGAGGAGCTGTCCGAGCTGATCAAGCGCGAGCGGGCCACGCACGCCTTCATCACCCCCGCCGCGCTGTCCACTTTCGGCCCGGCCGGACTGGACTCGCTGCGGGTGCTGGTCGCCGGTGGTGAAGCTGTTCCGGCCGACCTGGTCGAGAAGTGGGCGGTTCCATTGGCGGACGGCACCATGCGTGCCTTCCACAATGGCTACGGTCCGACCGAGACCACCATCATGACCAATATCAGCGAGGCGCTCGAGCCGGGTGATCTGGTCACGATCGGCGGCCCGATCCGCGGCATGCAGTCGCTGATCCTCGACAACCGTCTGCGCCCCGTGCCGGTCGGTGTCGCGGGTGAGCTGTATCTGTCGGGCATTCAGCTGGCGCGCGGCTACCACGCCCGCCCGGGGCTGACCGCCGATCGGTTCGTAGCCAACCCGTACGTCGAGGGTGCGCGCATGTACCGCACCGGTGACGTGGTCCGCTGGACCCCGGCCGGTGAGGTCGAGTACGTCGGCCGCTCCGACTTCCAGGTCAAGGTGCGCGGTTTCCGCATCGAGCTCGGTGAGATCGACGCGGCCCTGGCCTCGCACGAGACCGTGGACTTCGCGGTCACCGTCGGCCACAAGAACGCCGCGGGCGCGGTGTCGCTGGTGTCGTATGTGGTTGCCACGCCGGGTCATACGATCGATGTCGCCACCGTCACCACACACGTCGAGCAGCGTCTGCCCGCGTACATGGTGCCGTCGTCGGTGATGATCATCGACCGCGTGCCGCTGACCCCGGTCGGCAAGCTGGACCGCAAGGCCCTGCCCGAGCCGGTGTTCGCGACCGAGGTCACCTTCCGCGCGCCGCGCAATGCCGTCGAGCACACCATTGCCGAGGTCTTCGCCGAGGTGCTCGGCGTGGAGCGGGTCGGCATCGACGATTCGTTCTTCGCCCTGGGCGGCGACTCCATCGTCTCCATTCAGCTGGTGTCGCGGGCCAAGGCGCGCGGGGTGGTCTTCAGCCCCCGCGACGTGTTCGAACAGCGCACCGTCTCCGGACTGGCCGCCGTCGCGGAAACCACCGACGGCCAGGGCGATTCGGCTCCGCAGCTGACCGAGCTGCCGGGCGGCGGCGTGGGTGTCATGCCGCTGACGCCGGTCGTGCGGTTCATGGTGGAACGGCCGGGCTCGTTCGGGCGGTTCAACCAGACCATGGCCTTGGAACTGCCGATCGGCATCGATCGCGCGGGCATCGCGGCCACCGTCGGCGCGGTCATCGACCGCCACGACATGCTGCGCTCCCGCCTGCGCCGGGTGCCCGGGGCGGACTGGATCGTGGAGACCGTCGAGCCCGGCACCATCGAGGTGGACGCCCTCATCGACCGCGTCGAGTTCGATGCGGCCGTGAGCGACGATCAGCTCGTCGAGATCGCCTCCGCCGCACTGGATACCACCCTCGATCGACTGGATCCCGCTGCGGGCGTGGTCATCCGGTTCGTCTGGCTGGAGCCGACCACGGCGGGCCGTGAATCGGGCGCCGATCAGAGCCGCGCCGGTCGCCTCATCGTCGCCGCCCACCACCTCGTGGTCGACGGCGTCACCTGGCGAATCCTGGTGCCGGACTTCGTCACCGCCTGGGGTCAGCTGTCCGCCGGACAGACCCCCGAGCTCATCGCGCCCGCCACCAGCATGCGCACCTGGGCGCACGCCCTCGAGCGCGAGGCCGCCACCGACGCGCGCCTGGCCGAACTCGACTACTGGCACACCGTCGTCGACGGCCCGGACCCGCTGCTCACCGAGCGGCCCATGGACCCGGCCGTGGACGTCACCGCCGTCATCGAGAAGCATCGCGTCGAGGTCTCGGCCGAGACCACCAAGGCGCTGCTCACCACCGTGCCCGCGCTCTTCCACGGCGGCGTCAACGACGGTCTGCTGACCGCGCTGGCGCTGGCCGTCGCGAAGTGGCGCGCGGACAAGGGAATCGGTGCGGGGGAGAAGTCCGCCCTCGTCCGCCTGGAGGGCCACGGCCGCGAGGAAGAAGTCGTGCCGGGCGCGGATCTGTCCCGCACGGCCGGCTGGTTCACCGCCATCTTCCCGGTCCGCTTCGACCTCACCGGAATCGACGTGGACGCCGCCCTGGCCGGCGGCCCGGCCATGGGCCGCGCCATCAAGGCCATCAAGGAGCAGCTGCTCGCGGTGCCGGACAAGGGCATCGGCTACGGGCTGCTGCGCTACCTGAATCAGGCCACCGCCGATCAGCTGCCCAAGCAGCTGCCCGGCCAGGTCAGCTTCAACTACCTGGGCCGCGTCAACGAGGGCGATGTGCCCGAGGCGCTGCGCGGCTTCGGCTGGATCCCGGCCGCCGAGCTGGGCGACCTGGGCGGCGCGTACGACGCCGATATGCCGGCCATGGCGCCGATCGATATCAATGCCATCGTCACCGGCGACAAGCTGACCGCCAATATCGGCTACCCGAGCACGCTGCTGTCGGCCGCCGAGATCGCGGAGTTCGCGGCGCTGTGGACCAATGCGCTGTCCGCTGTCGCGCACCATGCGGAATCGGCCGAGGCGGGCGGGCACACGCCGTCCGACTTCGGTCTGGTGCACGTCACCCAGCGCGATATCGACGGCTGGGAACAGCGTTTCGGCGGGCTCCAGCAGGTGTGGCCGCTGTCGGCCCTGCAGGGCGGTCTGCTCTTCCACGCCCAGCTGGCGGCCACCTCGGTGGACGTCTACACCGCGCAGGCCGTGCTCACCCTCACCGGCCGCGTCGACGCCGACCGCCTGCGCGCCGCCGCGCAGGCCCTGCTCGACCGGCACGAAATCCTGCGCACCGCCTACGTTTCCGATGCCTCCGGCACTCCGGTGCAGCTGGTCATCGACGGCGTGCGGGCGGCGTGGTCGCAGCACGATCGCACCGCCACCGGCGATGCGAGCGACATCATCGAGGCCGACCGCATGCAGCGGTTCGACCTCACCGAGCCGCCGCTCATCCGCTTCACCCTGGTGCAGACCGCCGCCGACTCCTGGCAGCTGGCCGTGGCCAACCACCACATCCTGCTGGACGGCTGGTCCATGCCGCTGCTCATGCAGGACCTGCTGGTGCTGTACGCGACCCGCTCCGACAGCAGCGCGCTGCAGCCGGTCCGGTCCTACCGCCACTTCCTGGAATGGGTTGCGCAGCAGGATCGTTCGGCCTCACTGGAATCCTGGAAGCGGGCGCTGCGCGGCGTCTCCGAGCCGACCCTGCTGACCCGCCCCGATGCGGGCCGCGAGATCGCCACGCTGTCCGGCGAATACTTCTTCGATCTGGACGAGGCCGCGACCGCGCGCCTCACCGCCCTGGCCGCGGAGCTCGGCGTCACGCCGAACACCGTGCTCCAGGTGGCGTGGGGCATCCTGCTCGGCCGCCTCACCGGTCGCGACGACGTGCTGTTCGGCACCACCGTGTCCGGCCGTCCCGCGCAGCTGGCCGGGGTCGAATCCATGGTCGGCCTGTTCATCAACACCGTTCCGGTGCGGGTCGCCTTCGACCCGTCCGAATCGGCGCGCTCGCTGCTCGCCCGCACCCAGGGCGAGCAGGCGGACCTGCTCGACCACCACTACATCGGCCTGGCCGACATCCAGACCGCGGCCGGCATCGGCGGCCTCTTCGACACCCTGGTGGTGTTCGAGTCCTACCCGGTCGACGCCGAGGGCCTGCAGGCCCAGGCCGCCGATATCGACGGCATGGGCGTCACCGGCCTGGACGCCGCCGACGCCACCCACTACCCGCTGACCCTCATCGCCCAGCTCGACACCCGCCTGCGCATTCGCGCCGGCTACCTGCGCGACCTGTTCGACGAGGAGACGGTCCGCCGCATTGCCGACCGCTTGATCCGGGTGCTGACCGCCATCACCACCGAACCGGCTGCGGCCGTGGGCGATATCGAACTGCTCGATGCCGCCGAGCGCGAACTGGTCGTGAAGACGTGGAACGAGACCACCTTCGACGTGGACGCGGCGCTGACTGCCGCCTCGACCTCGACCGCCGCCTCGACTGCGGCCTCGACCTCGACCGCCGCCTCGTCATCCCGGCATGCTTTTGGCCGGGATCCACTCGACGCGGATGATGTCGTTGCCGGTGCGGATTCCGGCCAAAAGCGCGTCGGAATGACGGAGGGCGGCGCCCCGCAGACTGGTGCCGCGAAGACTGGTGCCCCGCAGGCTGGTGCCGCGAAGACCCTGGTGGCGCTGTTCGAGGCGCAGGCCGCGCGGACTCCCGACGCGACCGCCGTCAGCTTCGAGGGGACAGCTCTGTCCTATGCCGAGTTCGGCGACCGGGTGCACCGCCTGGCGCGCTGGCTCGTCGAGCGCGGTGTCGGCGCGGAATCATTTGTGGCGCTTGGTATGCGGCGCTCCATCGATCTGGTGGTCGGCATGTACGCCGTGACCGTGGCCGGTGGCGCGTACGTGCCGCTGGATCCGGATCACCCGGCCGAGCGCACCGAATACATCCTGGCCACCGCCGATCCGGTCACCGTGCTGACCTCCGGCGAGGACCTGGAGATCGAGACCGCGCAGGTGCGCATCGACCTGCTGGATCTGTCCAGCTTCTCGGGCGCGCCGCTCACCGATGCGGATCGCCTTGCGCCGCTGCGGGAGTCGAACAACGCCTACGTCATCTTCACCTCCGGTTCGACCGGCCGCCCGAAGGGTGTGGCGGTGCCGCACTCGGCCATCGTCAACCGCCTGGTGTGGATGCAGTCCGCGTACGGGCTCACCGCCGCGGATGTGGTGCTGCAGAAGACGCCGTCCACCTTCGACGTATCGGTGTGGGAGTTCTTCTGGCCGTTGCAGATCGGCGCGCAGCTGGTCGTGGCCAAGCCGGAAGGCCACCGCGATCCGGCGTACCTGGCCGAACTCATCGCCCGCGAAGGCGTCACGGTCACCCACTTCGTGCCGTCCATGCTCGCGGTGTTCGTGGCCGAGCCTGCCGCCGCACAGTGCACCAGCCTGCGCATGGTCTTCGCCTCCGGTGAAGCGCTGTCGCCCAAGCCCGCGCATCGCCTGCGCGAGCTGACCGGGGCCGAACTGCACAACCTGTACGGCCCGACCGAAGCCGCGGTCGACGTCACCTACCACCAGGTCGCCGACACCGATATCGACTCGGTGCCGATCGGCCGCCCGGTCTACAACACCGAGGTCTACGTCCTCGACGCGCGGCTGCGGCCGGTTCCGGTCGGCGTCGCGGGTGAGCTGTACCTGGCGGGCGATCAGCTCGCCACCGGGTACGTGGCACGCCCCGACCTGACCTCGGATCGGTTCGTGGCCAACCCGTTCGGATCGGGCGAGCGCATGTACCGCACCGGCGATCTCGTGGTGTGGACCGCCGACGGCGAGCTCGACTACATCGGCCGCACCGACTTCCAGGTGAAGCTGCGCGGTCTGCGCATCGAGCTCGGCGAGATCGAATCCGCGCTCACCACACTGGATTCCATTGCCCAGTCGGTGGTCGTGGTCCGCTCCGACGTGCACACCGGCGATCAGCTGGTGGCGTATGTCATTGCCGCGCAGGGCCGCAGCGTCGACATCGACGCCGTGCGCGCCGAACTCGGCGAGGCGCTGCCGTCGTACATGGTGCCGTCCATCCTCATGGTGCTCGACGAGTTCCCGCTCAATGCCTCCGGCAAGCTGGACCGCAAGGCCCTGCCCGCCCCGGTGTTCGAGGCCGCGGTCTTCCGCGCCCCGACCACCCCGGTGGAGCAGATCGTCGCGGGGGTCTTCGGCGAGATCCTCGGCCTGAGCCGGGTCGGCCTGGACGACGACTTCTTCGCGCTCGGCGGCAACTCGCTCTCCGCCACCCAGGTGGCGGCGCGCCTGTCCGCCGCACTGGACACCCAGCTGGGCGTGCGCGAGATCTTCGAGGCCGCCACCGTCGCCGCGCTGGCCGCGCGCGCCGAAACCCATTCCGGCGCGGGCACCCGCCTGGCGCTGACCGCGCAGCAGCGACCCGAGCGGCTGCCGCTGTCGCTGGCGCAGCAGCGCATGTGGTTCCTCAACCGGTTCGATCCCGAATCGGCCGTCAACAACATCCCGGCCGCCGTGCGGCTGTCGGGTCTGGTGGACCGCCAGGCCCTGCAGATCGCGGTCGCCGACGTCCTGGCGCGGCACGAGTCGCTGCGCACCCGGTACCCGGAGATCGACGGCCAGGCCTTCCAGGAGATCGTGCCGACCGCCCAGGTCATCCCGGACCTGACGCCGATCGAGATCACCGAAGCCGAACTGCCGCAGGCGCTCTCGCGGCTCATCGGCGCCGGCTTCGACGTCACCGCCGAGGTGCCGTTCCGGGCCGGGCTGTTCGAGATCACCCCCACCGAGCACGTGCTCGCGCTGGTGGTGCACCACATCTCCGGTGACGGCTTCTCCATGCTGCCGCTGACCCGGGATGTCATGACCGCCTACGCGGCTCGCGTCGACGGCGGCGAACCGGCCTGGCAGCCACTGGAAGTCCAGTACGCCGACTACGCGCTGTGGCAGCGCGAGGTGCTCGGCCGCGAGGACGACGAGACCTCGGTCATCGCCCAGCAGATCGCCTACTGGAACCGGACGCTGCGCGGCCTGCCCGAGCAGCTGGACCTGCCGTCGGATCGCCCGCGTCCGGCCGTGGCCTCCGGTCGCGGTGCGGTGCACCACTTCCGGATCGACGGCGACACCCACGCCAAGCTGGCCGAACTGGCGCGCGCCAATGGCACCACGCTGTTCATGGTCGCCCACGCCGCGCTGGCCGCCCTGCTGTCCCGCCTGTCGGGCGAGCAGGACATCGCCATCGGCACCCCGGTCGCCGGTCGTGGCGAGCGCGCGCTGGACGATCTGATCGGCATGTTCGTCAACACCCTGGTGCTGCGGACCCGGATCGACGGCGGCGAATCCTTCACCGATCTGCTGAACTCGGTGCGCGCCACCGATATCGCCGCCTTCGGGCACGCCGACCTGCCGTTCGAGCGCCTGGTGGAGATCCTCAACCCGGCCCGCTCGCAGGCGCGGCATCCGCTGTTCCAGGTCATGCTGTCGTTCCAGAACACCGGACCGGCCGAACTGGAACTGCCGGGTCTGACCGCCAGCGGCGTGGACCTGCGCATCGACACCGCCAAGTTCGACCTGCAACTGGTGCTCACCGAGCAGTCCGCCGTCGCCGACGCGACTGGCAACGGCTCGGCCGCGCCCGCCGGTCTGGCCGCCGAATTCATCTACGCCACCGACCTGTTCGACGCGGCGACCGTCGAGCGCTTCGCCAAGTGGTTCAACCAGTTGCTCAAGGCCGTGGCGCTCACCCCGCACCGCCCGATCGGCGATCTCGCGCTGCTCGATGTCCTCGGGGTGGCGCAGGAGGTCCGCGACTGGAACCTGACCACCATCGATGTGGCGGCAGGGCTGCCCGCCGGCGCCACCGACACGCTGGTGTCGCTGTTCGCGGCTCAGACCGAGCGCACTCCGGACGCTCCCGCCCTCGTCATTCCGGCGCGCTCTTGGCCGGAATCTCGCGATGGATCCCGGCCACAAGCACGCCGGGATGACGAAGGGGTGGCCGGCCGCGATGAGGTCGCGACGGACCGGGAGGTCCTGACCTACGCCGAGTTCGCCGACCGGGTGCACCGCCTGGCCCGGCACCTGGTCGCGACCGGTGTCGGACCGGATTCGCTTGTCGCCCTGGGTATGCGGCGCTCGCTCGACCTCGTGGTCGCCGCGTACGCGGTGCTCGAGGCCGGTGGCGCGTACGTGCCGCTGGACCTGGATCAGCCGGAAGACCGCATCGCCTACGTTCTCGAGACGGCGGCGCCGGTCTGCGTGCTGACCACCACGCGCGACGGCTTCACGGCCGCGGGTGCGGACACGCTCGTCGTCGACGCGCTGGATCTGTCGGAGTACCAGGCTGTTCCGGTCACCGACGCCGAGCGGATCGCTCCGCTGCGGCCGTCCAACGCCGCGTACGTGATCTTCACGTCGGGTTCGACCGGCCGCCCGAAGGGTGTGGCGGTGCCGCACTCGGCGGTGGTGAACCAGATCCGCTGGATCACCACCGAATACGGCATCGACGCCGACGATGTGGTGTTGTTCAAGACGCCGCAGACCTTCGATGTGTCGGTGTGGGAGTTGTTCGGGCCGTTGGCGACCGGTGGTCGCATGGTCGTGGCTACGCCGGATGGTCATCGCGATCCGCAGTATCTGGCGGAGGTGATTGCCGCCGAGCGGGTCACCATGACCTCGTTCGTGCCGTCCATGCTGACCGTGTTCGCGGGCAGTGCGAATGCCGAAGCCCTCGCCTCGCTGCGGGCGCTGCTCGTCGCCGGTGAGGCCTTCACCTCCGACAATGTCGCCGCGTTCCGGCGGATCAGCCCGGCGGAGCTGCACAATCTGTACGGTCCGACGGAGTTCACGGTGCACGCCACGTTCGCGCCGGTCGCGGAGGATGTGCAGGGTGCGGTGCCGATTGGTTTGCCGGTGTGGAATGCGCAGGCGTATGTGCTGGATTCGCGTCTGCATCCGGTGCCGCAGGGTGTCGGGGGTGAGCTGTACCTTGCGGGTGATCAGTTGGCGCGTGGTTATGTCGGTCGTGCGGATCTGACCGCGGATCGGTTCGTGGCCAATCCGTTCGGGACGTCGGAGCGCATGTATCGCACCGGTGACCTGGTGCGGCGGGCCGCTGATGGTTCGATCGTGTATCTGGGTCGCACCGACTTCCAGGTGAAGTTGCGTGGTCTGCGGATCGAGCTGGGTGAGATCGAATCCGCGCTCACCGCACACGATTCCGTCGCCCAAGCCGTCGTCGTCATGCGGTCGGACGACCGCACCGGTGACCGCCTCGTCGGCTACGTCGTGCCGTCCGCCGGCGACATCGACGTGGACGCGCTCAAGGCGCACCTGTCGGCGCAGTTGCCGTCCTACATGGTCCCGGCCGCCTTCGTGGCGCTCGACGAGTTCCCGCTCAATGCCAATGGCAAGCTGGACCGCCGCGCCCTGCCCGAGCCGGAGTTCGAGGCGCGCGAATTCCGCGCCCCGTCCACCCCGGCCGAGGAGATCGTCGCGGGCGTCTTCGCCGAGGTGCTCGGCGTGGACCAGGCCATCGGCATCGACGACGACTTCTTCGAGCTCGGCGGCAACTCGCTCATCGCCACCCAGGTCGTGGCGCGCCTCGGCGCGGCCCTCGACACCCGGGTGCCGGTGCGCGTGCTGTTCGAGGCCCCGACCGTGGCCGCGCTGGCGGCCCGCGTCGAAACCCACTCCGGCAGCGGCGCTCGCCGCGAACTGGTCGCCCAGCAGCGCCCGGCGGAGATCCCGCTGTCGCTGGCGCAGCAGCGCATGTGGTTCCTCAACCGCTTCGACACCGCCTCGGCCGTCAACAACATCCCGATGGCCGTGCGCCTGGCCGGCGAGCTGGACGCCGACGCGCTCATCGCCGCCGTCGGCGATGTGATCGAACGCCACGAGGTGCTGCGGACGGTCTACCCGCAGAACGACGAGGGCCTCGGCGTGCAGGTCATCCTGCCCGCCGACCAGGTCCGGCTGGATCTGGCGCCGGTCACCGTGCCCGAGGCCGAGCTGCGCGAGCGGATCGCCGAGATGGTCCTCACCGGCTTCGACGTCACCGCGGCGGTGCCGGTGCGCGCCGGGCTCTTCCGCGTCGCCCCGGATGGCTCCGGAAATGGGCACAGCGCCGAAGAACCCACGCACGTGCTGGTTTTCGTGGTCCACCACATCTCCGGCGACGGCTGGTCGGTGCGCCCGCTGGCCCGCGACGTCATGGTCGGCTACCTGGCCCGCGCCAATGGCGAAGCCCCGCAGTGGACTCCGCTGCCGGTGCAGTACGCCGACTTCGCGCTCTGGCAGCGCGAAACCCTCGGCTCCGAGGACCAGGCCGACTCGCTCATCTCCCAGCAGGTCGCCTACTGGTCGGACTCCCTCGCAGGCCTGCCCGACCAGATCGACCTGCCCTCGGATCGCCCGCGCCCGGCCGTGGCCTCCAACCGCGGTGGCGTGCACGAATTCGCCATCGACGCCGACCTGCTCGACGGCATGAACGCGCTGGCGCGCGCGCACGGCGCCAGCCTCTTCATGGTCGTGCACGCGGCCTTCGCGGCCCTGCTGGCGCGCCTGTCCGGCGGCGACGACATCGCCATCGGCACCGCCGTCGCGGGCCGCGGCGAAGCCGTACTGGACGATGCCATCGGCATGTTCGTCAACACCCTGGTGCTGCGGACCGCCGTCGACTCGGGCGCGCGGTTCGACGAACTCCTCGCCCGCACCAAGGACACCGACCTGGCCGCCTTCGGCCACGCCGACCTGCCGTTCGAACGCCTGGTGGAGATCCTCAACCCGGCCCGCTCGCAGGCCCGGCACCCGCTGTTCCAGGTCATGCTGTCGTTCCAGAACACCGGCGCGGCCACCTTCACCCTGCCGGGGCTGGAAGTCACGGGCGTGCCGCTGGACGTGGTCACCGCCAAGTTCGACCTGCACCTCAACCTGACCGAACGGGTCGGCGCGGACGGCGCGGTCGAGGGCATGGCCGCCGAATTCGCCTACGCCACCGACATGTTCGACGCGAACACCGTCGCGGGCTTCGCGAACCGCCTGGTGCGCATGCTGAACGCGGTCGTCACCGAACCGGATGCCATAGTCGGCGATATCGAGCTCCTGGATGATCTCGAACGCCGTCGCGTGCTGCGCAATTGGAACGCCACCGAATACGACGTGACCCGGGTGGCCCTGGGCGGCCGCACCGCCGAGGCCGATGTCACGCTCGCGTCCATGTTCGAGGCCCAGGCGCTGACCAGCCCGAACGCGCCCGCGGTCGTCTTCGAGGGGACAGGTCTGTCCTACGCCGAGTTCGCCGCTCGCGTGAACAAGCTGGCCCGCCACCTCATCGCACAGGGCGTCGGACCGGATTCGCTTGTCGCCCTGGGCATGCGCCGCTCGCTCGACCTGGTCGTCGGCATGTACGCGGTCATCGCCGCCGGCGGCGCGTACGTGCCGCTGGATCCGGATCACCCGGAGGAGCGCAACCAGTACGTCCTGGATGTCGCGCAGCCGGTGTGCGTGCTGACGACCGCCCGTGACGGTTTCGAGCTCGATTCCTCTCGTCATCCCGGCGCGCTTCTTGGCCGGGATCCACACGACGCTGGTGTGGATTCCGGCCAAACCCACGCCGGAATGACGGGGGCGGTGCTGCGCATCGACGAGCTGGACCTGTCGGACTACTCCGACGCCCCTGTCGCTGATGTGGATCGCGTTGCCCCGCTGCGCGAGTCGCACACCGCGTACGTGATCTTCACGTCGGGCTCGACCGGCCGCCCCAAGGGCGTCGCGGTCACCCACGCCGCCATCGTCAACCGCCTGGTGTGGATGCAGGCCGAATACGGCCTGTACACCGACGATGTGGTGCTGCAGAAGACCCCCGCCACCTTCGACGTGTCGGTGTGGGAGTTCTTCTGGCCCTTGCAGGTCGGCGCGCAACTGGTGGTCGCCAAGCCGGACGGGCATCGCGACCCGGCCTACCTGGCCGACCTCATCAGCGCGCACGGCGTCACCACCGCGCACTTCGTGCCGTCCATGCTCTCGGTCTTCGTCGCCGAGCCCAAGGCCGCCGAATGCACTTCGCTGCTGCACGTTTTCGCTTCCGGTGAGGCGCTGCCCGCGCCCACCGCGCAGAAGCTCATCGAGCTGACCGGCGCGCAGCTGCACAACCTGTACGGCCCCACCGAAGCCGCGGTCGACGTCACCTTCCACGAGGTCACCGCCGCCGACACGGTCACCGTGCCGATCGGCGCCCCGGTGTTCAACACCCAGGTGTACGTGCTGGATTCGCGCCTGAACCCGGTCCCGGCCGGGGTCCCGGGCGAGCTGTACCTGGCGGGCGTCCAGCTGGCGCGCGGCTATGTCGCGCGTCCGGAACTGACCGCGGATCGCTTCGTGGCCAACCCCTTCACCGCCGGACAGCGCATGTACCGCACCGGCGATCTGGTGAAGTGGACCGGCGCGGGCGAGCTGGAATACCTGGGCCGCACCGACTTCCAGGTCAAGCTGCGCGGTCTGCGCATCGAGCTCGGCGAGATCGAGGCCGCCCTCACCGCCCTGGACGCCATTGCCCAGTCGGTGGTCGTGGTCCGCTCCGACGATCGCCTCGGCGATCAGCTGGTCGGCTACCTCATCCCGGCCGCGGGTCACACCGTGGACCTGGACGCCGTGCGCACCGAACTGCACGACGCGCTGCCCAGCTACATGGTCCCGGCCGCCTTCGTGCTGCTGGAGTCCTTCCCGCTCAATGCCTCCGGCAAGCTGGACCGCAAGGCGCTGCCCGCCCCGGTGTTCGAGGCCAAGGTGTTCCGCGCCCCGTCGACCCCCATCGAGGAGATCGTCGCCAATACCTTCTCCGACGTCCTCGGCGTCGGCCGGGTCGGCCTGGACGACGACTTCTTCGAGCTCGGCGGCAACTCGCTCATCGCCACCCAGGTCACCGCTCGCCTCGGCGCGGCCCTGGACACCCACCTGGCGGTGCGCGATCTGTTCGAAGCCTCCAGCGTCGCGGCCCTGGCCGCCCGCGTGGAGCGCAATGCCGGCTCCGGCCGCACCCGCCCGCGCCTGGTCGCCGGCGAGCGCCCGGACCTGCTGCCGCTGTCCCCGGCGCAGCAGCGCTACTGGTTCCTCAACCAGTTCGACACCAGCACTTCCGCGGTGGACAACATTCCGCTGGCGGTCCGGCTCACCGGCGCGCTCGACCTGAACGCGCTCGAGCAAGCCATCGGCGATGTGATCAGCCGCCACGAGGTGCTGCGCACGGTGTACCCGCGCACCGCCGACGGGCCGCACCAGGTGATCCTGCCCGAATCGCAGACCGATCTGCTGCTGGTCCCCGAGGCGGTGACCGAGGGCGATCTGCTCGGCAAGGTCATCGAATTCGCCATGACCACCTTCGATGTCACCATCGAGGTGCCGCTGGCGGTCAAGCTGTTCCGCATCAGCGATGCCGCCACCGAAGAGCACGTGCTGGCCTTCACCATCCACCACGTCTCCGCCGACGGCTCCTCCATGGGCCCGATGGCGCGCGACATCATGGTCGCCTACGCGGCCCGCGTCACCGGCGAGGCCCCGCTGTGGGCCCCGCCGGCGGTGCAGTACGCCGACTACGCGCTGTGGCAGCGCGCGGTGCTCGGCGACGAGAGCGATCCGGAATCGCTTGCCGCCCAGCAGGTCTCCTACTGGAAGCGGGCCCTGGCGGAACTGCCGGATCAGCTGGAGCTGCCCACCGATCGGCCGCGCCCGCCGGCGCAGTCCTTCCACGGCAAGGCGCTGCGCTTCGATATCGACGCCGACCGCCACGCCAAGCTGCACGAGCTGGCGCGCGCCAATAACGCGTCGCTGTTCATGGTCGTGCACGCCGCGCTCGCGGTGCTGCTGGCGCGCCTGTCCGGCACCGACGACATCGCGGTCGGCACCCCGATCGCGGGCCGCGGCGAACGCGAACTCGACGATCTCATCGGCATGTTCGTCAACACCCTGGTGTTCCGCACCAAGGTGGACGCGAGCCAGACCTTCGCCGACATGCTCGCCGAGGTGCGCGAACGCGACCTGGAAGCCTTCGCCAATGCCGAGGTGCCCTTCGAGCGCCTGGTCGAGGTGCTCAACCCGGTCCGCTCCACCGCGCGCAATCCGCTGTTCCAGGTCGGCCTGTCCTTCCAGAACCTGGCCGAGACCGCCTTCGAACTGCCGGGCCTGCACGTGGCCGCGGTGCAGTTCGAATCGCAGCTGGCCAAGACCGATCTGCACGTGACGCTCTACGACCGGTACGCCGAGGACGGCACCCCGGCCGAGATCCTCACCGAATTCGGTTACGCCACCGACCTGTTCGACGAAGCCACGGTGCGCGCCTTCGCGGACCGGTTCGTGCGGGTGCTGGACGCCATCCTGGCGCAGCCGGGCATTACGGTCGGCGAGATCGATCTGCTCGACGCGGACGAGAACGAGCGAATCCTGCGACGGTGGAACAACACCGCGCAGGACATCGACTCGGTCGTCGACGGCGGATCGCAGGCCACGCTGGTGTCGCTGCTGGACGCCTCCGTCGCCGCCGATCCGAAGTCGGTCGCCATCGTGGCCGATCGGGCCGACGGCGAGCCGGAGTCGCTGACCTACCGGGAGCTCGACGCTCGGGTGAACCAGCTGGCGCGCGAGCTGATCGCGCGGGGTATCGGTGCGGAAGATCGTGTGGCGCTGGCCATCCGGCGCTCCACCGACCTGGTCGTCGCCATGTACGCGGTGGCCAAGGCGGGTGCGGCGTATGTGCCGATCGATCCGGATCAGCCTGCCGAGCGGACCGGCTACATCCTGGAGACCGCTGCTCCGGCGTGCGTGCTCACCACCGCGCGGGACGGATTCGATTCCGACCTCGCCACGGTGCTGCGCATCGACGAACTGGATCTGTCCGCGCATGCGGATACGCCCGTCACCGCCGACGAGCGAGTGCGGGAGCTGACCGCAGCCAACACCGCGTACGTCATCTTCACCTCCGGTTCGACCGGTCGCCCGAAGGGTGTCGCGGTGCCGCACGGTGCCGTGGTGAATCAGTTGCTGTGGAAGATGACCGAATTCGGTCTCGATCCGGCCGATGCGGTGTTGTTGAAGACGGCCGCCACGTTCGACTTGTCGGTGTGGGAGTTCTGGTCGGCTGTCGCGTGTGGTGGTCGCTTGGTTATCGCGACGCCGGATGGGCACAAGGATCCGGCGTACCTGAACGAGCTGATCGCGCGGGAGTGGGTGACCACGCTGCATGTGGTGCCGTCCATGCTCGATGCGTTGCTCACCGACGGGTTGCCGGATTCGCTGTGGCGCATCCTCGCCATCGGTGAGGCGCTGCCCGGTCCGCTGGCGCAGCGGGTGTTGCGAGAGAGCCCGCGTACCGAGCTGTTCAACCTGTATGGCCCGACCGAGGCCGCGGTCTCGATCACCAACCA
The DNA here is from genome assembly GCF_042672265.1 of Nocardia sp. NPDC127526. Taxonomy (NCBI): domain Bacteria; kingdom Bacillati; phylum Actinomycetota; class Actinomycetes; order Mycobacteriales; family Nocardiaceae; genus Nocardia; species Nocardia sp. NPDC127526. Next base: position 182,518 of record NZ_JBHXVO010000007.1, on the reverse strand, counting down.
CCGGGTCACCGAAGCCGACGCCGTGTCGGTGTCCATCGGTGCGCCGGAGTGGAACAGCCAGGTCTACGTCCTCGACGCCCGCCTGCGGCCGGTGCCGGTCGGTGTTTCCGGTGAGCTGTACCTGGCCGGTGCGCAGCTGGCGCGTGGTTACTTCGGGCGTGCGGACCTGACTTCGGATCGTTTCGTCGCGAATCCGTTCGACAGCAACGGTTCTCGTATGTACCGGACCGGTGACCTGGTGGCGTGGAATGCCGCCGGTGAGCTGGAGTACCGCGGCCGCACCGACTTCCAGGTGAAGATCCGCGGCTTCCGCATCGAGCTCGGCGATATCGAATCGGCGCTGCTGCGCCGGGACGCCGTCGTCTCCGCCGCGGTTGTCGCGCACAATGATCCGGCACTGGGCGACCGCTTGGTGGCCTACGTCGTCGGCGTCGACGGCGAACTGGACAAGCAGGCGCTGCAGGCCGCACTGGCCGCGGAACTGCCGTCCTACATGGTCCCGTCGGTCTTCATGCAGCTGGATGCGCTGCCGCTGAACGCCAATGGCAAGCTCGACCGCAAGGCGCTGCCGGAGCCCGTCTTCGAGAAGGCGGTCTTCCGGGCGCCCGTCACCCCGATCGAGCAGATCGTGGCCGGCGTGTTCGCCGATGTGCTGCGCGTCGAGGCCGGTCGCATCGGCCTGGACGACGACTTCTTCGCCTGGGGCGGCAACTCGCTGCTCGCCACCCAGGTGGCGGCCCGCCTCGGCGAGGCGCTCAACACCCGGGTGCCGGTGCGCCTGATGTTCGAGGTCTCCACCGTGGCCGCGCTGGCCGCGCGCGTGGAACTGGATGCCGGGGCCGGTGGCCGCAAGGCGCTCACCGCCGCGCCGCGACCGGAGAACATTCCGCTGTCGCTGGCGCAGCAGCGCATGTGGTTCCTCAACCGCTTCGACACCGAATCGGCCGCCTACAACGTGCCCGTCGCGGTGCGGCTGTCCGGCCACCTCGATGTGGACGCGCTGCGCGCCGCCGTCGCGGATGTGGTTGCCCGCCACGAGATCCTGCGGACCATCTACCCGCAGACCGAGACCGGGCCGGTGCAGGTCATCCTGCCGCCGGCGCAGGCCATGCCGGAGCTGCCGGTGCACACCGTCGGCGTCGACGAGGTCGCGGCGGCGGTGCTGGAGCTGACTTCCACCGCCTTCGACGTGACCACCGAGGTGCCGCTGAAGGTCGCGCTGTTCCGCATCGAAGGGGCCCCGGGCGCGTTCGCGCAGCAGGCGGCGGACGACCACAGCGAACTGGACGCGCACGCCGCGGCCTACACCTTCGCGGCGGCCGATCCGTACGCCACGGCCACCTTCGCGGCCATCGATCCGACCGCCATGACCGCTCCGGCCGCCGAATACGTGCTGGCGCTGGTGACCCACCACATCTCCGGTGACGGTTCCTCGGTGGCCCCGCTGACCCGCGACATAATGACCGCGTACGCGGCCCGGTCCATGGGACTGGAGCCCGCGTGGTCGCCGCTCGCGGTGCAGTACGCGGACTACGCCATCTGGCAGCGCGAAATCCTCGGCAGCGAGGACGATTCCGAATCGCTCGCCGCCAAGCAGGTCGCCTACTGGAAGCAGGCCCTGGCCGATCTGCCCGATCAGCTGGATCTGCCCGCGGATCGCCCGCGTCCGGCGGTGCCGTCCTTCCGCGGCGGGAAGGTCGAGGTGCGCATCGACGCCGAGCTGCACCGTCAGCTCGTGGAACTGGCGCGCGCCGAGGGCGCGACGCTGTTCATGGTCGTGCACACCGCGCTCGCGGTGCTGCTGGCCCGCCTGTCCAGCACCGACGACATCGCCATCGGCACGCCGATGGCCGGCCGTGGCGAGGCCGTGCTCGACGACCTCATCGGCATGTTCGTGAACACCCTGGTGTTCCGCAGCCGGGTGGATGTCGGCGAGGCGTTCACCGAACTGCTGGCGCGCCAGCGCGAGACCGACATCCAGGCCTTCGCCAATGCCGATGTGCCGTTCGAGCGCCTGGTCGAGGTGCTCAACCCGGTGCGTTCCACCGCGCGGCACCCGCTGTTCCAGGTGGGCCTGGCCTTCCAGAACCTGGGCCGCACCAGCCTGGAACTGCCGGGCCTGACCGTCTCGGGCGTGGATGACGAGGTCACCACGGCGCAGTTCGACCTGAACCTGATCGTGGGCGACCAGTACGACGAGAACGGTGCGCCCGCGGGCATCATCGGCAACTTCGTCTACGCGACCGATCTGTTCGACGAGTCGACCGTCGCCGTGTTCGCGCAGCGCCTGCTGCGCGTGCTCACCGCCGTGGCCGCGCAGCCGCAGCGGCCGGTCGGCGAGATCGACCTGCTCGACGCGGCCGAGACCTCGCGAATGCTGGTGGACTGGAACGACTCTCGCCACGAGATCGCTCCGGAGCTCCTGCTCGACGGCTACCGTCGCGCGGTCGCGCAGTACCCCGACAAGACCGCCGTCGTCTACGAGGGCGCGTCGCTGACCTACGCCGAGTTCGACGAGCGGGTGAACAAGCTCGCGCGCCTGCTCATCTCGCAGGGCGTCGGCGCGGAATCGCTGGTGGGCTTGGCCATTCGCCGGTCGCTGGACCTGGTGGTCGGCATGTACGCCATCGTCACCGCCGGCGGCGCGTGGGTGCCGCTGGATCCGGATCACCCGGCCGAGCGCATTGCCCACATCCTCGACACCGCGCAGCCCGCATGCGTGCTCACCACCACGGCGGATGCGGTCGAGGTGCCCGCGGGCATCGACCTGCTGCACCTGGATACCGTTGCGCTGGAAGAGTTCTCGGGTGAGCCGGTGACGGCCGCCGAGCTGCTGCGCCCGCTGCGCGCGGACAACCCGGCGTACGCCATCTTCACCTCGGGCTCCACCGGTAAGCCCAAGGGTGTGGCGATCACCCACGGCGCCATCCACAACCAGACGGAGTGGATGCTCGCCGAGTACCCGATGGGTCCGGAGGACGTCTACTTCCAGAAGACGGCCACCACCTTCGACGTGTCGCTGTGGGGCTACTTCATGCCGCTGCGGGCGGGCTCGACCTTGGTCGTGGCCACCCACGACGGTCACCGCGACGCCGACTACATCGCGGAAACCATTGCGGCGCAGGGCGTGACGGTCACCGACTTCGTGCCGTCCATGCTCACCGTGTTCGCGACCCACACCACGCCGGGCGCGCTGCCGACCCTGCGCGACGTGTTCGTCATCGGTGAGGCGCTGCCGCCGGAGACCGTCACCCAGGTGCTGGCGCTCGGCGACGGCATCAAGGTGCACAACCTGTACGGCCCCACCGAGGCCACGGTGTCCATCACCTACTGGCAGGCCGACGGTTCCGACACCCGGACCACGCCGATCGGCGTGCCGCAGTGGAACAGCACCGTGTACGTGCTGGATTCGCGCCTGCGGCCGGTCCCGGCCGGGGTGCCGGGCGAGCTGTACCTGGCCGGTGACCAGCTGGCGCGCGGCTACGTGCGCCGCCCGGACCTCACCTCGGATCGCTTCGTGGCCAACCCGTTCGAGCCGGGTGCGCGCATGTACCGCACCGGCGACCTCGTGGTCTGGCGGAGCGCGAGCGAGGGTCGCCCGCAGCGGCTGGAGTACATCGGCCGCACCGACTTCCAGGTGAAGTTCCGCGGTCAGCGCATCGAGCTCGGCGAGATCGAGACCGCGCTGCTGGCGCAGCCCGCGGTCAGCCAGGCCGTGGCGCTGGTGCTGCCCACCTCGCTCGGCGATCAGCTGGTCGCCTACGCGGTGCCCGCGCCGGGGTACTCGATCGATCAGGAGTCGCTGCTCGAGGCCGTCGGCGAGACGCTGCCGACCTACATGGTCCCGGCCGTGATCGTCGCGCTCGACGCCTTCCCGCTCAACACCAGCGGCAAGCTCGATCGCAAGGCGCTGCCCGAGCCGGTCTTCGCCGCCCGCGAATTCCGCGCTCCCACGGGCGAAGTCGAGATCGCCATCGCCGGGGTCTTCGCCGAGGTGCTCGGCGTGGAACGCGTCGGCGCGGACGACGACTTCTTCTCCCTCGGCGGCAACTCGCTGCTGGCCACCCAGGTGGCGGCGCGCCTCGGCGCGGCGCTGGACACCCGGGTGCCGGTGCGCGCCCTGTTCGAGGTCTCCACGGTCGCCGGTCTCGCCGCGACCCTGGCTCCCGATGCGGGAACCGGTGGCCGCCGGGCCATTACCGCGCAGGAGCGGCCGGAGAACCTGCCGCTGTCGCTGGCGCAGCAGCGCATGTGGTTCCTCAACCAGTTCGACACCGCCTCGGCGGCCTACAACGTGCCCGTCGCGGTGCGCCTCACCGGCGAACTCGACGTGGACGCGTTGCAGCAGGCCGTCTACGACGTGGTCGACCGGCACGAGACCCTGCGCACCGTGTACCCGCAGCGCGACGGCGCGGCCGTGCAGGTGATTCTGGCCGCCGCCCAGGCGGTTCCGGATCTGACGCCGGTCCCGGTGGCCGCGGCCGAACTGCGCGACCGCGTGGCGGCCCTGGTCACCACGGGCTTCGACGTGACCGGCGAGGTGCCCCTGCGCGCCACGCTGTTCCGTGTCGAAGACGCGCAAAGCGCTGGGGTGGAGGACGCCGAAAACGCCGAATACGTCCTGGTATTCGTCGCCCACCACATCAGCGCGGACGGCTGGTCCATGGGCCCGCTCACCCGCGACGTCATGATCGCGTACGCGTCCCGTGCCCACGGCTCGGCGCCCGCCTGGGAACCGCTGCCGGTGCAGTACGCCGACTACGCCATCTGGCAGCGCGCGGCGCTCGGCTCGGAAGAGGATCCGCAGAGCCTGATCTCGGCGCAGGCGCAGTTCTGGCAGCAGGCCCTCGCGGACCTGCCCGACGAGCTGAACCTGCCCTCGGATCGCCCGCGTCCCGCGGTGCAGTCCTTCCGCGGCGGCCGGGTGCTGTTCCCGATCGATCAGCAGCTGCACCGCGGCCTGAAGCGGATCGCCCGCGAGGAGGGCGCGACGCTGTTCATGGTCGTGCACACCGCGCTGTCGGTCTTCCTGGCGCGCCTGTCCGGCACCGACGACATCGCCATCGGCACGCCGATCGCGGGTCGCGGTGAGGCCGAACTCGACGGCCTGATCGGCATGTTCGTGAACACGCTGACGCTGCGCACCAAGGTCGAGGGCGGCGCCTCCTTCCGGGAGCTGCTGGCCGCGAACAAGGACAGCGATCTGCGGGCGTTCGCGCACGCGGACATTCCGTTCGAGCGCCTCGTCGAGGTGCTCAACCCGGAGCGGTCCACGGCTCGCCATCCGCTGTTCCAGGTGGCGCTGTCGTTCCAGAACCTGCCCGACAGCAGCTTCGAACTGCCCGGCCTGAAGGTCGCGGCCGTCGACTTCGACGTCGAGACGGCCAAGTTCGACCTGATGCTGACCGTGCAGGAGGCCGAGGCCGAGTCCGACGCCGGTATGCACGCCGAATTCGGTTACGCCCGTGACCTGTTCGACGAGGACACCATTCAGGTGTTCGCGCAGCGGTTTACCCGCCTGCTGGGCGAGATCGTGGCGCAGCCGCGCACGGCCGTCGGCGATCTGGAGATCCTGGCGGCCGGCGAGCGCACCGATCTGACCGCCCGCACCGGCGGTCCGGCCGTCGCGCCGCGGGTGCTGCCCGAGCTCATGGCCGAGGCCGTCGCCGCCAACCCGGTGGGCGAGGCCGTGGCCTTCGACGGGCAGGCGCTCGGCTATGCCGAACTCGACGCGGCATCCTCGCGTCTGGCGCGCATGCTCATCGAGCGTGGCGCCGGACCGGAAACCCGTGTCGCCGTCGCCATCAAGCGCTCCTTCGAGTCCGTGCTCGCGGTCTGGGCCGTGGCCAAGTCCGGTGCGGCCTTCGTGCCGGTCGATCCGTCCTACCCGGCGGATCGCATCGCGCACATGGTCAATGACTCCGGCGCGGTGCTCGGCCTGACCGTCGAGGCCGAACTCGAGGGCCTGCCGCCGGTCAAGAGCCTGGCCGGGTGGATCTCCCTGGACGATCCGATGGTCATCGCCGAGGTCGAATCGCATTCGGCCGCACCGGTCACCGATGCGGAGCGCTGGGCGCCGATCCGGCCCGAGCACGTCGCGTACGTGATCTACACCTCCGGCACCACCGGCATGCCCAAGGGCGTCGTGGTCACCCACTCCGGCCTGGCCAACTTCAGTGCCGAGCAGGTCGAGCGCTACGGCCTCGACTCCGCCTCGCGCGCACTGCACTTCGCCTCGCCGTCGTTCGACGCGTCGGTGCTGGAGTACCTGCTGGCCATCGGCTCCGGTGGCACCCTGGTGGTCGTCCCGCCGGGCGTCTACGGCGGCGACGAGCTGTCGGATCTGATCAAGCGCGAGCGGGCCACGCACGCCTTCATCACCCCGGCGGCGCTGGCCACCTTCGACGCCAAGGGCCTCGACAGCCTGCGGGTGCTGGTCGCCGGTGGCGAGGCGGTGCCCGCCGATCTGGTCGCCAAGTGGGCGATTCCGTTGGCGGACGGCACTGTTCGCGCCTTCCACAATGGTTACGGCCCGACCGAGACCACGATCATGACCAACATCAGCGATGCGCTGCTGCCGGGCGATCTGGTCACCATCGGCGCACCGGTGCGCGGTATGCAGTCGCTGATCCTGGACGCGCGCCTGCGGCCGGTTCCGGTCGGCGTGGCGGGTGAGCTGTACCTGTCGGGTATTCAGCTGGCGCGCGGCTACCATGACCGGCCGGGTCTGACCGCGGATCGGTTCGTCGCGAATCCGTTCGCGGCGGGTGAGCGCATGTATCGCACCGGTGACGTGGTTCGCTGGACTCCCGCCGGTGAGGTGGAGTATGTGGGCCGCAACGACTTCCAGGTGAAGGTGCGCGGCTTCCGCATCGAACTCGGCGAGATCGACGCCGCGCTGGCGTCGTTCGAGACGGTCGACTTCGCGGTCACCGTGGGCCACAAGACCGAGGCGGGCGCGACCATCCTGGCCGCGTACGTGCTGCCGGTCGCGGGCCGCTCCATCGATATCGCCGCTCTGACAGAGCATGTCGCGGGCCGCCTGCCGGAATACATGGTGCCGACGGCCATTACGGTCCTCGACGCCATTCCGCTGACCCCGGTCGGCAAGCTGGATCGCCGGGCGCTGCCCGAACCGGTGTTCACCGCTCGCGATTTCCGGGAGCCGGTCACCGAGCTGGAGGCGACCCTCGCCGAGGTCTTCGCCGATGTGCTGGGGCTGGAGCAGGTCGGTGCGGACGATTCGTTCTTCGCGCTCGGCGGCGACTCCATCCTGTCGATTCAGCTGGTATCGCGGGCCAAGGCGCGCGGCATCGTGTTCACCCCGCGCGATGTGTTCGAGCGGCGGACCGTCGCGGGGCTGGCCGAGGTGGCCGCGCTCGGCGGCGAAACCCAGGTGCAGCAGCTGGAAGAGCTGCCGGGTGGTGGTGTCGGCGACATTCCGCTGACGCCGATCATGCACGCCATCCTGTCGAGCGGCTCGTCCTACGATCGCTTCTCGCAGACCATGGCGCTGCGCCTGCCGGAGAACATCGACCGGGACGCGCTGGTCGGCGCCATTGCGGCGGTCTTCGACCACCACGATGTGCTGCGAACCCGACTGCGCGGCAACGCATCCGAGGGCTTCGAATTCGAGGCGCTCGCGCGCGGGGCCGTGGATGTGGACGCCCTGGTGCATCGGGTCGACCTGCCCGCCGACATCTCCGACGAGGAGCTGGCGCGTCTGGGCACCGTCGAATTCGACGCCGCCCTGGGACGTCTCGATCCGGCGAATGCCGCCATGGTGCAGTTCGTGTGGTTCGCCTTCGATGGAACGCGCCGCGACGTGCTGCTCATCGTCGGCCACCACATGGTCGTGGACGGCGTCTCCTGGCGCATCCTCATTCCGGACCTGGGCCTGGCCTGGTCGCAGCTGGCCTTCGGGCAGCCGGTGGCCCTGCCCGAGAACGGCACCTCCATGCGGCGCTGGGCGCACGCCCTCGTCGAGGAGGCCCGCGCGCCGGAACGCGTTGCGGAGCTGCCGTTCTGGAAGAAGGTCGTGGAGACCCCGGATCCGCTGCTCGGCTCCCGGGCCTTCGATCCGGCCGTCGACACCTTCGCCACCGTGGAGCGGGTCGAGGTCACGGTGCCGGCCGATGTGACCGATGCCGTGCTCACCTCGATTCCGGGGCTGTACCGCGGCGGCGTCAATGACGGTCTGCTGGCGGCGCTGGCCCTGGCCGTCGCACGCTGGCGCGGCGAGACCACCGGCAGCGCGGCGCTGTTCAAGCTCGAGGGTCACGGTCGTGAAGAGGACGTCGTCCCGGGTGCGGATCTCTCGCGCACCGTGGGCTGGTTCACCGCGGCCTTCCCGGTGCGCCTTGACCTGCACGGCGCCGATCTGGCCGATGCCTTCGACGGCGGAAAGACGCTGGGCGACATCGTCAAGTCGGTCAAGGAGCAGCTGCTGGCGGTGCCCGACAAGGGTCTCGGCTACGGCATGCTGCGCTACCTGAACCCGGAGACGGGCGCGCAGCTGCGCGACGCCGGCCAGATCAGCTTCAACTATCTGGGCCGCGTCTCCGCCGGCGAAGTGCCCGAGGACCTGGCCGAAATCGGCTGGACCCCTGCGGACGACCTGGGCCGCCTGGATGCCGAGATGGACGCGGACATGCCCGCGAACGCCGTCATCGACATCAATGCCATCGCCACCGACGGCGCGGACGGCCCGCAGCTGGGCGCGGCCTTCGCCTACCCGGCCGGCCTGCTGGACCGGGAACAGGTGCAGCGCTTCGCCGACCTGTACGTGGAGGCGCTGACCGCGCTGGCCCGCCACGCCCGGCGCTCCGACGCCGGCGGCTTCACGCCGTCGGATATGGCGCTGGTCAAGGTGACTCAGCCGGATCTGGATGGGTGGGAGCGGTCCTACCCGGCCATGACCGAGGTGTGGCCGCTGTCGCCGCTGCAGTCCGGTCTGCTCTTCCACGCGATGCTCACCCAGCACACCGTGGACGTCTACACCATTCAGGCCGTGCTGGACCTGGGCGGACAGGTGGACGTGGAGCGGCTGCGCGCAGCCGGGCAGGCCATCGTGGACCGGTATCCGTCGCTGCGGACCGCCTTCGTCACCGATTCCAGCGGGCAGGCGCACCAGATCGTGCTGGACAAGGTGGAAGCGCCGTTCCGATTGGTGGACCTCACCGATCTCCCCGCGGCGGACCGCAATCCGCGCATGCGGGAGCTCATTGCCGAGGACCGGGCCGATCACTTCGACCTGGCCACCGCGCCGCTCATGCGGTTCAACCTGTTCAAGATCGACGACGAACAGTGGCACCTGGTCATCACCACCCACCACATCCTGGTGGACGGCTGGTCCATGCCGCTGCTCATGCGCGATCTGCTGGTGCTGTACGCGGTGCGCGGCGATGTCTCGGCGCTGCCGCGCGTCGCCTCCTACCGCAACTACCTGGCCTGGCTGGCCGGGCGGGACCGGGCGGAATCGCTGAAGGCCTGGACTCGTTCGCTCTCCGGCGTTTCCGAGCCCACCCAGCTCGCGCCCGCCGCCCGCAAGGACGAGCAGTACGAGGTGGGCCGCCACGCCCTGGAGATCGACGCCGAACGCACCCGCCAGCTGACCAAGCGCGCCGCCGAACTCGGCATCACGGTCAACACGCTGATGCAGACGGCGTGGGCCATCCTGGTGGGCCGCCTCACCGGCCGCGGCGACGTGGTCTTCGGTGCGACGGTCTCCGGCCGCCCCGCCGACCTGCCGGGCGTGGAGTCCATGGTGGGCCTGTTCATCAATACGGTGCCGGTGCGCATTCGCGTCGACGACCGCCTCACCATCGAGGGTTTGCTGGAGCGCGTTCAGCGTGAACAGGCCGATCTGCTGGATCACCACTACATCGGCCTCACCGAGATCCAGCAACTGGTCGGCGCCGGTTCGGAATTCGACACCCTCGTGGTGTTCGAGTCCTACCCGGTCGACAAGGACGCCATCGCGGCCGCCAGCTCCATCGACGGCATGTCGGTGAGCGGCGTCGGCATCAACGACGACACCCACTACCCGATGACGCTGGTGGTCATGGCCTCGGAGACCATCGAGGTCTCCATGCGCTACCTCGACTCCCGCTTCACCGCGGAAGAGGTGGAAACCCTGGCCGCCCGCCTCGACCGGGTCCTGGACGCCCTGCTCGGCGAACCGTCGAGCCTGGTCGGTGACATCGATATCCTCGACGCCACCGAGCGCGCCCGCATCCTCGCCGAATCCGCTGTCACCCCGGCTGATTCGACCGTGGAACCCGCCCGCGTCGGCGCCCGCACGGTAGCCAACGTGCTGGCCGAGGTCGTCGAAGAGGATCCGCAGGCCCCCGCCCTGCTCGACGACGGCCAGGAGCTGGCCTACCACGTCCTGGACCGCCGCTCCTCCCAGCTGGCCCGCCTCCTCATCGACCGCGGCGCGGGCCCCGGCGACATCGTCGCCGTGGCCCTCCCGCGCTCCGCCGATGCGGTAGTGGCCGTCTGGGCCATCCAAAAGGCAGGCGCCGCAGCCCTGTTCGCCGAAGGCATGTCCTTCGGCGACATCCTCGCCGCCGGCGCCGGCTTCGGCATCGCCCAGGAACCGGCCGCCAGCTCCGTCCGCTGGCTGGTCCCCTCCGACCCGAAGGTCCAAGCCGACCTGTCCACCCGCCCCGCCCACCCGGTCACCTACACCGACCGCGTCCGCCCCCTGACCGAGGCCGACCCGGCCTTCGTCTACCGGACCTCCGACGGCACCTGGGCCACCCTCACCCAGACCGAGGCCCTGGACCGCGCGACCACTCTGCGCACGGACAACGACGTGGACTACGAGTCGACCACCTTCACCACGGCCGCCACCGGCCCCGCCGCCATCGACGAATTCCTGGTCGCCGCAACGGCAGGAGCCCTCTCGGTCCTCCCGACCGGCGATGTGGAAGCAGACCTCGACGAGGGCGAGGTAACCCACTGGTTCACCGCCCCCGGCGAACCGACGGACGCCGCCGGCGACGGGGTGAGAATCGTGCCCAGCGCCTAGGCGAATGTGCGGATGCCGGGGTTCCGAAGCGAACCCCGGCATCGATCACCACAATTCCTATGCGGCGGTGGCTGGTTCGGGCAGGTGTGCCGCAACCATCTCCGAGTCGACCTGCCACCCGAGTGTTCGGTACAGGTGACGTCCTTCGACGGTGCTGACCAAGACCGCGGTCGTCGCGCCATGAGCCGCGGCGACCGTGCGAAGCTCGTCCATCACCACCCGCCCCAGCCCGCGCCGCCGATGATCCGGTTCGGTCACAACCTGATCCATCACCGCCGTATCGCCGTGCACCGCGACCAGACCGCGCGCGGCGTGTGCGCCGTCCTCCCGGCGAACCACGACCTCATGAAACCCGCGCTCGGCCACGACTTCACTCGAATACCCTGCGGGCGCGGGGATTCGAGCATCCCCGCCCGTGACCGGAACGCTCATCAAATACTCGGGTTCGCCAACCTGCCACGCCGAGTCCAATAGCGGCAGCACCTCATCTCGGCGCCCACATACCTTGAGCCACGTCCCCGGCTCGGTCAACGACTCCGCCCGCCGCCGCACCGACGCCGTCCCGGTCAGCACGAACCGAACCCGATGCCCGTGTTTCCCCACATCGATACGAAATCCATCGGGCTCCGCCACCGGTTCCCCGGTATCCCTGCACAACGACCATCCCCACACCCAGCCCCGTACCCGTTCCTCAACCAGCTTCATAGGTTCGATATCTACCGGCGGCCACGGATGCTGTCATGTCCCGACTGCCATTCCCGGCTACTCACACCGGATGTGCGTGCACGGGCGGATTCGGGTAGTGGACTACTGGGGCCGGGAGCGGGTTCGGCACGCAGGCTGGGGTTGTGGATCAAATACTGTATTGGAATGCGGTGGCCTTGGAGTCGGATCGCATGGCGCACACCGAGATCAAACCCGTGGAGCGGGGGGTGCGCGGGCCGGTTGGGAGTTCGCGGGCGCTCGCTATCACGCATCTGGCCATGCATGACGCCTACTTCAGCATTATTGGTGCGGCGCATGGGACTTGGCTGACGAATCCGCCGGTGGCGGCCAATGGGGCCTCGTTCGATGCCGCTATTGCTGTGGCTGCGCATACGACGTTGACCGCGTTGTATCCGGCGCAGACGGCGCGGTTGGATAAAGCGTTGCGGGAGGCCGGGTTGCATGGGCCGGGAACCGGGCGGGGTGGGGCGCACGGGCAGGCCGTGGGGGCGGCGGTGCTGAAGGTGCGAAGGGGGGATCCGGGGTTGGATGATCACGATTATGTGCCCGATGTGGGTGCGCCGAATCATCGGCCGGATCCGGTCAATTCGAAGCAGGGGCACTATGCGCCGCATTATGGGGCGCGGGCTCGATGTTTTGCCGTGACCAGCAGGTATACCCTCGATCCGCCGCCCAAGGGGAATGATCCGCGGTATTTGGCGGCCTTGCGGGAGGTGCGGGGTAAGGGGATCGCGCCGGAACCTGTTGTGGGGCTGCCCTCCGGGGTCGCCGGGCGTACTGCGGATGAGACGCTGATCGGCGTTTATTGGGCGTATGACGGGGCCAAGCAGTTGGGGACGCCGCCTCGGCTGTACAACCGGATCGTGCGTGAGATCGCGGGTGCTCGCGGTAATGACGTCGAGCAGAATGCTCGGCTGTTCGCGCTGGTCAATGCGGCGCTCGCGGATGCGGGGATTCTGTGCTGGGACGACAAGTATCGGCACAATCTGTGGCGGCCGATTCTCGGGATACGCGAATACGATCCGTCCATGGGGCCGGATGCGAGTCCGGGGCACGGGCTGGATCCGGATTGCGATCCGTTCTGGCAGCCGTACGGGGCGCCGCGTAGCAATGAGATCGCCTTCAACTTCACCCCGCCTTTTCCGGCCTATCCGTCGGGGCATGCCACCTTCGGCGCGGCGGCCTTGCAGATCGTCCGGCGCTTCTATGGCGTGCATGCCGACGGGCCCGACAATCTCACCGACGGAATGGGTTTCGTGTCCGAGGAACTCAATGGGAGCACGTCCGACAACTACGGCGTGGTGCGCAGCCGGCACAGCCGGAAGTTCCCGGGCGGGCTGTGGCAGATGATGGAGGAGAACGGCCGGAGCCGAGTATTCCTCGGCGTGCACTGGTCGTTCGACGCCTTCGCCGCCGATTCCACGGGTGGGATGGACCTTTCGCAGAACGTCGGCGGGGTGCGGCTCGGGCGGGATGTGGCGAACGACCTGTGGACGAACGGGCTGAAGCAGGCGGCGGGGGCCGGGCCCAGGCTGGCCTGAACCCGGGGGGACGGATCAGTGCAGGGCCGCGGCGACCAAGGCGAGATTCACGGACTCGGCAATGGCGCGATGACCGTCGTCATCGAGATGCATGCCGTCACTGTCGAATTCGGGGCGGATGAAGTCCGGGCGGTCCGGGTCCTCGACGGCGGCGGCGACATCGAAGACGGCGTCGAAGACATCGGTGGTGCGGAGCCAGGCATTGAGCTCGCGGCGGACCGGAATGCCCTCGGCCACATTCAATCCCGGGTAGATGGCCCCCGCGAACGGGCCGATGGTATTGATGTAGATCGGCAGGCCCGCATCATGCGCCCGGCGTGCCAGCTCGGTGTAGCCGGCGATCATGTCCGCGGCGGTCGCGGTGGTCTCGCCCAGGATCAGGTCATTGATCCCGAAGTTGGCCCACACGGCCCGCACGCCGGGCACCGACAGCACATCCCGCTCGAACCGCGACAGCCCGTGCTCGCCGACCTGATCGGTGAGCAAACGGTTGCCGCCGATGCCCTGATTCACCGCCCAGCCGTGCTCCAGCCGCGCATTGAGCCGATCCACCGACCGCCGGTTCGCGCCGTGCGTGGAACCGACCCCCTCGAACCAGGAGTCACCGAAGGCGACCAGTACCGGAGCATCGCCGTCGACGAGGACGTCGATGCCGGTCAGGAAGAAGCGCGAGGTGGTCTCCTCGGCGTCGGGCAGGGCAGCGTCGCCCGTCCGATCGCCATCCACGATCCAGCCGGTCTCCACCGGCATGTGCGCGAACGCCGGAAAACCGGTCCGCTCCGGCAGATACAGGCTCACCGCCAGTTCCGCGCCCGCCGGCACCGCCAGCTCGACCGGATCGCTGACGATATCGCCGTATGCCGCGACCTTGGCCTGCGCGGAGCCGTCGAACAGCACCGGGGTATCGGTCTCGCGCACAATCGCGCTCCCCGCCGCGCGCACCGCGATGCGGACCGCGCCGAGCACCAGCTCCTCCGCCGAGTACCGATTCGTCAACCGCACCCGCAGCCGGGATCCGCCGCCCGCCACCCGCACGACCTGCCGAATCGTCTCGTCGCCGAAGCCGCGCGGCTCGGCCAGCCGGATCTCCTCGGCCGGATTCACCAGCGGCGCACGGAAACCCGCCACCCACTGCTGCTGCGTCGTCATCGGGACCTCCATTTAGTTGCTATGCGGAATATTGCGATGACAAAAAGATACTCCATTTGTTCCGCGTGTCAACTATCCCCGGTGCAAACGATTGGTTTAGGCTGCTCAGCGTGGATCCCAAGCATCTCTTCGACGACCCCCGGCTCACCGCGGTCGGCATTCTCTTCGAGGCGCACGACGGCGTGGTGGCCCGCCTCGAACCCACGTGGAAGGACAATGGGCTCTCCGGTCTCGACCTGAATGCCCTTATGCGCCTGAGCCGTTCGCCCGGCCGCAAACTCCGCATGACCGATCTGGCCGTGCAGACCAGCCTCTCCACCAGCGGCGTCACCCGGCTGGTCGACCGCCTGGAACGCAACGGCTTCGTCCGCCGCGAACCCGATCCCCGCGATCGCCGCAGCTCGTACGCGGTCCTGACGGCAGCCGGCGCGACCCGCGTGGCCCGCATCCTGCCCGCCTATCTGGAGGGTGTGGAGCGCTGGTTCACCGGCCTGTTCACGCCCGCCCAGCTCGACGACCTCATTGCCGCGCTGCGCGTGGTTCGCGATACCACCAATCCCGAGGCCACCCACACCTCGGACTGAGTCAGCGGGTGGCGCGGTCCAGTCGGACCGAGATCTCGCGGATGCGCTCGACGAGCTCCGGCGGCTCCTCGACTCGGAAGTCGAAGCCGAAAACGCCTAGATAGAAGGCGATTTCGTCGAGCGAGTTGGCGCCGGTGTGCAGGATGCAGCTGTGCTCGTCGACGGCCTCGATGGCGCCCACCGTGGGTGCGATGCGTTCGGCGGCCCGCTCGGCCGAGGCATGCAGGGTGACGCGGGCGCGGTAGTGGTACGGGGCCGACGAGATGGCCTGGGACACAAAGGATGCGAGGTCCGTGGCCGGGGCCTCGCGCGGGGTGAAGCGCGGGCCGGTCGGAATCTTCGGCGTGAGCCGGTCCACGCGATAGGTACGCCAGTCGTCGCGATCCACATCCCAGGCGATGAGATACCAGCGGCGGCCGGTGTGCACGAGCTTGTGCGGTTCGGCGGTGCGGCGGCTGGAATCGCCTGTGTGCGTGCGGTAGTCGAACCGCAGCCGATGACGGTCGCGAATGGCCGCCGCGATGGCGGTGAGGGTTTCCGGATCGACCACCGGCCCGCCCGCGGGCAGGGCGACCGTGGCCGATTCCAGGGCCGACACCCGATGCCGCAGCCGGGACGGCAGGACCTGCTCGAGCTTGGCGAGGGCGCGCAGGGAACTCTCCTCGATACCCGCGATGGTGCCGCCCGCGGCGGTGCGCAGACCCATGGCCACGGCAATCGCCTCGTCGTCGTCCAGCAGCAGCGGGGGCAGCTGCGCGCCCGCACCGAGCCGATAACCGGCCGCACCCGCGACGGCATGCACCGGATAGCCCAGATTGCGCAGCTTCTCGATATCGCGGCGCACGGTGCGGATATCGACGTCGAGGCGTTCGGCCAGGTCGGCGCCGGACCAGTCGCGCGGGGTCTGCAACAGCGACAGCAGCTTCAGAAGTCGAGCCGAGGTTTCCAACACGGGAAATATTCTGCCGGAAAGCTAGGGCAGAGCCTGTCCTAGGTGCTTCCTATCGTGAAAGTCATGAGCACTGAAATCACACCCTTCCGAATCGACATTCCCCAGCAGCAGCTCGATGACCTCCGCTCGCGGCTCGACGGTGCGCGCCTGCCCGCGCCGCTGCCCGGCGACGATTGGGACACCGGGGTGCCGGTGCACTGGCTGCGCGAGCTGGTGGACTACTGGCGCGACGAATACGACTGGCGGGCAGCGGAAGCGGAATTGAATCGCTATCCGCAGTTCACGACCGAGATCGACGGACAGCGCATCCACTTCCTGCACGTGCGCTCGCCCGAGGAGCACGCGACACCGCTCATGCTCACCCACGGCTGGCCCGGATCGGTCGCCGAATTCCTGGATGTCATCGGACCGCTGTCCGATCCCCGGGCGCACGGCGGCGATCCCGCGGACGCGTTCCACCTGGTGATTCCCGCGCTGCCCGGCTTCGGATTCTCCAGTCCGGTCGGCGATTCCGGCTGGACCACGGAGCGGATCGGCCGGGCCTGGGCCGAGCTCATGAACCGGCTGGGCTACGAACGCTACGGCGTCCAGGGCGGAGACATCGGCGCGTCGGTGAGCCCGGAGGTGGCCCGCACCGCGCCGGATCGGGTGATCGGCGTGCACTGCAACGGGGGCCCCGCGCCCATTCCGCGCGTGCCGCTGCCGGAGGACGAGTTCGCCCGGCTCACCGAGGTCGAACAGGATCGCGTCCGGCGCATCGAGGCCTTCATGCACGAGGAGTTCGGCTACATCGCGATCCAGTCCACGCGCCCGCAGGCGCTGGCCTACGGGCTGGTGGACTCGCCGGTCGGGCAGCTGGCCTGGATCATGGACAAGTTCCGGGAATGGACCTATCCGCGGAACGTGCTGCCGGACAAGATCATCGACCGGGACCGGCTGCTGACCAATGTGATGTTCTACTGGCTGACCGGCACCGCCGGCTCGGCGGCGTACGTGGGCTACGCACAACGCGGGTCCGGTCCCTGGGGCCGGGAGCTCGTGAATTCCGGGGTGCCCACCGGCGTCATCGCCTTCGCGCACGATATCGGCATCCGGCGCTACGCCGAGACCGCCAACACCATCACGCACTGGGTCGATGCCGATCGCGGTGGGCACTTCGCGGCCATGGAGGAACCGGAACTGCTGGTCGCCGATGTGCGGGAGTTCTTCCGCTCCCTGCGCTGAATCACACCGCCCCGGCCGCCAGCGCCGCCCGCCAGCCGCCGTATTCGCTGATGTCCTTGGCGGATTCGGCGGCCGCGCCCGCGGCGCTGAAACCGGTCCGCCAGCTGCCGTCCTCGAGTTCGACCGCGCCCAGCTGCATGGGCGCGGGCAGCGCCGCGAGGAAACGGCCGAGGGCGGCGGGGGAGAGGAGCCAGCGTTCACCGGCGACGGAAACGCCTGTCTCGCCGTCGGATACGCGGGTGACGGCGGGCTTGGGCGGGATCGTGTCGAGCGCCCCGAGCCGGTACCGCGGCGAGGTTCGCACCGGACCGGCCCAGCGGGCGCCGAGCTCGATCAGCTGATGCTCCAGCGGCTGCCCGCGCAGATGCGCCCCGAAGACGATGAGCTCCTGCACGGGTGCGACCTCCGGCGGCCAAGCCGACTCTTGCGAATCCGGCTGTCCGGCAATGAGAGCGGCCACATCGAAAGCCACGGCATCCTCGAAGGCGCGCGCCAGCACGGTGACGCCGAACCGGGCCTCGCCCACCGTCCCGGCGGGAACCGCGACCGCGCACAGGTCGAACAGATTGCAGAAGTTGGTGTAGGTCCCCAGGCGGGAATTGACCCCGATCGGGTCGGCGGCCACCTCGGCGATCGTCGGGTGGCCGGGCACCGTGGGTGTGAGCAGCACATCCGCGCCCTCGAGACTTGCGAGAGCGAGCGCGCGCAACCGTTCCAGCTCGGCCAGGTCCGTAACCAGCTGGTGGGCAGGAATATCCCTGGCGGCGCGGATGATCGCACCCACGGTGGGATCGACCGCATCGGCGTGCGCATCGATGAATTCGCCTACAGCGGAGTACCTCTCGGCAACCAGAGCGCCGCCGTAGAGCAGCTTGGCAGCCGCCAGGAACGGCGCGGGATCGACCTCGGCAATGCGTGCGCCCCGATCCCGCAGCGCGGCGACCGTCCGATCGAAGGCAGTGCGCCACTCCGTATCCAGATCCGGCAACTCGCTGAAGACCGCCACTACCGGCTGCGGCGGCGCGGCCAGCCGGGTATCCACAGGCCACGGCCGCCCCGGCGCACCCGCGGCCAGCACCGCCATGGCGCGGCCCGCGAGCTCGAGATCGGCGGCGAAGACGGTCACGCAATCATAGGAACGACAAGCCGGAACCACCCCCGCCGTGGACACCACACCCACCGTCGGCTTGATCCCGACAATGCCGTGCAATGCCGCCGGAACTCGACCGGACCCGGCGGTATCGGTGCCGATGGCGATATCGGCCTCGCCCAATGCCACGGCCGC
Source organism: Nocardia sp. NPDC127526 (assembly GCF_042672265.1). Taxonomy (NCBI): domain Bacteria; kingdom Bacillati; phylum Actinomycetota; class Actinomycetes; order Mycobacteriales; family Nocardiaceae; genus Nocardia; species Nocardia sp. NPDC127526. The sequence goes on along the minus strand of NZ_JBHXVO010000007.1, from coordinate 164,022 downwards.
CGCGGACCCGGAACTCGAACCGCCCGAAACGAATCCGGGCCGCAGCGCGTTGTCGACCACGCCGTACGGAGAGCGTGTGCCGACCAATCCGGTCGCGAACTGATCCAAGTTCGTCTTGCCGACGACCACCGCACCGGCTGCCCGCAATGCGGCGACCGCGGCCGCATCGTCCACCGGCGTGTACGCGTAATCCGGACAACCCGCGGTGGTTGGCACGCTCGCGACGTCCACATTGTCTTTGACTGCCAGCCGCAATCCCGCGAGCGGCCCGGCCGCGGCCGCAATCTCCGCCGCCACCTCGTCCTCGCTGCGTCGGTGAATCCACACGGTCATCGAAGCCCTCCTGAAGTTCTGTGACGGCCGACAAGGTCGCCGCCGTTGCGCCGCCGCCGTTGCGTCCTGCCCATTACTCTGCGGTGCGTCACGGTGCCTCTCACTCCGAGCCCGCACGTGGTTGCGGGCCGGTTCCACCGTGCCGGTCCCGCCGCCGTCCCGCCCCGCAGGCGGCGGCCGGCAGGTGCGAGGCGGATGCCCTCATGGTCGGCTCTCACGTCGCCCGCGCCGCGAACTCGCCTGCCGCACGCCATGATTCGCGCTCGGCCGCGAACGACACGGCTTGCCGGGACCGGAATTCGGCGATCGAATCGGCGTTCTCGGCAAGGAAGCCGCGATAGTCGGCGAGCCGGAACTCGCCGTCCTCGGCTTGGAGCTCACCGCGTCCGGTGGCGAAGTCGGCGCGCATATCCGTGAGCTCTTCCGTGCTCACCGGGTACCAGCTGATCCGGTCGAAATAGCGCAGCAGCCAGGGATCTTCGCCGAGCCCGGAGGAGGCATGGTTCCACACCTGGGTGGTGCGGCCGACGAACTGGTAGCCGCCGGGGCCCTCCATGCCGTAGATGCACAGGTACGCGCCGCCGATGCCGACCGCGTTCTCCGGGGTCCAGGTGCGCGCCGGGTTGTACTTGGTGGTGACCAGGCGATGTCGCGGATCGGTCGGGGTGGCGACCGGTGCGCCCAGGTAGACATCGCCGAGCCCGAGCACCAGGTACTCGGCGGCGAACAGGATGTCGAAAACATCGTCTACCGAGGACAATCCGTTCATCCGCCGGATGAACTCGATATTCCACGGGCACCACGGGGCATCGGCGCGCACGCCGTGCATATAGCGGGTGATCGCCTCGCGCGTGGACGGGTCGTCCCAGGACAGCGGCATGCGCACGGTACGACTGGGCACCACCAGTTCATCGGCCGACGGCAGCTCCGACTCCACCTCACCCAGCAGATCGAGCAGCTTTCCGGTGGAAAGCCGATCCGGATCGGTGCGCACCTGCAAGGAGCGCACACCCGGCGTGAGTTCGGTGACACCCGGCTCGGAGCGCTCCAACAGCGCCTGGTGCAGGGCGTGTACGCGCGCCCGCAACTCCAGATCCAAAGTCATATCGCCGTACTCGATGAGCACGCCGTCATTGCCCGCCCGCCGATAGGTGACCGCGGTATCCGCGCCGTCGCGACGGCCCAGCACTCCGTCGTCCCCATCGCCGCCGGAGGACAGCACCATGGGGAACGACGCCCGGCGCGCGGCCCCCACTGCCCGCAGCGAGGCCGCCCGCTCGGCCCGCACCGGCACGAATCGCACCGAATCACCGGGAGCCAGCTGCCCCAGCTTCCAGCGATCCGCCGCCACCACCGTGACCGGGCACACGAATCCGCCCAGACTGGGCCCATCCGGCCCGAGCAGAATCGGCGTATCCCCGGTGAAATCCAGCGCCCCAACGGAATACGCCGTGTCATGGATATTCGACGGATGCAGCCCGGCCTCACCGCCGTCCGCGCGCGCCCACTGCGGCTGCGGCCCGATCAACCGCACACCGGTCCGATCGGAGTTGAAATGCACCTCGTAATCCGTGCCGATGACGGTCTCGAAATCACCGCGCGTGAAGAACTCCGGCGCACCATGCGGCCCCTCCGTCACGGCGAGCTCCCACCGCCGGGTCAGCACCGGCTGGTCGTCTCCGGTTATCCCCGCCGTCACCTTCCCCGGTACACCCAGGGCCAGCACATCATCCGCGCGCAACGCCCGGCCGCTGCCGCCGCCGAACTTGCCGAGCGTGAAAGTCGAACGGCTGCCGAGATATTCGGGCACATCGATCCCACCGGCAATGAGGATGTAGCACCGCATCCCGGGCCCCCGCACCGCGCCGACATCGAGAACGCCCCCCGCGGGCACGAGCACACTCCGCCACTGCCGCACCGGTTTCCCGTTCACCGTCACCGGCACCGGTGCACCGGTGACACACACCCACGCCGCGCTCTCGAACCGCAGCGACGGCCCACCCAGCGTGCACTCCAAGCCGGCCGCCCCCTCGGCATTCCCGAGCGCCCGATTCCCCAGCCGGAACGACAGATCATCCATCGGCCCCGACGGCGGCACCCCCACATGCCAATACCCCACCCGCCCGGGCCAATCCTGCACGGTCGTCTGCACACCCGGCCGCAGGACCGTGACGGTGGCCGAGTCGACTGCCGCGCCCGGCGGTGCGGCGCGCTCCGATGCGATGCCCGGCAGATCGACGCGGCCGTCCAGGACAGCACCGTCACCCCGGTCGTTGTCGCGGCCGTCGCCCCTACCGCCCGGAGCAGCGGTAGCGGCAGCGACCGAGGGGATTTCGGCCGTATCTCTCTGCGCCGGGCCATCGCCGCCGCCGGGCGCGCCGCTATCGCTGCTGCCGTGGGCCGACTCGGCGGCGCTCTGGTCCAGAGCCGCGGCTGAAGGCTCTGCCGCAGCCCCGGACAGCGCCGCCGTGTCGCCGGCGGTGGGTGTGCTCTGAGCGCCGTGGGACAGTGCGGCTGTCATCGGGTGACCACCATGCGGATGGGGGTGGGGTCGAAGCCGTTGCAGGGGTTGTTGATCTGGGGGCAGTTGGAGATGAGGACGAGGGTGTCGGTTTCGGCGCGGAGGGCGATCTTCTTGCCGGGGGCGGAGAGGCCGTCGACTATGCCGAGGGTGCCGTCGGGTTCCACGGGGACGTTCATGAACCAGTTGATGTTGGAGACCAGGTCGCGTTTGCCCAGGCCCCATTTCATGCCTTCGGCCAGGAAGTTCTCCACGCAGGCGTGCTGGTGGCGGGTGTGGTGGCCGTAGCGGAGGGTGTTGGATTCCTGGGAGCAGGCGCCGGCGACGGTGTCGTGGTTGCCGACTTCGTCGGCGACGACCGTCATGAGGGGGGTTCCGGTGTCGGTGAGCAGGATGCTGCCGGTGGTGAGGAAGATATTGCGCTGGGCGGTGATGGTGGTCTGGGCGCTGTAGCGGTCGGTGTGGTCGGCGGCCGAGTAGAGCAGGCAGTCCACCGCCTGATTGCCGTGCAGGTCGATGATCTCCAACTGCTCACCGGCGTGCACCACGGCCGACCAGGGCGCGCGGGCGGGGACCGTTTCGTCGCGGACGACGGTGCGGGTGATCATGCGAGGGCCTCCAGAGTGCGGGCGTGCCAATCGGTTTCGGTGTTCCGCACCGCGCGCAGGTATTCCGGATCGGTGTTGTGCTCGAGGGCGAGGTCGCCGGGGGCGGACCAGGCCACCACGTCCAGATCGGTGACGGGGGTGGGGTCGAGCGGGTGTTCGGCATTGGCGATGAGCAGGGTGACCGGGAGATGGACGAGCAGGTCGACCGTGCCGCCGGGGCCGGAGCTGCCGGTCGCGGTGAGACCGCCGTCCGGCTCTACCCGCACGCCGCGGAAGAACGAGACAGTCGGGCCGATATCGCGGGGTTCCAGGCCCTGTTTGGCGCCGGCCATGCGCAGTTGCCGACGGGCAATATCCGAAGGGCCGCAGAGGGTGTCGTGGTGGGCGGACGAATCCTCGACGACGGTGGCGAGGATGCGGCCTTGATCGGAGAGCAGGGGGTGGCCCTTGCCCAGGTAGGCCTGCCAGGGCACCTTCACGGTATCGGCCACATTGAGCCGCTCCCACGGAGATTCGGCCCGCAGGAGCAGCAGGTGCGCGCAGGCCGCGCCGTCCGGATCCGACAGCCGGACCCGAGTGCCCCGGCCGAGCACGACATTGGCGTAGCCACCCGCCGGAATCCGCTGCGCGAAGCCGACTCTCGCGGCGCTGATGTCTTCCGGAAGCACCGGCCCGCTGATCGTCGCGGCGGCCGCCTGCGATCTCGCGTGTGCCCGTGCACTCGTGGTGTCCGCTGTGCTTGTCATCGATACTCCCGTGTCTCTCGGTCTCTCGGTCTCTCGGGTCATTCCGGCGTGCTTCAGTCGGTCCGGGATGACGGCCTTCAGGCGGGTTGGGTGGCCGGACCGGCGGCGGCGTCTGCCCGGGCCGGGGTCACCGCGCGGTACACCAGCGCGCCGATCACCACGGTCAGCAGCACGAACAGCGGTGCGGCCCAGAGCATCCACCAGCCGCCGCCCGCGGGTGTGTAGATCTCCGTGCGCGGCCAGGCCAGGTTGATCGCCATGGCGAAGCCCCACAGCACGGCCCCGATATTGACCGGAATGCCCCAGCGGCCCAGGCTGAACAGCGGTGTGCCGTCGGTATCGGTCTCGGCGAAACCGGTGGTGCCCTTGATCCGGCGGATCAGCAGCGGCGTCGTCACCAGCGCGTAGGCCAGGTAGATCGTCACGATGCAGACGCTGGCCAGCGTGGCGAAGATGGCGGCATTGCCGAGGTTGACCGCGAGCAGCCCGATTCCGGCCACGCCGATCACCACGGCCGGCAGCACCGGCGTGCCATAGCGCGGGTGCACCGCCGACAGCTGCTTGCCGAACGGCAGCTTGCCATCGCGGGCCATGGAGAACATGAGCCGCGACCCCGCCGTCTGAATCGCCAGGGTGCACACCGTGACCGCCACCGCGACACAGGCGAGCACGACCTTCCCGGCCGTGGTGCCGAGTTTGGCATTGATGACGTAGGCCAGGCCCTCGGTGGCCAGCGCGCCGTCGGACAGGCTCGGCGCGGCCATGAGCGCGCCCAGCAGAATCAGCCCGCCGCCCAGCGCCGAGACGCTCAGCGCGCTGAGAATGGTGCGCGGCGCGACCTGCCGCGGATTCCGGGTCTCCTCGGAAAGCTCTCCGGCGGAATTGAATCCGACCATCACATAGGCCGCCATCAACCCGGATACCAGGAATGCCGCCCAATACGCCCCGGGCACGGCCTGATCGGTCTGCAGCACCACGGCCGGCCCGCGCTCGGCGCCGCTGAAGAACAGCGCGATCACCGCGGCCACGCCGACGATCTCGATGGTCACGCCAATGGAGTTGATCTTCGACATGATGTCGATGCCGATCACATTGATGGTGGTGGTGAACACCAGCAGGATGCTGCCGAGCAGCACCGCGTTGGAGGCCCCGTCGCGCGAGGTCAGCGCGGTATCGGTGCCGATGATCTGGAACCCGCTCCAGATGGACGGCAGCACGACCTGCAGCGCGATGGCGGCCGCCGCGGCGGTGACGATCTGCGCGATGATCATCATCCAGCCCGCGAACCAGCCCACCGCCTCCCCGCCGAGGCGGCGGGCCCACTGGTAGATGGCTCCCGAAATCGGATACCGCGCAGCCAGTTCCGCGAAGTTCAAGGCCACCAGCAGCTGGCCGAGGAAGACCAGCGGCCAGGTCCAGAAGAAGGCGGCGCCGCCGAAAGAGTAACCGAGCGCGAAGAACTGGAAGATCGTGGTGAGGATGGAGACGAAGGAGAAACCGGCCGCGAAGGAGGCGAAGCGGCCCAGTTTGCGGTGTAGGACGGGTTGATAGCCGAAGCGGGCCAGATCGTTCCCATCGGCGGTGACGTCGGGGGCAGAGGCAACCATGGCGAATCTTTCGCGAGGATGAATATCTATCGACTGAAAGTTTTGCGGGCACGATCGCCTGGGCGGTGACGCCCGTGTATCCGTCTGGTGGCCGGGCGTAACTTCTGCATTGCGGGAGTTTCTATCGAGTGACAGAAACCTCACGGGATTCCTGACATCCCTGTGACCAGCGCGGTTGGTAGGCCCCCGCGGGCGGTAGGACAGAATGAACCCGTGACCCAAGTCGGACCCGGACGTCCCCGCCTCGAACCCCGCCGCCGCGCGGGCCAGACGCCGCGGGCCGAGATTCTCGACGCCGCCGCCGAACTGCTCACCGAGAAGGGCTACGGCAGCACCTCGACGCGGATGATCGCGGACGCGGTGGGCATCCGGCAGGCGTCGCTGTACCACCACTTCGGGGCGAAGGACGATATCCTCGACGCGCTGCTCGGCGGAACCGTCGGCGCGCCACTGGAATTGGCGGAGCGACTGGCCGGGCTCGCGGAACCCGCGGCGGTACGGCTGTACGCGCTCGCCTGGTTCGACGTCAGCCAGCTCTGCGACGCGCGCTGGAATCTGGGCGCGCTGTACCTGCTGCCGGAGCTGCGCACCGAGCGTTTCGCGAAATTCCGGGAGCAGCGCGACGAGCTGCGCCGGCACTACGAGACGCTGGCGGCTGCGGTGATCGCCGAGGCGGGGAACAATGCCGTGCCGGGCGCGGAACTGATGCCGTTCCGGCTGGTCGAATCGGTGATCAATATCCGGTCCGACGAAGGGGCCGCGCCGGAGTACGCCGAGCGGCTGATCCCCGACGCGATGCTGCGGCTGCTCGGGTGGCAGGGAGACCTGGACCGGACCCGGGCAGCCGCACTCGCGCTCGTCCCTTAGGACTTGCCTTTCGACGTGCCCCACTTCAGATCCCAGCGGTAGGCCTGATCCACGGCCAGCTTGCCCCAGTAGCGGTGCCCGTCCGGCGGCCGCACGAAGACGCCCTCGCGCCGCACCACCAGTTCACCATTGATGTTCTCGATGAGCGCCAGCACCATCTCGCGCGAATCGTCCACGCAGCCGCTGACTTCCATCTCGATGGGCGGCGAATTGCGCGGGTAGAGCGTGGCGGTGGCGTGCACGCCGCGGAAGTCCTGCGCGCCTTCGTAGAGCGAGGCGAAGACCAGGATGCGCTTGAACTTGGCGGTGTGATCGAGGTTGATGGACAGGTTCTCGCCCCCGGCGCTCGCGCCGGTGCGGTCGTCCTGGTCCAGCTCGATGAACGGCGCGCGATGCAGATTGCCGAAGGTATCCAGGGGGCTGATGCTGCCCTTGGTGCCGTCGCTGAGTTCCCAGAAGCAGCACAGGTCCAGATCCAGGCCGCCATTGCCGCCGCGCTTGCGGCCGAACAGGCCGTGCGAGGCGCCGGGCACCGACCAGTTCAGGTTGACGCGCATGATGCCGCCGGTCGCGCCCTGCTTGGTCAGCGAGACCGAGGGGGCTTCCTTGGTCAGCGAGATCTTGCCCAGATTGACCGGCGGGTTGGCGGCCGGCGGGGGAGTCTGCTGGAACGGCTGCGGCGGAACCTGATTCGGGATCTGCTGATAGGGCTGCGGCGGCATCGGAGGCTGCTGGTAGCCCTGCTGCGGCGGGTATCCCGGCGGAGGCGGCGGCGGGTAGCCGCCCTGGTTGTACTGGCCGGGCGGCGGCGCGTACCCGGGCGGGGGCGCGTACTGGCCCGGCGGGGTCTGATACTGCTGGCCCTGCGGCGGCGCGAACGGCTGCTGCGGGGGCGGGGTGTAGCCCTGCGGCGGAGCGTAATTCGGCTGCGGCGGCGCGGTGTGCGACGGCTGCGGGGGCGCGGTGTGCGACGGCTGCGGGGGTGCGGACTGCGCCGGGGCGTCGTCGACGGTAATGCCGAAATCGGTTGCCAGCCCCGCCAATCCGGAGGCATAGCCCTGACCGACCGCGCGGAACTTCCAGGCCCCCTGGCGGCGGTACAGCTCACCGAGCACGTACGCGGTCTCCGAACTCGCGTCGGTGGGATCGAAGCGCGCCAGTTCCGCCCCGGACTGCGCGTCCACCACGCGCACGTGCAGCCCGCGGAACTGGGCGAAGGTGCCGCCGTCCGCGGACGCCGCGATGACGATGGTCTCGATCTGCGGTTCCACCTGCGCCAGCTGCACCGACAGCGCGTCGACGACCTGCGGCCCCTGCCGCTTGCCCTCGTGCCGCACCGCGCCCGAGGCGTGCGCCGGCTGGTTGTAGAAGACGAAATCCGCGTCCGACCGAACCCTGCCATTGACCAGCAGCAGCGCCGACGCATCGGCATCCGGACCTGATTGCCACCCCAGTTCGACCCGGACCGCAGACGCCGCTACCGGTACGTTGGAACCCTTCATCATCGACACGCACACAAACGTAACCGATTCGGACACCCGCTGTCTGCGGGCTGCGTGCGGAACCGGAACGGGCCGGGTCACCCGCGCGATCAGAGCAAACGCACGTTGTGCGTGATGTTCTTCAGCACGCTGTGGCCGTCACCTTCCATGAGCTGCTTGGCTTGGCTGAGCGTGAAGCCCATCACGGTCTCCGCCTCGACATGCTCGGGCAGTGCCAGCGCGTAGCTGTCGACCAGGACGTCGAGCACCACCGGTCCGGCCCGGTGTGACAGGGCGGCGCGCACCGCGTCCCGCAGGTCACCGGGCTCCTCCACGCGAATGCCCTTGGCGCCCATGGCCTCGGCCACCTTGCCGAAGTCCGGGTTCTGGAAATCGGTGCCGTAGGGGACGAAGCCCGCCTCCTGCTGTTCGATGTGCACGAAATCCAGGCTGCTGTTGTTGAGGATGATCATGACGCACGGCGTCTTGCGCTGCACCTGGGTGAGCAGATCGCCCAGGCCGAGCATGGTGAATCCGCCGTCGCCGCACAGCGCGATGGTCTGACGGCCGGGCATGGCCAATTGCGCGCCGAAGGCATTGGGCGCGGCATTGGCCATGGACGCCCAGGAGAACGAGCCGAACAGGCGGCGATTCGGGCCGTAGTGGATATGGTGCGAAGCCCAGATCACCGCCGTGCCGGTATCGGCGAAGAACAGGGCGTCGTCATCGGCCTCCTCGTCGAGAATGGCGGCGAGGTATTCGGGGCGTATCGGTTTCGTGGTGGGCCCGGCGTCCACGTAGTGCCGCATGCGTTTGGAGGAGCGCTCGCTGATCTTGCGGCATTTGTCGAGGAAGGCGCTGTCGTCCTTGGCCTTGACCATGGGCAGCAGCGCGTCCAGGGTGGCCGCCACATCGCCGATCACGGCCAGTTCCAAGGGAATCCGGCGGCCCAGATGGCGCGGATTGCGGTCGACCTGGATGACCCGCACCTTGCTGTGCGGCAGGAAGTTGGTGAACGGGAAGTCGGTGCCCAGCATCAACAGCACATCGCATTTGTTCACCGCGTCCCAGCAGCCGCCGTAACCGAGCAGGCCGGTCATGCCGACGGCATTGGGGTTGTCGTGCTCGAGCCACTGTTTGCCCTTGAGCGAGAAGCCCACGGGGGCATGGAGTTTGCGGGCGAGCTCGCGTACCTGCGCACCGGCCGCCGCGCAGCCGTCGCCGCCGAAGATGGCGATCTTCTTGCCGGAGTCGATGAGCGCCGCCATGGTGCGCAGATCACCGTCGACGGCAGCGGCCGCCCGGGTGGCCGGAAGCGGAACGCGCAGCTGGATTTTCGGCGCTTCCCGGACCGCCACATCGCCCGGCAGCGCGATCACCGTCGGCCCGTGCTCGGCGAGCGCGATGGTGACCGCATTGCCGACCACATGGTGCAATTGCTGCGGATTCACGATCCGGCCGATGTACTTCGCGGCGGTCTCGAAGAACCGGTACGGGTTGAGCTCCTCCAGGGCGCCGCTGTCCTGCAGCAGCGTCTCGCTGTCGCCCGCGATGGCGATGATCGGCGCGCCCTCCTTGCGGGCGTCGAGCAGGCCGTTGATGAGGTGCGTGACGCCCGGTCCGGCGGTGCCGCACACAGCAACCGGGCGGCCGGTCAGCCGGGCGTCCGCGACCGCGGCGAAGACGCCGTACTCCTCGTGGCGCACGTGCACGAAATCGATGGAACCGTTGCGCCGCAGCGCGTCGATGGTGGGATTCAGCGCGTCGCCCACAATGCCGTAGCACCGCTGCACGCCCGCCGAGACCAGCATCTCCCACATGCCGTCGGCCACGTTCTTCGCCATCAGCGCTCCTCGTGAGTCGGGCGATGAGCCGATGCGTCAAGGAGGGCAAACAGTCAGCATCGGCGGAAATGAATGATTCGACGCGCCACGCCGAGGGTGGATCCTTCTCGGATACTACCGTCGGATCGAGGCATTCACGGCACAGTCGTTGTAGGTCCGTGATCTTGAATCAGGTTTCGGTCGGTTGACCGTAGACTGAAACAGGTTTGCGGCATATGTCTGGCTAACTTGCTGGCGGGAGTGACGAATGACCGAAGCAGAGCTCGACCAGGCCCCCGAACAGGGGCGCAAGCGGTGGATCACGCTGGCCGTGCTGGCGCTCGGCCTGTCCATGGTGGTGCTCGACGGCACCATCGTCGCGGTCTCGCTGCCGGTCATCATTGCCGACCTCCAGCTGAATTTCACTCAGGCGCAATGGATCACCAGCGTCTACGCGGTGGTGCTGGCGGCGCTGCTGATCACCAGCGGGCGGCTGGGGGACCGGCTCGGGCGACGTAATCTCTTCGCCCTCGGTGTGCTCGTCTTCCTGGCGGGCAGCGTGCTCGCCGCCTCCGCCACCAGCGCCTGGCCGCTCATCTGGGGCCGGATCGTGCAGGGCATCGGCGCGGCCGGGGTGATGCCCGGGACGCTCGCCACCATGAACGCCCTCTTCCGCGGGCGGGACCGGATCATCGCCTTCGCCGTCTGGGGATCGGTCATCTCCGGCGTGGCGGCCATCGGGCCGCTGCTCGGCGGCTGGCTCACCACCTACTTCACCTGGCCGTGGATCTTCCTGGTCAATATTCCACTCGGCGTGCTGGTGCTCATCGGGCTGCTGCTGTTCGTGCCGGAAACCCGCATGGGCAAGGCCGCGCCCGGACTCGACGTGGACGGATTCCTGCTCAGCGCGGCCGGTTTCGCACTGCTGGTGTTCGCGCTCATCGAGGGCGCGACCTACGGGTGGTGGAAGCCGCTGCGGGAATTCCCCATGCCCGGATTCACCTGGTCGGCGGACGCGCCGGTCTCGCCGATCCCGGTCTTCCTCGCGCTCGGCGTGCTCGCGCTGGCGGTGTTCATCCGCTGGGAGAAGCACCGGAAGCTCATCGGTCGATCGGCGCTGCTGGATCCGGCATTGTTCAAGATCCCGAGTTTCCGGTGGGGCAACATCACCGCCTTCGCGGTGGCGCTCGGGGAATTCGGGCTGCTGTTCGTGCTGCCACTGTTCATGGTCAATGTGCTCGGATTGTCCACGCTGGGAGCGGGTTACGTGCTGGCCGCCATGGCGGTGGGCGCGTTCGCCGCGGCCGGGATCGCCGAAGGACTCGTGCGGAAATTGGGGCCGGTGCGGGTGGTGCAGCTGGGCCTCGCCCTCGAGGCGATCGCCATTGCGCTGGCGGCGCTGTTCGTCACCCCGCACATCTCCGGCTGGTGGCTGGCGCTGCTGCTCGTCGGCTACGGCATCGGGCTGGGCATGGCCTCCGCGCAGCTGACGGGAACCGTGCTCGCCGATGTGCCCGCCGCCTTCTCCGGGCAGGGCTCCGCCACCCAGAGCACCGTCCGGCAAGTCGGCGCGGCGTTCGGCACGGCGCTCATCGGCGCGCTGCTCTCGGTCGCCCTCGGCAACGATCTGCCCAAACGGCTGGACGAGGTGCGCGAACTCCCGGATCAGCCCGCGGACACCCTGGCTACCGCTACCCGGGAATCCGCTGGTGGGGCCATCTCCAGTCTGCGCGAACACGGTGTGGTCGAGCCGGTTCTGGACGCGCTGTGCCGCGGGTTCACCGATGCCACCCGGACCACGCTGCTCGCGGCGGCGTTGTTCCTCCTGGTGGGCTTGGCGGCGGCCACCCGAATCCCTTACCGCCCGGGCACTGCCGTCATCGCGCCTGCCGCGCCGGAGGACTCCGGCGCCAAGGCCGCGGACGAGCCGACGGCAGAGGACGATTAGCCGCAGCGCCTTCTCGGCGGCTATTCGTCGATCAGGTCGAGTTCGCGGAGGCGCTGGAAGACCAGCAGGGAGCCGGGGGCGACGTGGGGCATGGCCCGGTATTCGCTGAGGGTGAACCAGCGGAGTTCGGCGATTTCGCCGGACGGGGCCGGGTCGGCGGTGAGTTCGCCGAGGAAGGCGGTCATGTGCAGGCGGGTGCCGGGGGCGTGGCCGTAGGCTTCGGCCTCGAAGATGCCGAGGCGGGTGACGGCGGTGGCGCTGACGCCCAGTTCCTCGCGGATTTCGCGGTGCAGGGCTAGTTCAGGGGTCTCGCCCGGGTCGATTTTGCCGCCTGCCATGTAGAAGACGTCCTTGCCGACCGGACGGGTCTGGAGCAGACGGCGATCGCGGACATGAGCCAGAGCAGCTGTGCGAATCACCCGGATCAGCCTAGAGATCGGAGGGGGCGGGTCAGCGGGCGGGTGGGGCCAGGCGCCAATGCTGTTGCAGGGCTTCGGCGATTTCTGGCAGGACGGTTACGGGGATGCGCTTCTGGCGGAGCATGGCCCGGATTTCGTTGACCTGCTCGCGTTTGCGGTGGTCGTAGGCGTTGGCGATGGGGCGGACTACCGGTGGAATGGACAAGAGCACCAGTTCGCCGTGTAACTCGTCGCCGCCGTTCAGATCCAGGGCTAGTGACCAGCGGGCCTTGTCGTCCAATGCGAACCGGCCCGCCACCACTCGGTTCCATGCGATGGTGTCGGCGTGCCAGGGGGTTCGGCGGATGATGGAGCGGTCGGTCAAGACCACTCCATCGCGCCCGAACAAGAGCAGAAGCAGGGCCACACCCGCGGCGATCCCCAGCAGCAGCCCGGTGAACAACCGATTCAGGCCGAATACGCCGACAATCGCCAGGCAGATCAACGCTGCTACCAAGAAACCGGCCGCCCCGTACCAGGCAGCCCGCCGCCCCGGCACCACCCCGGCCCGCACCGTCGTCATACCGCCTGCACCGCCATTGAACTGCCTCCCGCTTCGTGCTGGGCGTCACCGTACCTCTCGGTGCGCTATGGCTCCAGCGGTGGCTCAGCGTGGCATCGACGGGCAGCGCTCGGCTGTCGAGGGGGAAGACGGGTTGGTCTGCGCTAGAAACGCTCGTGGCTGTGTTTAATTTGCCTCCGCTTCGCTCCGGCGGGGTTCGGGGCCTGACGGTCTCGATTTTTCCCTCCCTCCGCGCACGCCGGAGCTCCTCCGCTTCGCTCCCCCGCTCCGACGCACGCTCCACTCAGTCCAAAATCGAGACGGCCCCGAACCCACACAGTTGATGCACCGACTGTCTTCCCTGCCGTTAATTGACAGTTCGCCTGCGGCGGACCAACACACAGGCACACGGGCTGGTGACCAGACGGGCTGGTGCCCGGACCGGCCGACAATCGCACCGGCCGACAATCGCACCGGCTGGCGACTGCACCGGCTGGCGACTGCACCGGCTGGCGACCGCACCGGCTGGCGACTGCACCGGCTGCCGGCCGGACGGGCTGGGGTTGGTTTGGGGCACGGTACTCATGGGTGTGCCCCGCGCACGTCAGTGCGCGGGGCACGAGAGTTCCGAGAGGCGGCCTATGCCTCCAGGGGGACTGCGGCTTCGGCCGTGTAGACCAGGAAGGTCAGGCTTTCCTGGAAGTAGAGCTGGACCTGTTCGGCGTCGTGGGCCAGGTAGCCGATGGAGAGGTCTTGGCCGATCTGGAGGTCGAAGTCGCCGCCTCGGGTGGAGAGGACGAAGGCGCCGTCTATGGCGGGGGCCCAGATGATTTCGCCGTCGATGAGGCGTTCGATGTGGGTGCGGATGGGGTGGCCGTGGTCGGAGGTTTCGCTGACGGCGGTGTAGAGGTCGGCGGAGAGGAGAACCGAGTAGGGGCCGTCCACGCCGGCCAGGCGGAGTTTGGAGAGGGCCTGGGCTACGGCTTCGGGGGTGAGGCGAGGGTCGCCGGGGAGTTTGACCGGTTCGCAGTTGGTGGCGGCGCGGATGCCGGTGATGCCGGCGGCGGGGTAGCCCTCGAAGATGGCGCGGTCTTCGGCGAAGGCGATCTTCTTGGCGGCGTCCTTGACCGCGTCCAGGTCGGTGTCGCGGGCGCCGCGCTCGACATTGTCGAGTTCCTGGCGGGACAGGATGAAGGGGACGCGCAGTTCCACCAGGGGGACCACGATGCGCTGGCTGGCCAGGACGCCCTCGCCGGGGGAGGCGATGATCTGGGTGCGGCCCAGGCCGACGGCATTGAAATCGGCGCCGTGCGGGCCGGAGACGTCGACGACGCGGCGACCGGCGATGTGGCGCTTGAAGGTTCGGGTCGCCTCCTCCTCGATGGCCGCCCAGGCCTCGGAGGTGATCGGCGCGAGTTCGCGGTGGAGGTTGTTCATTCTTTAGCTCCTTTTCAACGTGCCGATACCGAGAGAACCGCTAGTGACAACACCGTTCGTGGCCGGAGATTCCCGGACTTCGGCCGCCGCCGGAGCATCCGGCAGGGCGTCGAAGAATCCCTCGGGCGGGGTGAAGAACAGGGTGCCGGTGACGGCTGTGGAGAAATCCAGGATGCGGTCGTAGGCCGCCTCGTCACTGCCGAGGAACATGCGCTCCAGCATCTTCTCCGGCACCGACGGGCTGGCCGCGTAAGCGATGTAATAGGTACCGAATTCGCCGTCCTTGACGCTGCCGAAGGGCATATTGGCGCGCACGATCTGGCCGAGCTCGTCTTGATCGTTCACGGCCACATGCGAATTCAGCGGCTTGTCTTCCTCGGGCAGCTCGAAATCATCGAGTTTGGTGCGCCCGATGACCTTTTCCTGCTCGGCGGTGGACAGCGCCTTCCACTCGGCCAGCGGATGCACGTACTTCTGCACGATGACATAACTGCCACCGGCGAATTCGGCGTCCTCGTCCCCGATGGTTCCGGCGGTCACCGCCAGCTTTCCCTCGGGATTCTCGGTGCCGTCCACGAATCCGAGCAGATCGCGCTGCTCGAAATAGCGGAACCCCACGGTCTGGTCGACGATGGTCGCGGCCCCGGTGAGCCTTTCGCCGATGGTCATGGCCAATTCGAAACAGGTGTCCTGCGCTTCGGCCTTGATGTGGAAGAGCAGATCGCCCGGCGTGGCGGGCGCCTCGTGCACCTCGCCCTTGTATCCCGGAAATTCGTGCAGCTCTGCGGGTTTCGGTCCGGTGAAAAGCCGGTCCCAGGCCTGCGAGCCGATGCTCGTGATACAGGCCAGCCCGGCGCCGGGAACCCGGAATCCCACGGATCGGCGCAGTCCCGGCAGGTCTGCGAGTAGATCGCGCACCACCGCCTCGCCACCCTCGTCGATGGTGACGACGAGGAAGATCGCGGCGGGTGTCAGCGGATCGAGAAACGGCTGCGGCTCACCCATGAACTCCAGCCTAGAACTCGCCGCAGACCGATCGGTCGATCAGGTAACCCTGTGTCTGCTGCGCGGCCGGCTACTTGGCGACCGTGAGCAGGAATGCCACATCGTCGATGGCCTTCACACTGTGCCGCGCGTTCGGGATGACCAGCAGGTCACCGGCCGATCCCTTCCATTCATTGGCGCCGCTGATGAGGGTGAGCACGCCGCTGAGCACGATCATGGTCGCCTCGCCGGGATTCTCGTGCTCGGCCAGCGTGTGGCCGGCCGTGAGAGCGATCACCGTCTGGCGCAGGCTGTGCGCGTGGCCCCCGTAGATGGTCACCGAACTGCGCCCGCTCGAGGCGGTGGCGGCCAGCTTCAGCTGCTGGCGGGCGACCGCGGTCAGCGATTTCTTGTCCATGGACTGCCTTTCGCCGGAGTATCCGTGAGTATGCCGGACGGGCTTCGGGCCGATCGCCTGTTTCAGCGCTTCGTTATCGGGCTTACCTCGTATAACGAAGGAACCGATATTTCAGACCGGACGAGGACTGCTGCCACGGTGCGTCCTCCGCACTCCATTCCGGGCCGATGGCGGGTGCGAAACAGTCGCCCGCAATATCGGCGCCCACTTCGGTCACTCGCAACTCGGTCGCCAAAGGCATTGCCGCCCGGTAGATTTCCCCGCCGCCCATGATCCACACCGGACCGTCGCCGGCCAGTTGCAGTGCCTCGTCCAAGGACCCGGCGCGTTCGGCGCCCTCGGCGGACCAGTCCGTTTGCCTGGTCACGACGATATTGCGGCGGCCTTCCAGCGGCCGGAAACGCGCGGGCAGCGAATCCCAGGTGCGCCGGCCCATCACCACCGGATGCCCCATGGTGACGGTCTTGAAATGCGCCATATCCTCGGGAATCCGCCAGGGAATGGCATTGTCGAGCCCGATGACCCCCGCCGAGGTCTGGGCCCACACCAGCCCGATCGTGCGGCTCACACCGCCACCGCGGCCTTGATGGCCGGATGATGCTGGTAGCCCACGATTTCCACATCCTCGTACGCGTAATCGAACAGCGTCGGCGCGGGCCGCAGCCGCAGCTCCGGGAACGGATACGGCTCCCGGGTCAGCTGCTCGCGCACCTGCTCGACGTGATTGTCGTAGATATGGCAGTCGCCGCCGGTCCAGATGAAATCACCGGGCAGCAGCTCGGTCTGCTGCGCCACCATGTGCGTCAGCAGCGCATAGCTGGCGATATTGAACGGCACGCCCAGGAACAGATCGGCGCTGCGCTGATACAGCTGGCAGCTCAGCCGGCCGTCGGCCACGTAGAACTGGAAGAAGGCGTGGCAGGGCGCCAGCGCCATGCGATCCAGCTCGGCCACATTCCACGCCGAGACGATGATGCGCCGCGAATCCGGATCGGTGCGCAGCGTCTGCAGCACCTGCGAGATCTGATCGATGTGGGTGCCGTCCGGCGTCGGCCAGGACCGCCACTGCACGCCGTAGACCGGGCCCAGATCGCCATTGCGATCGGCCCATTCGTCCCAGATGGTGACGCCGTGCTCCTGCAGCCACTTCACATTGGAATCGCCGCGCAGGAACCACAGCAGCTCGTAGACGATGGACTTCAGATGCACCTTCTTGGTGGTGATCAGCGGGAAGCCCTGGGACAGGTCGTAGCGCAGCTGATGCCCGAAGACGCTGCGGGTGCCGGTGCCCGTCCGATCCGCTTTCGGGGTACCGGAATCCAGTACCAGCCGCAGCAGGTCCTCGTATTGGGTGTCGGGGGCCGTGCTCTGGGTATCGCGAGGGGCGCTGTCCACGCCTGGTTAGCTTACGCACCGTGCGGAAGCTCTTCGTGATCGGAATCGGCGCCGGTGATCCGGACCAGGTGACGGTGCAGGCCATCAAGGCCCTGCGCCGGGTCGACGTGTTCTTCGTCATCGGCAAGGGGGCCGAGAAGCAGGAGCTCGTGGATGTGCGCGCCGCGATCCTGGCCGAGTACGCCGAGCAGCCGCACCGGGTGGTGGAGATAGCCGACCCGCCGCGGGACCGGAGCGTGCCGGGCACCGGGGCGGATGCCGCCTATCAGGGCGTGGTGGCCGACTGGCACGAGCGGCGCGCGGAAATCCTGGAGCAGGCTTTTGCCGGAACCGAGGGCGTGGGCGGGATTCTGGTCTGGGGCGACCCGTCGCTGTACGACAGCACGCTGCGGATGGTGGAGCGGGTGCTGGACCGCGGCCGGTTGACCTTCGACTACGAGGTCATCCCGGGGATCACCAGCGCGCAGTCCCTGGCCGCCGCGCACCGCATGGTGCTGCACGAGATCGGCGAGCCGGTGCACATCACCACCGGGCGCCGGATTCGCGAGGACGGCGTGGCCGCCGGACAGTCCACGCTGGTCATGCTGGACGGCGACTGCTCGTTCACCCAGGTGCCCGGCGACGATCTGTACATCTGGTGGGGCGCCTACCTCGGCATGCCCGACGAGGTGATCGTCGAGGGCCCGCTGCGCGTCGTCGAACAGCGCATCGTGCGCCGGCGTGCCGCCCTGCGCGAACGCAAGGGCTGGATCATGGACATCTACCTGCTGCGGCGCGGCGCCGATCGAGGTTGAGCGCGTTTCGGTGATCAGCGGGTGTCACCGGTGGTCGGTAGGGTGGTGGTTGTGCCTGAGCTACCGGAAATCGTGGCGCTCGAGCAATTTCTCGCCGAGCACGCGGTGGGTGCCGTTGTCGGGCGGATCGATGTGGCGGCGCTGAGCGTGCTGAAGACCTTCGATCCGCCGGTGACCGCGCTGTCCGGACGCGATGTGACCGGGGTGGGGCACTGGGGCAAACACCTCGGAGTCGACTGCGGCGGGCTGTGGTTGATCACCCACCTGTCGCGCGCCGGATGGTTGCGCTGGATCGACGAACCGGGCGCGGCGCCGCCGAAACCGGGCAAGGGGCCGCTCGCCCTGCGGGTGCACCTGTTCACGCCCGAGGGCGCGACGCCGGCATTCGACCTCACCGAGGCGGGGACCAAGAAGCGGCTGGCGGTCTGGATCGTGCGGGATCCGCTGTCCGTGCCCAGCATTGCCCGCCTGGGACCCGATGCCATGGCCGTGAGCGAAACCGAATTCGCCGAACTGCTGCACGGCACCTCGCAGCGGGTGAAGAACGCGCTGACCGATCAGACCGTGCTGGCGGGCATCGGCAATGCGTACTCCGATGAAATCCTGCACACGGCCAGGCTTTCGCCGTTCGCCACCGCCTCGGGCCTGGACGCGGAGCAATTGGCGCGGCTGTTCTCCGCCCTGCGCGCCACGCTCTCCGATGCCATCGAACGCTCGGTCGGCGAGGACGCCGCCCGCCTCAAGGCCGAAAAGCGCTCCGGCATGCAGGTACACGGCCGCACCGGCGAACCCTGCCCGATCTGCGGTGACACCGTGCGCGAAGTCGCCTACGCCGACAAGTCCTTCCAGTACTGCCCCACCTGCCAAACCGGCGGCAAGATCCTCGCCGACCGCCGCATGTCGCGACTGCTCAAATAGCCCCTCAGACCAGTGCGGGCAGTTGAATTCCCTGCCAGGCCAGGCGTTTTGCCTTGTCGGGGTCGTATTCCACGCGTGGCGGATAGTCGATGATCAGTGTGGCGCGTTTGTCCTCGGTGTAGGCCGGCCAGGACGGCAGCGGTGCGCCGGTGCGGGCGAAGGACAGCCAATTGTCCTGGAACTGCCGAGTCACCGAGCGGAGACCGCGCCGCCCGCCCGCGGCGGTGAGCGCGCGGCCGATCGGGGTGTCGGTCGCGCCGAAGACCGGAATCAGATCCAGGGCGTGGGTCGCGCCGAAGCCCGCGAGTCGTATTGCGCGCGGGGCGAAGTCGAAGCGATACGCGTAGGTGGGCGCATGGTGGCTGTGTGCGGCCATGACCGTCGTGCACGGGCGGAAGAAGGTGAAGTCGCCGCCCATGCGCACCGCCACCTTCGGATCCGGAAATCCGGGATAGGCTGCGACGACCCGGGATTCGAACTCGCCGCCCGCCTGCTGGAGGATGCGGCGCAGGCGCGCGGGGGTGGTGGCCAGCACATCGTCGAAGCGGGTGAACAGGGTCCCTTCGTCGCGATTGGATCCGATGATGAGCGGCACCTTGTGCGCGGTGCCGGCAACGAAGGCGTTGATCGGAGACTTCGGCAGGAAGTCCCCGTCGATGTGCGGCGCCACGGGGAACAGACCCGGCTGATAGCGCAGCACATCCTGCACCGCACGGTCCACGGCGCGGCGAATATCGTTCGGGGCGGCCGTGAGCAGGGCCTCGGCGGCCTCGTCGGGAGCCGCGCCGAGCCGTTCGACACAGCGCTGGGCGAAGAGTTTGGCGTCGGCGGGGGAGGTGCCCCAATCGGCGGGCGGACTCTGCGCTATGCCCCGGTGGAAGAGCCCGGCCGCGGCCGGCGCGGCGAACAGGGCGAGCACGGCGTGCGCGCCCGCGGATTCGCCGAAGACGGTGACATTGTCCGGATCCCCGCCGAAGGCGGCGATATTCCGCCGCACCCATTCCAGCGCCGCCACCTGATCGCGCAACCCCAGATTCGAGTCGAATCGATGTGCGGGCGTGGAGAATTCCCCGAAATCGACATACCCGAACGCGCCCAGCCGGTAGTTGATCGACACCACGATCACATCGCCGGTCGCCGCCAGCCGCGCACCGGAATACAGGCCCAGCGCGGAGGTCCCGATGATGTACCCGCCGCCGTGAATGAACACCATCACGGGCCGTGGTGTGGCCGAAATCTGGCTCGGCGCGGTCACATTGAGCGTCAGGCAGTCCTCACCCGTCGGCTGCTGCGTGCGCGGTCCGATGCGCGCGCCGCTGCGATGCTGCATGGCGGCGAATCCGAATTGGGTGGCCTCGCGCACCCCGCGCCACGGCCGCACGGGTTGCGGGGCGCGGAATCTGAATTCCCCCACCGGGGGAGCCGCGAAGGGAATGGACCGCCAGCGTGAAACGCGGCGGCCCCGGGAACCCCGGACGACGCCGTCCGAGGTAGTGATATCAACCGTAGCCACCATTCACAAAGGGTAGTGCAGGCGGCTGCCAGCAGTCGATGGCGCAGAACTACTGCAGGTAGCCCTCGACCTGCCGGGCGGTATTCGGCTGGGCCTCGTCCGGATTGCGGCCCTGATCCATGCGGGCGCGGCGCTGGCGCAGCAGATCCCAGCATTGGTCCAGCATGACCTCGAGCTCGGCCAGCTGACGCCGTTCGGTCTCCGGGTCGAGCTCGCCCTGGATGGTCTTGGCGCGCAGCTCGTGCTCTTGATCGACCAAGGTCTTGATGCGCGCGAGAATGTCCTGTTCGCTCATGCGGTCGAGTCTACGACCCTGCGCAGCGCATCCCCGGCCAACCGGACGGCATGCGGCAGCTCCGCCCCGGGCAGGGCGGCGTAACCCAGGGCGATGCCGAAGGTGTGTCGCGGGCCGATGTGATGGCGGCCCAGACCGTCCAGGTAGACGCCGTACTCGCGGGCCAGCGCGATGGCCCGGTCCTCGTGCCGCTGTGCGGGCAGCGGCACGGCGATATGCGATCCGGCGTCGTCGCCGATCACATCGAGTCCGCGGCCCCGCAGTTCGCCGACGACCAGGGCGCGGCGCGCCGGCATCTCCCGGCGCAGGCGGCGCAGATGCCGGGACAGATCACCGTGCCGGGCCAGCTCGGCCACCACCTGCTGCCCGGCCGGCGCGGGACTGGTGCCGGTGAGTTCGCGATAGTCGAGCACCGCGTCCGTGACCGCCGGGGCGGCGACCAGCCAGCCCACGCCGAGGGTCGGGGTCAGGATCTTGCTGGTGGTGCCCAGATGCACCACCAGATCCGGCGCGAGCGTGGCCAGCAGCGGCAAAGGCGCGGTGTCGTACCGCAATTCGCCGTCATAGTCGTCCTCGATGACGAGTGCGCCGGTGCGGCGCGCGAATTCGATCAACTCGACCCGCCGGGCCGCGGGCATCCGCGCGCCGAGCGGAAACTGATGCGCGGGAGTGCAATACACCGCTTTGGCCGTCGGCGGCAGCAGGTCGACCCGCAGCCCCTCCGCATCGCAGGGCACCGGCACCAGTCGCACTCCCGCCGCCCGGAACGCCCCGGCCGCCCGCTGATATCCGGGATCCTCCATGGCGACCACATCACCCGGCCGCCACAGCGCGGCCGCGAGTTCCGCTACGGCGGAACTGGTTCCGGCAGTGGCGAGCACGGCCGTCCCGCTCCCCGCCCCCAACCCGCGATGCCGCAGCAGATGCTCCACCACGGCCTCCCGGAATTCGGGTTCCCCGGCCCGATCCCGCCGGATCAAGGGCGGGCGATCGGAGGCGACCCGCCACGCCCGCCGCCACGCGGCCCGGTCGAGGGTCTCGATATTCGGCGCTCCCGACCCCAGATCGAGCAGCCCGGCCATGGGGTTCGAACGCAGCCCGGCAGCAGCGGGCGCCGCCACCGGCTGCGGCGCGGCCGTCAGAAACGTGCCCGACCCGTGCCGCCCGCTCAACCACCCCTCGGCATGCAACTGGTCATAGGCCGCCGTCACCACCGTCCTGCTCACCCGCAGCCGTGCCGCCAGCTCCCGCGAGGACGGCAGCCGATCCCCGGCCCGCAATGCCCCCGTGGCCGCCGCACCGCGCAACCCATCCGCCACCTGCACCGCGAGCGGCGTCTCTGCCTCCCGGTCCACGGTCAACGGCAGATCATCGACCGCCACCGCCCGCTTACCGGCCGCGCCCATACAGTGGCCTCCTGATCGTCCCGAAATCCGATCACATCAGGATGCCACGCCCGTGAACTACTTCAGCACGGTGATCTCCGGATCCCCGACCGGCCGATCGAGCACCGTATCCGTGCGATCGCGCAGGAACTTGTCGAACATCGCGGCCACATAGGTCCGCACCAGACTCGACCCGCGCTCGGCGGGAATCGCGCCGATGTACTTCGCCGCCGCCGAGCGGGCCACGGCGGGAACCAGCAAAGGCATATCGGTGAAGTCGTAGTGCGCGGCGTCATTGAGCACCAGATGACGTTTCCACCCGGTGCTGTTGCGCCAGAACGCATCCAGCGACGGATTGCCGTCTCCGGCCTCTTCGATCTGCGCGCTGGTCATCACCAGCACCGGCTCCCGGGTGCCCTCGGTGACCGATCGCCCGAAGTTCTCGTCGACCCCGATCTGCCCGTCGAGATCGACCGCGGCGTCGATCCGCTCATCGTCGTGCATGGCTTCGACCGCGATGTACCCGCCCAGCGAATGCCCCACCGCGCCAATGTGTTCCAGATCGAGCGCCGTGCCGAGGCCATTCGGCAGCGCCCGGTTCCCGGCGTCGGGATTCGCGCCGCTCGCCAGCCGCGTCAGCGAGTCCAGGACGAACCGGAAATCACCGAGCCGGGCGTCGGTGTACTGCTGCCGGACCTCCGGGGTGAAGGCGGGGAAGGGTTTGCTCCGCACCAGCCGTCCGCCCGGAAACTCCACCACCGGGGCCTCGTAGGTGGGGTCCACGGTCACCACCACGTATCCGCGACTGGCGAGTTCCTCCGCCAGCCCGGTGCCCAGCAACCGGGTGACTCCAGCCCCCGGCGAGTAGAGAATCACCGGATAGCTCGCCCCGGCGAGGGCGGGTGCATCCGTATACGAGTTGGTGAACAACCCGGGCGCCTGGAATCCGATCTGTTTCTCGAGATCCGGAATCAGCTGCGTGGACAGGTACCGAGCCCGCGACGACTGCTCGGTGCCGGTGGCCGGATAGAACACCGACACCATCAGCTCACGTGCGCGATCCGGCTGGAAGGGATCCGCTCTCCCATGATCGACCAGGTGCAAAGTTGTTGTCCCCACCGGTAATTCGCCGGCCGGTCGCGGTAGCACGGTAACGCCGATGGGCGCGGCGGCGGTTACACCCGTACCGGTGGTGAGCACTGCGGCGGCGCTCAGCGCGGCAACGGCAAGCCGATTGAACATCTGTCCCCTCCCTCAAGTGGTCTTTCATTCTTATCGAGAATTGGCTATTTGAGAAGACCATTCGCCGCGCGATGCTGGTTTCATGACCGAGCCAACCCCGACCCGGACCCCCTTGTCCTCCACTCCACGCAGTACCTTGACCCGCTCGAAGGAGCGCGGCGTGATCGATCGCGCCGCCCTCGACGCCGTCCTCGACGCGGGCCTGCTCTGCCATCTCGGCGTGGTCCTCGGCGGCAGCCCGGTCGTCATTCCGACCACCTACGGCCGCGACGGCGACACTTTGTACCTGCACGGTTCCACCGGCGCCGGAAACCTGCGCGCCGCCATGCGCGGCGAGGTGTCGGTATCCGTCACTCATGTCGACGGTCTCGTCTACGCCCGCTCCGCCATGCACTTCTCCATGAACTACCGCTCGGCCGTAATCCACGCCCGCCCAGTGGAAGTCACCGATCCGGAGACCCGCATGCACGCCCTGCGCGTCATCGTCGAGCATGTGGCGCCCGGCTCCTGGGATGTGGTGCGGTCGCCGAACAAGAAGGAAATGGCCGCCACCATGGTCCTGGCCATCGACCTGACCGAGGCCTCGGTGAAGATGCGCACCGGCGGGCCGCGCGACGATGCCGCGGATATCGAGGCCGGCGGCGTGTGGGCGGGGGTCCTGCCCATTCGCCAGGTCTTCGACCCGGCGATCTCGTCCGCCGATCTGGAGCCGGGCATCGAAATCCCCGAGCACGTCCGTGCCCGCTACGCCGAACCTGTCGTAGTGCGGTGACCGATTGCCCGCGAACTCCCCGTCACCAGCTGGTGACGGGGAGTTCGTAGGTGTTGAGGGCGTTGCGGGCGAGGGTGGTCAGGGCGGTGTGGGTGGGGATGGCGTCCGGATCGAGGCCGACCAGGGAGAGGGTGTAGATGTCGGCTATGCGGGTCAGGTAGGCGGACAGGCGGGTTCGGGGGAGGGCGTCGGGGCGGAGGCCGGGGTGCAGGGCGCGGGCTGCTACGCCGGTGCAGGGGTGCGGGCCCAGGGACAGCAGGGAGTCGGGGAGGGTTCCGATATTGGAGCACAGGATGTCTCGTTCGCCGGCGCCCTTGGAGAGGGTGTGTGCCCAGCGGTCGGGGATGACCTGGAGGAGTTCTTCGGGGATGCCGCCGGGGCTGGTCATGCGGTGTTCGTAGGCCGCACGGGCCTTCTGGCGGATGGTGGCGGGGGTGTCGTCGCGGGTGACGGCGATTTCGGTCATGGACATGTCGTTGTCGACGCGGGGTTCGTCGCGGGTGTCGACGGGGAGGCTGGCGGCGATGGCGGGGGAGCGGAAGCCGCTGTCCCACAGCATGTTCGCCACCAAGTGGATGAACAGGCTGTTGGCGGTGCCGCCGTGGGCCACCGCCACGCGCGTCCACGAGCGGGCGGGGATCTGGAGGATGGCGCTGGTGGTGAGCGGGGGCGGGATATCGGTGGCGGCGGGGAGCGTTACCGTGCGAGGGGCGGAAGGGGTTGGGCGGGAAGGGATGCCATTGCGCAGCGCGCGGGCGGTGCCGCCCAGGACGGTGGCCCACTGGCGGCGGGCATCGGCCCAATCCGAGTGTCCGGCAACGGGCGCCGCGAGGGGGGTCCCGGCCAGGGCGTGATCGACGGCGAGCGCCAGGGCGCGGCCGTCGGCCAGGGCGTGCGAGCAGGTCAGCGAGAGCAGGCAGCCGCCGTCGGCGAGGGCGGCGGCGGACAGCCGCCAGCCCGGACCGAACTCCGGATCGAGATCCCCGGCCTGGCCGTCGGCCCAATCCAGCAGTGCGGCAGGGGCAATCGGCTGCTCGGCGACCAGCAGCGGATGCGCCTGGGTGTTGTGCCGCCAGCGCGGGCGGGCGCCGGGCACCCGCGTGCGCACGACACGGCGGCCCAGCGGTCCGATGCGCAGCCGGTTGTGAATGCCCCGCAAGAGCTTCTCGTCGAGCGGATCGGCGGTACGCCACAGCCCCTGCAGGGCGATCGGGGTGCCCATGCCCCGATGCGCCCGCAGGAAGATCTCGTCCACCACGCTCAGCCGATTCATCAGAGGGGCAGCGTACTGCGCCGCCTGTCGTCAGGCCGGGCGGCCGTGGCGGCCCGCGCCGGAAGCGAAGCGCTGCGCGCCGTCCAGCGCCCCGTCCATCAGCGCCTTGACGCCGTGCTTCAGTTCATTGGCGATCGCGGCGGGTTCGTCCAGGCCGTCCTGTTCCAGCAGCGACATGCGGTCGGAGCGCAGGCAGGTCTGCGGGAGGGCGGACAGCTCGGCGGCGAGTTCCTCGGCGGCGCGGCGGGATTCGCCGGCCGGGACGACGCGGTTGACGAGGCCGATCTGGAGCGCCTCGGTGGCGCCCACGGCGCGGCCGGTGAGAATGAGATCCATGGCGCGGCCGGTGCCGATGATGCGGGGCAGGCGCACGGTGCCGCCATCGATGAGCGGCACGCCCCAGCGGCGGCAGAAGACGCCGAAGGTGCTGTCCTGCTCGGCGATTCGCATATCGCACCACAGCGCCAGCTCCAGGCCGCCCGCCACGGCATAACCGGAGACGGCGGCGATGACGGGTTTGGACAGCACCATGCGGGTGGGGCCCATCGGCCCGTCGCCGTCCTCGGTGACCTGATTCGAGCGCTCGGTGCCGAGCGATTTCAGGTCCGCGCCGGCGCAGAAGGTGCCGCCCTCGCCCCACAGCACCGCGACGGAGGCGGCGGGGTCGGCGTCGAACTCGCGGAAGGCCTCGGCCAGGGCCGCGGCGGTGGGTCCGTCGACCGCATTGCGGGCCTCCGGACGGTGCAGGATCACGGTGGTCACGGGGCCGTTGCGTTCGACTCGTACGCTCACGACCCCGACCATACGCCGTAAATCCGTCATTGCGTCAAGAAATGAATTCATGGTTCACTTCTTGCGTGGCCTACCGCAGAACCCCTGCTGTCCAGGCCCGCCTCGACGCCCAGGCGGGCGCGATCGTGCGGGCGGCGATGACCGTGCTCTCCCGGGACGGGTTCGCCGGACTGTCCATGGCCGCCGTCGCCGCGGAGGCGGGCGTGGCCACCGGCACCGTCTACAAGAACTTCAGCGGCAAGTCCGAACTGGTGACCGCGGTGTTCCGCGAGGTCGTCACTCGCGAAGTGGAGGCGGTGGCCGTGGCGGGCGGCGTCACCGCCGATGCGTCCGCCGCCGCCGAACGCGGTGTGGTGGAACGGGTTACGGCCGCCGTGGAGACCTTCGCCGGCCGTGCCCTCAAGAATCCGAAGCTCGCCTACGTGCTGCTGGCCGAACCCGTGGACACCGCCGTCGACACCGAACGCCTGCGCTTCCGCCGGGCCTTCGCCGAGACCTTCGAATCCGCCATCGCCGACGGCGTCGCCAATGGTCAACTGCCGCCGCAGGATCCGCGCACCAGCGCCACCGCCCTGGTCGGCGCCATCGGCGAGGTGCTGGTCGGCCCGCTCGCCGAACAGGTGGACAGCGAATCGGTGGTGCCCGAACTCGTCGCCTTCGCCCTGCGCGCACTCGGCGTACCTCAGAAATAGGAGTCCCCATGCACACCCACGACGTGTTCAATCAGGTGCCGTACATCGTCCCCTTCGACAATTCCCGCAATCCCGCGCTCCTGGAGGGCCTGCACCGGGAGGGCGCGGGCTGGGCCGAGGCCGAGGTGCGCGAACTCGGCGCCCTGGCCGGCGGCGCACGGGCGCAGGAGTGGGGGCGGCTGGCCAACGACTACCCGCCGAAGCTCATCACCCACGACCGCTACGGCCATCGCGTCGACGAGGTGGAGTTCCACCCGCACTGGCACGATCTGATGGAAGTGGCCGTGCGCCACGGCCTGCACGGTTCGCCGTGGCAGGACGACCGGCCCGGTGCGCATGTCGCCCGCGCCGCCAAGTTCTACACCTGGGGGCTGGCCGATGCCGGTCACATGTGCCCGATCTCCATGACCTACGCGGTGGTGCCCGCCCTGCGCCACAATCCGGAACTGGCCGCGAAATACGAACCGCTGCTGGCCTCCCGCGTCTACGACTACGGGCTGCGCGAACCGTCCACCAAGGCCGGTCTCATCGCCGGCATGTCCATGACCGAGAAACAGGGCGGCTCCGACGTCCGCGCCAATACCACCACGGCCACACCGCAATCCGATGGCACGTACCGGATCGTGGGCCACAAGTGGTTCACCTCCGCGCCCATGTCGGATATGTTCCTGACCCTCGCGCAGGCCCCGGGCGGCCTGTCCTGCTTCCTGCTGCCGCGCGTGCTGCCCGACGGCAGCCGCAATCCCCTTCGCCTGCAACGGCTCAAGGACAAGCTGGGCAACAAGTCCAATGCCTCCTCGGAGATCGAGTACGAGAACGCGGTCGGCTGGCTGGTCGGCGCGGAGGGCGCGGGCGTGAAGACCATTATCGAGATGGTCAATATGACCCGCCTGGACTGCGTGATCGGCTCCGCCACCGGCATGCGCGCCGGCGTGGTGCACGCGGTGCATCACGCCCGGCACCGGAAGGCATTCGGCGCCAACCTCATCGATCAACCCGCCATGCGCAATGTGCTGGCCGATCTGGTGATCGAATCCGATGCCGCCACCACCGTCATGATGCGGCTGGCCGGCGCCACCGATCGCGCCGCCACCGATGCGGCCGAGGCGAACTTCCGGCGCATCGCGCTGGCGGTCACCAAGTACTGGGTCTGCAAGCGCGCCCCCGCCCATGCCGCCGAAGCCCTGGAATGCCTGGGCGGCAATGGATATGTGGAGGAATCCGGTATGCCGCGGCTGTACCGGGAGGCCCCGCTCATGTCCATTTGGGAGGGGTCGGGCAATGTGGCGGCGCTGGATGCCTTGCGCGCCATGGGCCGTCAGCCCGAGACCGTCGAGGCATTCTTCGCCGAGGTGTCCCTGGCCCGCGGCGCGAACAGTCACCTGGACGCCGCCATCGACCGGATCGGCAAGGAGCTCACCGATCTCGGCGAGATCGAATACCGCGCCCGGCGTGTGGTCGAGCTGATGGCGCTCGTGCTGCAGGGTTCACAGCTGGTCCGCCACGGTCACCCGGCGGTGGCGGATGCCTTCTGCGCCACCCGGTTCGGCGGTGACTGGGGCATCGCCTTCGGCACCCTGCCCACCGGCGTCGACACCGCGGCCATCCTGGAACGCGGCTACGTCGCCTGAAGCCCGGAAATGCTTGTCAGCCCAGGTCCAAGCCCTGGGCCGACAGGGTCTCCTTCAAGATGCGTACGGCCTTGGGTCCCACGCCGTGCAGCGCCAGGAGCTCGCTCTCCGGGACGCCGGCCAGCTGTTCGAGATGCCGGTATCCGGCCGCATTGAGCGCGCGGGTGGCGGGTGCGCCGATCTTCGGCAATGGAGAATCGGTCATGTCCCGAGCGTACTGATCTTCACCGACGCTCGACTGGCACGACGTTTTAGAACGTGTTCTACTCCTGGTATTCGACCGAGAACCGACAGGGGGTTTGCAGGGTGAACGCGAGCAGGGGTCCGCTGGAAGGCATTCGGGTCGTCGAGCTGGCGAGCATCGGACCCGGTCCGCATGCCGCGATGATGCTGGCGGACCTGGGCGCGGATGTGGTGCGGGTGCAGCGGCCCAAGGATTCGACGGCCTTCCAGGCGCAATTGCGCGGGCGCACGCTCACCACGGCCGATCTGAAGAATCCCGCGGATGTGGCGGCCGTGCTGGCGCTGATCGGCAAGGCCGATGTGCTGATCGAAGGCTATCGGCCGGGCGTGGCCGAACGCCTCGGCCTCGGCCCCGATATCGCGCTGGAGCGCAATCCACGGCTGGTCTACGGCCGCATGACCGGTTGGGGTCAGGAAGGACCGCGCGCGCAGCGGGCCGGGCACGACATCAACTACATCGGTCTCACCGGTGCGCTGAACGGCATCGGCCGCAAGGGCGAACGGCCGGTGCCGCCCATCAACCTGCTCGGCGATTACGGCGGCGGATCGGTCTTCCTGGTGCTCGGCATCATGGCGGCGCTGCTGGAGCGGCAGCGTTCCGGACAGGGCCAGGTGGTGGACGCGGCCATGGTCGACGGCGTGCTGACGCTGGCGCACACCATGGTGTCGCTCAACCAGCTCGGTCTGTGGTCCGATGAGCGCGGCACCAATGTGCTCGACACCGGAATGGCCTGGTACGACACCTATACCACCGCGGACGGCAGGCACATGGCCGTCGGCGCGTTCGAACCGCAGTTCTACGCCGAACTGCTGCGCGTGCTCGAGCTGGACCCGGAAACCCTGCCGCAGCAGAATGATCGGGCCGGACAGGAGGTGCTGCGCAAGGTGTTCACCGAGCGCTTCGCCGCCAAGACCCAGGCGGAATGGTCCGAACTCTTCGACGGCGTGGACGCCTGCGTCACGCCGGTGCGCACCTTCAGCGAAGCGCTCACCGATGAACACCTGACCGCGCGCACCGCCCTGGTCGACGTGGGCGGCATCCAGCAACCCGCTCCCGCGCCGCGATTTTCGCGGACGCCGCCGCCGATCCCGGCTCCCGCTCCGAGCGTGACGACGCCCCTCGGGGATGTCTGGGCGTAAGGAAAGGCCACCGGCACGAACGGATTCGTACCGGTGGCCCGAGTGATCACTGGGTCACAGCGCATTCAAATCGATGGTCTCGGCCATGAGCCGGTATCCGGCGTCATTGGGGTGCAAGTGATCTCCGCTGTCATAGGCCGGCGCGAGGGCCTCGGGATTGCTCGGATCGGCCAGCGCCGCAGCCCAATCCACCACCGCGTCGTACTCGCCGGAGGTGCGGATCCAGTCGTTCACGGCGTGCCACTTGGCGGCCGCGCGGGCGCTGTAGTGATCCGAACCGGCCAACGGCAGCAGGGTCGCGCCGATGACCCGGACGCCCTCGGCCCGCGCCCGGGCGATCAGGGTGCGGTAGCCGGCGATGATCTGCTCTGCCGACAGATCGGGCCCGGGCTGGTAGGTGGGCTGCCCCGGCGCCTCGCTGAATCCGATGTCGTTGACGCCCTGGAGCAGGATGACGGTGCGCACGCCCGGCTTGTCGAGCACATCGCGCTGGAAGCGGACCGTGGAACGTTCGCCGTACCACGCGGAATCATTGAGCACCAGATTGCCGCCGATCCCGAGGTTCAGCACCGCGCGCTGCCGGTTCGCGGCCGCCAGCCGATCGGCCAGCGCATCGGGCCAGCGGCGATTCGCGCCCGGGGTGGCGCCGAATCCATCGGTAATCGAATCGCCGAAGGCCACCACGGTGTCGTCGCGCGGGGCAACGCCCGCGACCTCGACATCGGTGAGGTAGTACCAGGAATTGGTGCGGTCGGTGAAAGCCGTTGCCGCGGAATCGGAGAGGTGGTCGCCGGTCGCCCGGTAGCTGTCGGTCCAGGCCTGGGAGTGGAAGGTGGCCGGTCCGGTGGCGCCCTTCAGGTACAGGGTCACCGCCACGGAATCCAGCGCCTCCACCGGCAATCCGACCGCGTCGCTGGCGATTTCGCCGCCCGCGGGGATGACCGCCGTGGCGTCGTCGGCGAAGGTCAACGCCCGCACCGATTCCGGATGTACGGCGGCGCCTTCCTTCGACTCCGCGACGGTGGCTCCGGCGATCTCCAGCGGGCTCGCGCCGAACCGGTTGGACAACTTGATGCGCACGCTGTCGCCGCCATTGGTGACCCGCACGACCTGGCGCAGGGTCTGATCGGTGAAACCCGCCTCCGACCAGTTCGGCCCGAACCCGGCGCTCGGACGCTGGGCCGCCGCGGACCAGGCGGCCGACCATGCGGGACCGCTCGCGGGTTGCCCGCCGTCGATGGCGTAGGCCGCCCCGGCGACGAGGGTGAAAGCTGCCACGGCAGCGGCTGCGACGGCGTGCTTCGAAATCTTCATGTACGCACTAACGGCACTGGAGTTCCGTT
Source organism: Nocardia sp. NPDC127526 (assembly GCF_042672265.1). Taxonomy (NCBI): domain Bacteria; kingdom Bacillati; phylum Actinomycetota; class Actinomycetes; order Mycobacteriales; family Nocardiaceae; genus Nocardia; species Nocardia sp. NPDC127526. The sequence continues at coordinate 132,861 of NZ_JBHXVO010000007.1, read as the reverse complement.
AATTCCCGCCGGGTTGGATACGACCTCGAGCGCTAGCCGATCAGCGCCAGGGTCGCACCGTGCTGTGGGGCGTCCAAAAGGTCCGCCACCGCACCGGATTCGACGATCCGGCCGGATTCCAGCACGGACATGCCGGTGCAGTAGCGCGCGACCAGACCCATGTCGTGGCTGATCACCAGGAGCGCGAGCCCCTGCTCACGGCGGAGTCGGTCGAGCAGCGCCATGATGGCCTCGGCGGTGACAGGATCCAGCGCCGAGGTGATCTCATCGCAGACCAGCAGCCCCGGATCCGTGGTGAGAGCGCGCGCGAGCGCCACGCGCTGCCGCTGCCCACCGGACAGCTCGTGCGGATACCGCTGGGCGAGTTCGGGATCCAGCTCGACGCTCCGCAGCGCGGCGGCCACATCCGGGGCCTTGCGCAGCGTCTGGGCAACCGTGCGGCGGGGATTCAGCGAACCCGTGCTGTCCTGCGGGACGAAGCCCACCCGCCCGGCTATCTCGACGGATCCGCCCGCGGTGCGCTGCAATCCGACAATGGCGCGCGCCAAGGTCGATTTCCCCGCACCGGAGGGGCCGACGACGGCAACCGCTTCCCCGGCTCCGACGGCCAGGTTGATGCCTTCCAGCACTGCCCGGCGGTCTCGGCTGACCCGTAGATCGGTCACGGTCAGCACTGCTTCGGCCGCTTCCCTGGTCATCCCGGCGTGCTCTTGGCCGGGATCCACCTCGGGCGAATACGGATTCCGGCCAAAAACACGCCGGAATGACGAGGGCGATGACGAGGGCGATGACGAGGGCGAGGGCGATGACGAGGGCGAGGGCGATGACGAGGGCGAAGGTGATGACGAGGGCGCTGTGGACGAGCCGAGCGCACGGACCTCGTCGGCGATCTCATGGAGTATGTCGTGATGGTGGCCCGAGACGATGAGCGTCGTCCCGTCCTCGGTGACCATGGTGCGCAGCAGCCGCGCGATCGAGCGTTGCAGGCGGCCGTGCAAACCCGCAAAGGGTTCGTCGAGGATGAGCACGGGGGTACGGCGAGCCAGGGCGCGAGCCAGGGCGACTCGGCGCTGCTCGCCACCGGAGAGTTCGACGGGGCGGCGGCGCAGGTAGGAATCGGGGAGTTCGACGGCGGCCAGGGCCTGTTCGGCGTGCGCCGGTTCGGCGCATTCGGTGAGCAGGGCGCGGACCCGCATGGTGGGGTTGAGCGCGGCGGCCGGGTCCTGACCGGTGTAGGTGATGTGATGCCGCCGGAATGTGCGCAGCGCCTGGGGGTTCAGGGTCAGCGGGCTGTGGTCGCCGACACGCACCGAGCCCGAGACGACCGCCGCCGCGGGCACGTGGCCCAGCAAGGCGCGCAGCAGCGTGGACTTGCCGCAGCCGGACGGCCCGGTGAGCGCGGTCAGCGTGCCGGGACGCGCGCACAGTGAAATCGGTTGCAAGAGCGTGCCTCCGCCGGGCGCGGTGACGGCGAGGTCGGTGATCTCGATCATGGGCGCGGCTCCGATTCCCGGCCGGTTGCGGGCAGTCCGGCGCGGCCGAAGGCGCTGGCGGAGATGTTCACGCCGACCGCTACCACGGCGATGGCCAGGCTCGGTGCCAGCACTGCCCAGGGGTTGAGCAGCATGCCGGTGGCGTTCTCGCGCACCATGATCGCCCAGTTGGCCGCGCCGAGCGTGCCGGGCAGTTGCAGGAAGGCGGCGGCGGCCGCGATGTACATGCCGGTCACGAAGCGCAAACCCAGTTGAGCCCAGCAGAGTTCGCGCATGTTCGGCAGCATTTCGCGGAACACTATGTGCGTGGTCGATTCCCCGCTCACCCGGGCGGCCTCGACGTAGCCGGTGGCGGCCACCCCGGCGGCTGCGGCCGCGAAAACGCGAGTGCAGTAGGGGATTCCGAACAGGACGGCGACGGTGATCAGCCCGAACACCCCCGACTCCGGCCAGGACAGCATGACCAGCAGTACGCCCAGGACCGGTGGCATGAGCACGGCCAGATCGGCGCCGCGCTCGACGACCACGCCGATGCGCGGCCGCAGTGCCGCCAGCGCGCCCAGCACGCTGGACGGCCCGGCCACCAGGATCGCGATCACGCCCGCGAGCACGATCAGTCCCCACCCGCCGTGCAGCAGCTGGGTGAACACATCTCGGCCCAGCCGGTCCGTGCCCAGCCACGCCGCCGAATTCGGCTCGGCGAACGGCAGTCCTGCCGCCGCGTCCACATCCCGGCTCGTTACGAACGGGCCGATGAGCGCGGGCAGTGCCACGGCCATCGCGGGCGTCGCCCGCAGCCACGGCCGGTTCCGCACCGTATCCCGGATCATCGGACCGGCACCTCCTGCTCCACTGGTCGCCGGGCGAGCCACCGGACCGGATCGGACGAGCGCAGCCCGCGCACCGACCAGCTGCGGATGGCATCGGCGAGGATCAGCACCAGCATGATGACCGCCCCGGCGATGGCGGTGACGGCGGCGGCCACCGCGGTATCGCGTTCGCCCACCGAACCCGCCAGCAGCGCGCCCAGACCCGGGTAGTTGAACAGGGTTTCGACCACCAGCGCGCCGCCGATCAGCATGCCGATACTGGTGGCGAAGGAGGCGGCGATGGTGGGCAGCGCCACGGGCAGGATGTGGCGCAGCATGATTCGCGCCGGCGGCAGGCCCGCCAGCCGGGCGTATTCCACATGCGGAGTGCGCTCGGCGTCGGCCAGGGCGCTGCGAATCACCCTGGCATTCCAGCCGATCTGGGGGAGGGCGAGGGCGAGCACGGGCAGGATCAGCATGTCGGCGCTGGCCGGATAGCCGGAGGAGTCGACCACGGTGACCGCGGGCAGCCACCCGGTGGCCAGCGAGAACAGTGCGATGAGCAGGGCCGCGAGCACGAACTCCGGCAAGGCGACCACGGTGGTGGTAACCGGTTGCAGAATGCGGGCGAGCAGGCCGGAAGGCCGTGCCGCCCACGCCATTCCGGCCGCGAGCGAGGCGATGACGGTGAGCGTGAAGGCGATGCCGCCGAGCAGCAGTGTCGCGGGGGCGGCGGCTGCCAGCAGGTCATTGACCGAGCGCCCGGTGGCGGTGACGCCGAAGTCGCCGGTCGCCACACCGGAGATCCAGTCCCAGAAGCGTGCCGGCAGCGGCCGATCCAGCCCGAGCTCGCGGCGTTTGGCGGCGAGCAGTTCCGGATCGGCATTGCGGCCGAGGGCGGCGCGGGCCGCGTCGCCCGGGAGCAGGGCGACCGCGGCGAACACCAGGGCCAGCAGCGTGACCAGCAAGGCCAGCCGCCGCGCCACCAGTCCCGCGAACCCGATCACGCCAACCAGGTCCGTTCCAGCTGCATGCGGCCGAATCCGCCGAGCGTGGGCAGATCACGGACGCGGGCGGAGGCCACGTCGATGCCGTCGCCCATGCCCCACACCAGGTACCCGCCGCGGTCGTACTGGATGCGCTGCAGGGCCTTGCAAGCGGCGGTGAGGTCCGCGTCATTGCCCGCGGCCAGGGCGGCGGCGGTCTCGGCATCGAATTCCGGGTCGCGGAAGGCGGTTTCATTGCGGCCGCTGGAGGACACCATGAGCTTGGACGCGTAGAACAGCGTGGAATCATTGGTGCCCCAGGACACGGTGTACAGCGGCGCGTTCAACCAGGTGCGGTCGTAGAACGTATTCGACTCCTGGACAACCACTTCCAGCTGCATTCCGGCCTCGCGGGCCTGTGCGGCAATGAGCTTGGCCGACTCCACCTCGCCGGGCGCCTCGGCCTTGGTGACCAGCTCGTAGGTGCGGCCGGTGTCGAAGCCGGCCTGCGCCAGCAGGGCGCGAGCCCGGTCCAGATCGCGTTTGCGCTGCGGAATTGTCTTGTCGTAGCGGGGATCTCCGGTGCCCATGATGTCATTGGAGACTTCGCCGTAACCGGAATAGACCTGCGTGACCAGGGCGTCGCGGTCCACCGCCAGCCGCAGCGCCTCGCGCACCCGGGCATCGGCGAACGGGCCGTCGGCGGTGCGCATGGCCAGCGACAGCGCGGTGTCGTTGGGACGCCGGACCACCTGGAGCCCACCGCGGCCCTCGGCGGTGCGGCCCGCGATCGCGCCCACATTGGAGGCCAGATCGATCTGCCCGCCGATGACCGCGTTGGAGAGCGCGTCGACGCTTTCGAACAGCGTCACCTCGATGGCGTCCAGCTTGGGCGCGGGCCCGTGCCAATCGTCATTGCGCACCAGGCGGGCATTGCCCTGCCGGTAGGACTCGAGCTTGAACGGACCGGTGCCGATCGCCCTGGTGAAGTCCGTGGTGCCCTGTTTGACGGTGAAGGTCATCAACCGGGTGAGCAGCGGAATCTGGGTATTGGGCGCGGCCAGGCTCAGCACGACCTTGTTCGCGCCGTCCGCGGCGATGTCCTCCGGCTTGGCCACCGGCATCTTGGATTCGCCGCCGATCTCGCGCAGCCGCCGCAGCGACCACACCACATCGTCCGCGGTCACCGGCGACCCGTCGTGGAAACGAGCCTCGTCGGCGAGGGTGAAGGTCCAGCGCGTCCGATCCGGATTGGACTCCCACGAAGAGGCCAGGCGCGCAGCCACATTCGGATCGGCGCCGGGCACCGTCAGTGCGTCGTAGACCAGCGAGATGATCAGGAAGTCGCTGTCATTGGGGATATTGGCGTGCGGATCCTGTTCGAGCTTGGAGACCCGCCCCAGCGCCCCGACCCGTAGCGTGCCGCCGCCGGAGGAATCCTTGGAGCAGGCGGCGAGCGCCAGCAGAGCGCCCAAACCCACACCGGCTCGCAGTATTTGACGTCTGGTCGCCGTCACAATCGGACCCTCTCGACAATTCGGATAGCTCGCACGACATTGCTGCGCGTGAGCGGAGGCTACCCTAACTATGGAGCGCCGTGGTCGGCGGCGACAAGAACCACTGCGATCGAGACCACCCTTTGCCTGCGTGTCCGGCGGTAATAGCGTGGTCATATGTCTCGTGCAACGACGACCGGCCAGGGGCCGCAGCCGGGCGAGGACGCGCTCACGGTGGTCATCGCGGGCGGCACCGGCGCGCTGGGCCGGATTCTCGCCGCCGATCTCGCCCGCCGTGGGCATCGGGTCGGCATTCTCACCCGCCGCATCGATCCCGCCCTGCCCTACGACCAGTACGAATGGGATGGCAAATCGGTCGGTGATTGGGTTGCCGCGCTGCGCAATCCCGGTCGCACCGCGCTGATCAACCTCGCGGGCAAGCTGGTCGACTGCCGGCCGACCGACCGCAATATCGCCGAGTTGCGCAGCAGCCGGGTCGATTCGACCGCCGCACTGGTTGCGGCGGCCAAGACGCTGGACCGTCCGCTCGACTACTGGGTGCAGGCCAGCACCACCGCCATCTGGGGCGATGCCGGTGAAATCCGTTGCACCGAGAGCACTCCGCTGCCCCGGCCGGGCCTGCCGCAGATGACCGGGGTCGCGCAGCCCTGGGAAGCGGCTTTCGAGGGCGCGAATGCCACGCATCGCACCATCCTGCGCACCTCGATCGTGCTGGACCCCGACGCTCCCGCCATGAAGCGCCTGGTCGCCCTCACCAAAGCGGGCCTGGGCGGCAGCGTGGGCAATGGCCGTCAGTGGGTCAGCTGGATTCACCCGGAGGACTGGCTGGCCATCGTGCGCGCCGCCCTGGGGCTGGATCCGCACGTCACGCTGCCGAACGGAATCGTGGTGGCCGCCACCGATTTCCCGGTCCGGAATGCGGAGCTCATGACGGCATTGCGCCGCCGCCTGCACCGGCCGTGGTCGCCGCCCACCCCCGCGCCCGTGCTGGCGCTCGGCGCGGTAATCCTGCGCACCGATCCGGCGCTCGGACTGACCGGCCGCCACGCCACCTCGGAGGTATTGGGCCCGGCCGGATTCCGGTTCCGCTATCCGACCCTCGACGAGGCCCTCGCGGATCTGCTGCCGGATTCATAACCGTTGGTTATGCAAGCGGGTATTGGAGGCGGCCGACGACGTCGGCAAGGCTGGAATCGAGGGCGGGACCACCGCCGGACGCCAACCGAGAGATCGTCATGTTCGTTGCTTATGTCTTCGTCGCCGTGATCACCATCCTGATCAATACCGCCGAGGCCGTGGCCAACTACGCCAAGCATCCGATCGTGCTGCGGAATATGGACGAGGTGCGGGTGCCGCGGCCGATGCTGCCGCTGCTCGCCACCATCAAGGCCGCCGGATCGATCGGCATCATTGCCGGGCTGCTGTGGTGGCCCGCGCTGGGAATCGCGGCCGCGGCCGGATTCACGCTGTTCTACGTGCTCGCCGTGGCGCGGCACATCCAGACCGGGGTGCTGCACAATATCGCCTTCCCGATCTTCTTCCTCCTCACCGCCGCGGGCACCGTCGCGCTCGGCCTCGCGCACTGAGCCACCGCGGCTCCCGGTGAGCCGGGCCACGGACCCGGGAACCACCGGCACCAGAAATGGGGGCATATGCCCGATACCCCGGCCGGGCCCGGGTCCATAGCGTTCTTCGCATGATTCAGCACCACATCGTCGTACTCGGCGGCGGTTACGCGGGCATGATGTGTGCGCTGCGACTGGACCGCCGGCTGCGCCATCGCGACGATGTGCACATCACGCTGGTGAATCCGTCGCCGAGATTCACCGAGCGGCTGCGGACCCATCAGCTGGCGGCGGGGCGGCGGCCGGAGGAGTACCGGATCGAGGACCTGCTCGAGCCCACGGCGATCGAATTCATCTGCGGCACGGCCACCGTCATCGACACCGAGACGCGAATGATCGCGGTGGAGACCCTGGGCCAGAAGCGGCACCTCGACTACGACGTGCTGGTCTACGCCTTGGGCAGCATCGCCGATACGCGCGCGGTGCCGGGCGCCGAACGGTACGCGCACACGCTGGACTCGCCGCAGCGAGCCGAACGGCTGGCGCACCGGCTCGGCGAACTCGGGGCGGGCGCGACGGTGACGGTGTGCGGTGGCGGGCTCACCGGGGTGGAAGGGGCCGCCGAGATCGCGGAAGCCTATCCGTACCTGCGGGTTTCGCTGGTGAGCCGGGGCGAGCCGGCGGCCGCGCTCGGGCCGCGGGCGCGCGGGCACGTGCGGGCCGCCTTCGACCGGCTGGGGATCACGGTGCACGACGGCTCCGTCACCAAGGTCTCGCCGGTCGCGGTGGAACTGGACGGAGGCGAACCGCTGGGCTCCGATGTCACCGTGTGGACCGGCGGGGTGCGGGTGCCGGAGCTGGCGGCCGACTCCGGAATCGGCACGGACGAGCGAGGTCTGGTCACCGTCGATCCCACGCTGCGGGCGCGCACCCATCCCGACATCTACGCGATCGGCGACGCCGCCGCCATCCGGCAGCGCTGGGGCCAACTGCACGGCACCTGCCAGAGCGCGCTGCCGGCGGGCGCGCACGCCGCCGACCAGATCGCGCGGGAGCTGCGCGGGCTGGAGCCGAAACCGTTCCGGTTCGGGTACTTTCACCAGCCGGTCAGCCTCGGCCGCCGGGATGCGGTGATCCAATACGTGCATCAGGACGCCCGGCCCCGCCGGTTCGTGCTCACCGGCTCGCGGGCCGTGCGCTACAAGGAGTACGTCAGCCGGCGGCCGGTGCGGACCTATCGGAAGGTGCCGGGCCTGCTCGGCCTGCTGGCCTCCTAGCCTGCCCGGAGGCGGCCCGCCTCAGTCGAGTTCGAGGCGCGGCAGTTCCACCCGGCTCGATACGCCCAGCTTGCGGAAGGCCCGGGACAGGTGGTGGCCCACCGTCTTCGGGCTGAGGAACAGCCGGGCCGCGATCTCCTTGTTGGTCGCGCCGGTCGCCGCCAGCCGCACCACCTGCAGCTCCTGCGGGCTGAGCGCCGCCGCCGGTTCGGGCCGGGTCTCCGGGACCGCGCCCGCGGCCCGCAGTTCCTCGCGCGCCCGGCCCGCCCACAGGTGCGCGCCCAGCCGCTCGAAGGTGATCAGGGCGTCCCGCAACTCGGCGCGGGCGTCGGCGGTGCGCCGCTCCCGGCGCAGCTGCTCGCCGTAGAGCAGGCCGGTGCGCGCCCGGTCGAACCAACGGCCTTGGCGGGCATGCAGTTCCATGGCCCGCGCATAGGAGCCGGACTCGTTCTCGAGCAGGGCGGTGGCGCGCAGCAGCAGCGCTTCGGCCCACGGCTCGCCCAGCGCGTCCGACCACAGCCGCAGCTCCGCCAGCGCCATCTCGGCGCGGCCGGGCTCATTGTTGCGGACGGCGGCCTCCACCCGATCCGCATGGGCCGCCAGCCATTGCGCGTGCCGGGTGGCGGGTGAATGCTCCAGCGCCTCCAGATGGTCCAGCGCCGCACCGTAGCGCCTGCGGCCCAGGTCCAGCATGCCGAGCGCCCAGTCGAAGTAGCGTCGATGAACCAGGCTGTGCCCCGGCCGCGCGAGTCCGTCGCGGACCAGTCGCAGGCACCGCTCGTCGTCACCGGCGACGGCGGCCAGCATGGCCAGATTGGCGTCGGCGTGCATGATGCGCACCGGCTGATCGATATGCTCGGCCAGGCGGCGGCCCTCGGTGGAGAGGATCTCCGCCTCCCGGAACCGGCCGCTGACGAATTCCACCGTGCCCAGCCACAATTCGACCGCCGCCAGGAAACCCGGCCGCCCCCGGGTCCGGCAGTACTCCTCGAGCTCGGTGAGGATCTCCCGGCTGATATCCATATCGCCCAGCACGAGGGCCTGGGTGGCCAGGACGAACCGCACCGCGGGTTCGCGATGCCGGATGTACTCCGGCAGGGCCACATTCCGCCGCAGCAGCGCGATCCCCGCGGTCGGATCGTCGGCGAACAAGGCCGTGGTCGCCTCGAAGATCCGCAGATAGATGGTGCGATCGGTGCTGGGCGGCAGGCCGGAGAGCACGGTGAGCGCGGTCCGGAACCCGGCCACATCGCCGATGGCCCAGGCGATCCGGCCCGCGTCCAGCAGCAGGACGGCGGCCCGATCGGGTTCCTCCGGCGCCGCCAGCGCCGCGGCATCGAGCAGCAGCCGGTGCGCCGCCTCCGGTGCGCCGTTCTCCAATTCGATCGTCGCCAGCACCGCGCAGGTGCGGGCGCAGTACAGCCGTTCGACACGGTGCTGCCCGTCCTCGGCGGCCAGCCGCTCGCCGAGCCGCCTGCCCTCGGCGGCCAGCCGCCGGGCGCGCGCGTACTGCCCGGCGGCAGCGGCGTTCTCGAGGGCGTGCACCAGTCGCCGCGCCCGCTCGGACCGGTCCGGGGTGAGCTGCGCGGCGCGCTCCCAGGCGCTGGCGGCGGCGCCGTGACCGGTGCGCTCGCCCGCCCGCTCGGCGGCGGATTCCAGTGCGGCCGCGACGGTTTCATCCGGTTCGGTGGCCGCGGCGGCGCGATGCCAGGCGCGACGGTCCGGATCGAAGAGCAGGGTGTCGGCAATGGCGGTGTGCACCGCGCGGCGCTGGGCGTCGGTGGCGCTGCGATAGGCGGCCGCGCGCATGAGCGGATGCCGGAACCACACATGCTGCCCCGAAACGCTCAGCATGGCGGCGCGTTCGGCCTCGGCCAGGGCGCGCGCGTCGTGGCCGAGCGCGGCCAGCACCCGCAGCACCAGCCCCAGATCACCGGTTTCGTCGGCCGCGGCCACCAGCAGCGCCAGCCGGGCCGCTGCCGGCAGGTCGGCGATATGGCCCTGATAGCCCGACCGCAGCCGATCCGGCAGGTCGAGCGGACCCACCGGCGGGGCCTCCAGATTCATGCCGGGCAGTTCCAGCAGGGCCAGCGGATTGCCCGCCGATTCGGCCACCACCCGATCGCGCAGTTCGATGGGCAGCTCCGGAACCCGCTCCGCCAGCAGGGCTCTGGCCTCCTCGGGCGACAGCGGGGTGGGCTGCAGCCGCGGCACCCCGGGCGCCTCGAAATCCGGGCGGCCCGCGAACAGTATGACGAGGCCCTCGTCGCCGAGGCGGCGGGCGGCGAAGAGCAGGGCGTCGGCGGAGGGCTGATCCAGCCACTGCGCGTCGTCGACGAGGCACACCACCGGGCCCTCCGCCGAGAACTCCGACAGCAGCGTCAGCGTCGCCAGGCCGATCAGGAAGCGTTCGGCGTGCTCGCCGGTCTCCTCCATGCCGAGCGCGACGCACAGCGCCCGGCGCTGCGGTTCCGGCAGGACATCCTTGTGCTGCAGGACCGGGCCCAGCAACTCCCGCAGCCCCGAGAAGGGCAGTTCCGCCGTGCACTCCACACCCGTGCAGCGCAGCACCCGCCACGCCGGGTCCGCCAGCTCCGCCGCGCGCTCCAGCAGCGCCGACTTCCCTTCACCCGCACCCGCGATGATCGCCAGCGCACCACTGTGCCCCGCCGCGGCGCCGGACATCAGACTGCTGATCCGCCGCTCTTCCTCCAACCGGCCGTACAGCATCGTTCGAACTTAGCGGCCCGGATCGGCGGCGCGGAAATCCCTTGTGACCTGGGTCATCAGGCCACCTCGCCGATCGTGAGCCGGGCCAGTTCGACCCGGCTCTTGACGCCCAGCTTGGGGAAGGCCCGATACAGGTGGTGGCCCACGGTTTTCGGGCTCAGGCACAGCTGTGCGCCGATCTCGTTATTGGTCGCGCCCCCGGCGGCCAGGCGGACCACCTGGAGTTCCTGCGGTGTGAGCAGGTTCATCGGGTCGCCGGGTGCGGTCGGCGAGTGGCCCGTGGCACCATCCGGTCCCGGCGTCGTCTCGGCCGGGCGGCGCGGATCACCGCCCGCCGCACGCAATTCGGCTCGCGCGCGCTCCGCCCAGGGCTGCGCGCCCAGGCATTCGAAGGTGGCCGCCGCCGACTCGAGCCGGGTGCGGGCATCCAGCTGCCGGCGCTCGCGGCGCAGCCATTCGCCGTACAGCAGTTCGGTTCTGGCGTGATCGAAGCGGCGGTGCGCGCCGGCGTGCACCTTCAGCGCCTGCTCGAAGAGTTCGGCGTCACCGGCGAGCTGGGCCTCACAGCGCAGCAGCAGGCCGCGCATCCACGGGTTTCCGGCGGCCTCGGTGTAGCGGCGCAGGATATCCAGCGGTTCGGTCGCGCGCTCGGGCTCCCGCAGGCGCAGCGCGGCCTCCACCCGATCCGCCAGCAGATGCGGCCACTGGCCCAGCGGGCGGTGCGGGCTGAACCCCAGCGCCTCACCGCGATGCACCGCGGCCTCGTAGCGGCCCTGCGCGAGATCCAGCAGCAGCAGCGCCCATTCGCCGTGCGCGGTGTCGACGGTATTGACATCCGGGCGGGTCCGCCGCAGCAACCGGTCCGACAGCGTCCGGCAGCACTCCTCGTCACCGCGCAGGGCGGCCAGCACCGCGAGCACGGATTCGGCCTGCCGCACCCGATTCGGCTGCGCGGTGCTCTCGGCGATCCGCAGCGCCTCCAGGCCGGTGGCCCGCGCCTCCCGGAAATGGCCGAGCAGCAGCTGCATGGTGGCGAGGGAGGCGTGCACGGCGGGCAGCCGGCCCACCATGCCGAGCCGCCCGTACTCGGCGGCCACCTCGGTCAGCAGATCGAGGGCGTCCTCGGTATCGCCGGACAGCGCGCACAGCAGGGCCAGCAGGAACCGGGCCGCGGGATCGGAGGTGCCCCGCGCGGCGGCGACGCCGCCGCGGATCAACCGCACCCCGGCGTCCAGCTCCATGGCATAGAGCCGATTCGGGCCCTCCACCGCCGCCAGCAGTGGCGCCCACGAATCATCAAGGGCCAGTGTGGAAATGCGTTCGTGCGCCAGCTGCGCACCCGCCAGATCGCCGACCGTCCACGCCGCGCGGGCGGCATCCATGAGCGCCAGGGCGGCGCGCTCGGGATCCGTCTCGGCGAGGTCCGCGGCGGTGGCCAGCCACAATTCGTAGGCGGTGGCGAGCGCGCCGTTCTCGAAGGCGATGTGGGCGCGCAGATTTCGCAGGCGCGCCCGATCGGCGGTATCGAGGGCGGTGGTGTCGATGCGATCGGCCACGGCGATGGCCTGCTCCGGCCGCCCGGCCACGAACAGCGAGGCCGCGGCGCGGGTCAGGCGGCGGGCCTGGCGGAACCGGTCCGGGGTGAGCTGCGCGGCGCGCTCGATGGCGGAGGCGGCCGCGCCGTACGCGGCCCGGTGATAGGCGCGCTCGGCCGCGGCTTCCAATGCGGCGGCGACCCTTTCCTCCGGCACCGGGGTGGCGAAGGCCAGATGCCAGGCGCGGCGGTCCGGATCGTCCTCGCCGAGGGCCTCCGCAATGGCCGCGTGCGCCGCGAGCCGCTGGGTGAACGGGGCGAGCTGATAGGCGGCGGCCCGTTTGAGCGGATGCCGGAACGCCACCGACGACCCGGAGATCGTGATCATGCCCGAGTCCACCGCCGCGGTCAGCGCCTCCTCGCCCTGATCCAGGCGAGCCAGCGCCGCGCGCACCACCGCCACATTCCCGGTCTCCTCCGCGGCCGCGACCAGCAGCGCCCAGCGCGCCGAATCCGGCTGTGCGGCAATGTGCTCCGCGTAGCCCGAGCGCAGCCGCTCCGGAATCGGAATGGGGCCGACCGGGCGGCACTCCAGGTCCATGCGCGGCAATTCCACGACGGCCAGCGGATTTCCGGCCGCCGCGGCCAGCACCCGGTCCCGCACCTCCGGGGCCAGCTCCGGGAAACGGTCGCGCAGCAGCGCCCGGGAATCGTCCGCGCTCAGCGGCGCCAGCCGCAACTGCGGCACCACCGGGCCGACCCGGCGCGGGTCCAGGCCGGTCATCTCCGGGCGCGTCGCGAACAGCAGCACCGCCGACTCCTCCCCGAGGCGGTGCGCGGCGAAGCGCAGGGCATCGGCGGAGGAGCGGTCCAGCCATTGCGCGTCATCGATCAGGCACAGCGTCGCACCGGTCGCGGCGAGCTCGGCCAGCAGCGAGATGGTCGCCAGCCCCACCGTGAAACGGTCGGCCGCGGCCTCGGCGGACATGCCGAACGCGGCGCGCAGCGCCTGCCGGTGCGCGTCGGGCAGCGCGTCCACCCGATCCAGCACCGGGCGCAGCAGCGATTGCAGCCCGGCGAAGGGCAGCTCCGATTCCGACTCCACCCCGGTGCAGCGCAAGATCTGCCCGGGCGCGGACGGCAGCGCGGCGGCGGCGTCCAGCAGCGCCGTCTTGCCCTCACCGGTATCGCCGATGATCACCATGGCCCCGCTGCGCCCGGACGCGGCGGCCTCGAACAGCGCGCCGACGCGGCGCAGCTCCTCAGCTCGGCCGTACAACATGAGCGCCAACGTGATTCAGACCGATCCTGGACATGGGTCGCGCGTCTGTTCCGTTTCTCACATCAGGGCGATCGTTCGGGACCGGGTGTCACGTTTCATCGGTCCGAATTGTCTAGAGGTCAGCAGGTCTTCGCCTGCGCTCGATCCGCAAGGAGGATGACGATGGCCCTGGCCGACGCCACCGACCAGAGATATCACCTGGCTGCCGGTGTCAAACGATCCATCAACAAGGTCTTTCCGACGCACTGGTCGTTCCTGCTCGGGGAGATCGCGCTCTACAGCTTCATCATCCTGCTGCTGTCCGGGGTGTACCTGACGCTGTATTTCGATCCGTCCATGAGTGAGGTCGTCTATCAGGGCGCGTATCAGCCACTGCGCGGGGTGACCATGTCCCGCGCCTACGAGACGGCGCTGAACATCTCCTTCGAAGTGCGCGGCGGACTGTTCGTGCGCCAGGTGCACCACTGGGCCGCGCTCATGTTCGCGGCCTCGATCATCGCGCACATGCTGCGGATCTTCTTCACCGGCGCGTTCCGCAAACCCCGCGAGGGCACCTGGGTGCTCGGCGCGCTGCTGCTCATCCTGGCCATGTTCGAAGGATTCTTCGGCTACTCGCTGCCCGACGATCTGCTCTCCGGCACCGGTCTGCGCGCGGCCTTCTCCGGCATCACCATGGGAATCCCGGTGATCGGCACCTGGCTGCACTGGCTCATGTTCGGCGGCGACTTCCCGGGCACCATCATCCTGCCGCGGCTCTACATCACCCATGTGCTGCTGTTCCCGGGCATCATGCTCGCCTTGATCGCGGCGCACATCGGGCTGGTCTGGTACCAGAAGCACACGCAGTTCCCCGGACCGGCGCGCACCGAGCGGAATGTGGTGGGCGCGCGCATCGTTCCGGTGTTCTCCCTGGATCAGGGCGCGTTCTTCGCCTTCACGCTGGGCACCATCGCGCTCATGGGCGGGCTGTTTCAGATCAACCCCATCTGGAATCTGGGTCCCTACAACCCCTCTCAGGTCTCGGCCGGTTCGCAGCCGGATTTCTACATGATGTGGACCGACGGCCTGGCCCGGCTCATGCCGCCGTGGGAGATCTACATCGGGAACTACACCGTGCCCGCGTCGACCTGGGTGGCGCTGCTCATGGGCCTGTTCCTGGCGGTCATCGTGATCTACCCGTGGATCGAGAAGCGCCTGACCAAGGACACCGCGCACCACAATCTGCTGCAACGGCCGCGCGACGTTCCTGTGCGCACCGCCCTCGGCGCGATGGCGCTCACCCTGTACCTGGTGCTCACGCTGGCCTGCGTCAACGACATCATCTCGCTGCAGTTCAGCATCTCGCTCAACGCCACCACCTGGGGCTTCCGCATCGGGGCGCTGGTGCTGCCGCCGGTGGCCTACTTCCTGGCCTACCGCTTCTGCATCGGCTTGCAGCGCAGCGATCGCGCGGTCCTCGAGCACGGCATCGAGACCGGAATCATCAAGCGGCTCCCGCACGGCGAGTACATCGAGGTGCACCAGTCGCTGGGACCGGTGGACGAGCACGGCCATCCGATTCCCCTGGAGTACCAAGGGACCGCGGTGCCGAAGAAGATGAACCGGCTCGGGTCCGCGGGCCAACCCGGAACGGGCAGCTTCCTGCGCGCGGATCCGGCCGCCGAACAGGAGGCACTGGCGGCGCAGCACCATGCCGAGGAGCGCGCGCAGCTCGACATGCTGAAGACCAAGCAGGACACCGGGAGACAGGCATGAGGGGCTGGTTGCGGCGGGAGCCGGGCGCGGGCGAATACGGTCTGCTGGTTCCGGCGGCCACGGTGTTCGACGAACCGGCCGCGCACACGGTGCGGCAGCTGCTGCACGCCTACGGGGTGCGGGCCACCACCGGACGCGACCGCCGCCGGCGGCAGAGCCGGGATCGGTTCCGGATCCTGGTCTTTCCCGAGGACGCCGTGCGGGCCTACGACGTATTGTGCCGTCACACCCGCTGACGTGCTGTGTCGTCACACACGCCGACCCGATACGGCTATCGAAGCCGTTTTGCCGATGCGCTGCCCGGCGCATAAGTTATCGCGTGTGCTGTACGGTCGTGCGAACGAAGTGCAGCAGATCGGAACCCTGCTCCGGGCCGCGCAACGGGGACGCAGCGGCGCCTTGGCGATTACCGCCGAGGCGGGCGAAGGCAAATCCGCCCTGCTGCTCTCCGCCGAGGAACAGGCCGGAAACGGCTGGCGGGTACTGAGGTGTTCCGGGGTCGAGAGTGAATCCGAGCTGCCCTTCGCGGGTCTGCATCAACTGCTGAGCTCGGCGCTGGACCGGCTCGACGCGCTGCCCGCACCGCAATTCGGTGCGCTCGGCGGCGCGCTGGGCCTGTGCGCCAGCGATGGCGCCGACCGCTTCCTCATCGGCGTGGCCACGCTCAACCTGCTCTCCGAGCTCTCCGGAGACGGGCCGGTGCTCTGTCTCATCGACGACGCCCAGTGGCTGGACCGGCCCTCGGCCGACGCGCTGCGCTTCGCCGCGCGCCGGCTCGGGGCCGAAGGCATCGTCATGCTCTTCGCCGGGCGCAAGGGTTTCGAGCACAGCGGGCTGCCCGGTATGCGACTGGCGCCGCTGGACAGCGCCGCCGCCACCGCCCTGCTCGCCGAACGCTGGCCCGGTCTCAGCCCGGACCAGCGCGAACGGGTGCTCGCCGAGGCCGCCGGAAACCCGTTGGCGCTGCTGGAATTCCCGTGCATGGGCCAGGAATCCTCACCGGCGGAACCGCTGCCGCTGCCCATGCGGCTGCGCAGCGGCTACGAACGGCAGATCGCCGAGCAGTCCGAATCCGCCCGGATGGCCATGCTCGTCGCGGCCGCGGAGGAGACCGGCGACCTCGGTATCGCGCTGCTGGTCCTGCAACGGCTCGGCTACACCGCCGAGGCGCTCGCCGCGGCCGAGCAATCGGGCATGGTGGTGATCGCGGGCCAGACGGTGACCTTCCGGCATCCGCTGCAACGCTCGGCCGCCTATCACGGCGCCACCTTCACCCAGCGGCTCGCGGTGCACGCGGAGCTGGCCGCGGTGCTCGCCGGCGATCTGGCCCGCAGCGCTTGGCATCTCGCCGCCGCCAGCACCGAACCCGACGAAACCGTCGCCGCCGCCCTGGAGGCCGCCGCCCAGCAGGCGCGTGAACGCACCGGGCACGCCTCGGCCGCCGCCGCCCTGGAACGCGCCGCCCGGCTCACCCCCGATCCGGACCTGCGCGCCCGCCGGCTGGTGCTGGCGGTGGAAACCGCGACGGAGGCGGGTCACACCGAGCGGGCGCTGCGCTTGGCCGAAGCGGCCGAACAACTCGCCCTCGGACCGGTCGAACGCGCCCGCGTCACCGGCACCCGGGCGCTGATCGAATTCGAGCACGGCTCGCTGCGCCGGGCGCACCAGCTCATGCTGGAGGCGGCCGTCCCCGTCACCGATATCGAACCCGCCCGGGCCGCACAGCTTTTGATCGAAGCCGGGCGCATCGCCTGGACCAGCGGCGACCTCGAGAGCGTGCGTTCGACCTTCGCCCGCCTGGAGGCGCTGCCGCTGGACGACGCCACCCGCCCGCTGCTGTCCGCCCTGCGCGGGCCGCTGGACCTGTGCGACGGCAAGCTCGCCGAGGGCATCGCCACCATTCGCGGCACGGTCGAATTCAGCCGCTTCGTCCCGCTCGAAATGATCTCGCTGCGACTGGGTTTCGCACTGCACTCGGCCCTCATCGGCGATATGGCGGTGGCCCGGGAGCGACTCACCGAGCTCTCCGATCTGGCCCGCGAACGCGGCATGATCGGCTGGCTCCCGGCCGTCGACGCCACTTTGGCCAATGTGCATTTCGTCCTCGGCAATATGCGCGAAGCCAAGGTGATCGCGACCCAGACGGTCCGCATCGCCACCGATATCGGCCAGCCCAACCGGGTGGCCGGCGCCGAATCGATCCTGGCGCTGGTCGCCGCCGTCCAGGGCGACGAAGCCGAATGCCGCGAACTCGCCGGACGCACGCTGCACGCCGCTCCCGGCCGCTCACACGGCGACCACAATGCCATCGACGTCGGCAATTCCGAATGGGCGCTGGGCCTGTGCGATCTGGGCCTGGGGCGCTACGAGCAGGCCCTCACCCGCCTCGAAAGCCTGTATCAGCGTCCCGCCCAGGCCCGCGGCCACTGGACCGACCTGCTCTCCGATCTGGTCGAGGCCGCCGTCCGGGCGCGCCGCCCCGATCGGGCCGCCGCCGCCATGGCCGAAATCCAGGAGTGGGCCACGGCGCTCGACACCCCCTGGGCCGACGGCCTCATGCTGCGCTGCCAGGGCCTGCTGCGCGCCGACGGCGCGCTGATGGCCCGCGCCCTGGCCGCGCACAGTGCCGCCGACCGCTGGTACGACCACGCCCGCACCGCCCTCAGCTATGGCGAATGGCTGCGCCGCGAACGCCGGACCACCGAGTCCCGCGTATACCTCCGCCATGCCCTGGAAACCTTCGACCGCCTCGGCGCCCAGCCCTGGGCCGACCACGCCCGCGTCGAACTCCGTGCCGCCGGCGAAGGCGCCGTCCCCGAACCCGAGACCGATATCGCCGCCCGCCTGACACCGCAGGAACTCCAGGTGGTCCGCCTGGCCGCGGCCGGCGCCACCAACAAGGAGATCGCCGCCCAGCTGTTCCTCAGCCCCAAAACCGTTGGCCACCATCTCTATCGGGCCTTCCCCAAACTGGGGGTCAGCAACCGCGTCGAACTGGCCCGGCTCAGCCTCGCTTGAGCCGGGCCTTCGCACCGGAATTCAGCGGTTGGCGCGGTACCAGCGGATGAGCGCGTCGGTGGACGAATCCGCCTGGGGGGCAGGGTCTTCCGCCGCGGTGAGCAGCGGCTCCAGCGCGAGGGCCTGTTGCTTGCCGAGTTCCACGCCCCACTGATCGAAGCTGTCGATGCCCCAGATGGCCCCTTCGGTGAACACGATGTGCTCGTAGAGGGCGATCAGCTGGCCCAGGACCGAGGGCGTGAGCTGGGGAGCGAGGATGGTGGTGGAGGGGCGATTGCCCGGCATCACCTTGTGCGGCACCAGATTCGGGGCCGTGCTCTCCGCGGCGATCTCCTCGGCCGTCTTGCCGAAGGCGAGCACCTTGGTCTGGGCGAACAGGTTGCTCATGAGGATGTCGTGCATGCTGCCGGCGCCGTCGATGGTGGGGAGATCGTCGGTGGGGCGGGCGAATCCGATGAAATCGGCGGGCACCAGGACGGTGCCCTGGTGCAGCAGCTGGTAGAAGGCGTGCTGGCCATTGGTGCCGGGCTCGCCCCAGAAAATCTCGCCGGTGGTGGTGGTCACCGGGGTGCCGTCCGCGCGAACGGATTTGCCGTTCGACTCCATGGTCAGCTGCTGCAGATACGCCGGGAAGCGGGCCAGGTCATTGGAATACGGGAGCACCGCGCGGGACTGGGCGCCGAAGAAATTCGAGTACCAGACGCCGAGCAGGCCGAGCAGGGCCGGGCCGTTCTCCGCCAGCGGCGCGGACCTGAAATGCTCGTCCACCCGGTGCATTCCGTCGAGGAACTCGGCGAAACGCCGCTTGCCGATGACCGCCATGACCGACAGGCCGATGGCGGAATCCACCGAATAGCGGCCGCCGACCCAATCCCAGAAGCCGAACATATTGGCGGTGTCGATGCCGAAGGCCGCGACGCGCTGCTCATGGGTGGAGACCGCCACGAAATGCTTGGCGACGGCGTCCTCACCGAGCGCCGCCACCAGCCAGCGGCGGGCCGCCGTCGCATTGGTGAGCGTCTCCAGCGTCGAGAAGGTCTTGGAGGCGACGATGAACAGCGTGGTCGCCGGATCCAGGCCATCGAGCTTCGAAACCAGGTCCGCCGGATCGACATTCGAGACGAACCGCGCCGAGATGCCCGCATCGGCGTAGTGCCGCAGCGCCAGATACACCATGGCCGGCCCCAGATCCGAGCCGCCGATGCCGATGTTCACCACCGTGGCGATGCGCTCGCCGGTCGCGCCGCGCCACTGCCCGGACCGCAGCGCATCGGTGAACTCGCCCATGCGATCGAGCACCTCGTGCACCTGCGCGCCCGCGTCCACACCGTCGACCAGGACCGTCCGCCCGGCGGGCACGCGCAGCGCCACATGCTCGACCGCGCGGTCCTCGGAGGTATTGATGTGCTCACCCGCGAACATGGCGTCGCGATGCCGCGCCACCCCCGCCGTCTCCGCCAATTCCACCAGCAGATCCAAGGTCTCGCGGGTGACCCGGTGCTTGGAGTAGTCGATGTGCAGATCCGCCACCCGGACGGTCAATTCGCGCCCGCGCGCCGGGTCCTCGGCGAAGAATTCCCGCAGATGGCGTCCGGCGATGGACGCATGATGGTCGTGCAGTTTCCGCCAGGCCGCCGATGCGGTGATGTCGCTGCTCACGTCCGCCGAGGTTACAACCCTCGGATCCGACGCGCAGGTAACAGCCGGTACTTCCCGGCAAGCCCACAGCGCCCTGCCGGATTCGCCCGGACCGCCGAAAGCCCCGGACCAGCGGCCTAGGCTGGATCGCATGGTGTCCGAAACCGAACTACTCGAGTCCATTCCCACACAACTCTGGATCGGCGGACCGGTGGACGCCGCGGGCGGCGCCACCTTCCCGGTGCACAATCCGGCCACCGGCGAGGTGATCGCGAATGTCGCCGACGCCACCCCCGCGGATGCCGTGCGCGCTCTCGACGCGGCCGTCGCGGCCCAAGCCGAATGGGCGGCCACCCCCGCCCGGCAGCGCGGTGAGATCCTGCGCGCCGTCTTCGAGGCCATTACCGCCCGCGCCGAGGAATTCGCGCTCCTCATGACCCTCGAAATGGGCAAGGCCCTGCCCGAGAGCCGCAATGAGGTGAAATACGGCGCGGAGTTCTTCCGCTGGTTCAGCGAGGAGGCCGCCCGCATCCACGGCCGCTACCAGCCCGCGCCCGCGGGCACCGGCCGCATCCTGGTGCACAAGCAGCCCGTCGGCCCCTGCCTGGCCATCACGCCGTGGAACTTCCCCCTGGCCATGGGCACCCGCAAGATCGGGCCCGCACTGGCGGCCGGCTGCACCATGATCGTGAAGCCCGCGGGGGAGACCCCGCTGACCATGCTGCTGCTGGCCCAGCTGTGCAGCGCGGCCGGGCTGCCCGACGGCGTGCTGTCGGTCATCACCACCAGCCGCTCCGGCGCCGCCACCGCACCGCTGCTCACCGATCCGCGGCTGCGCAAGCTCACCTTCACCGGCTCCACCCCCGTCGGCAAGAAACTGGTGGAGAGCTCCGCGCACGGATTGCTGCGCACCTCCATGGAATTGGGCGGCAACGCACCCTTCGTGGTCTTCGACGACGCCGATATCGACGCCGCCGTGCAGGGCGCGGTGCTGGCCAAACTCCGCAATGGCGGCGAAGCCTGCACCGCCGCCAACCGCTTCCACGTGCAGAACTCGGTTCGCCGGGAATTCACCGAAAAACTGGTGGCCGCCATGGCCGAGTACAAGCTCGGGGCGGGCACCGATCCGGCAACCACCCTCGGCCCGCTCATCAACGAGAACCAGCTCGACACCGTCAGCGAACTCGTGGACGACGCCGTCGCCGCCGGGGCGCAGGTGAAGCTGGGCGGCAAGGCCCCGGGCGGGCCCGGCTGGTACTACCCGGCCACCGTGCTCACCGATATCCCCGCCCAGGCCCGCATCCTGCGCGAGGAAGTCTTCGGCCCGGTCGCCCCCATTGTCGGCTTCGATACCGAGGAAGAGGGCCTCGCCGCCGCCAACGACACCGAATTCGGCCTGGTCGCATACGTTTTCACCCAGAGCCTGGACCGCGCCCTGCGCATTGCCGAGGGCCTGGAGACCGGCATGGTCGGCGTCAACCGCGGCGTCATCTCCGATCCGGCCGCGCCCTTCGGCGGCGTGAAGCAATCCGGATTCGGCCGCGAAGGCGGCTTCGAGGGCATCGAGGAGTACCTCAACACCAAGTACATCGCGCTGCCCTGAGCACAGATGCGAAGAACCGCCCCGGGCGTGGATACACCCGGGGCGGTCTCCGAAACGCAGTTAGCGGCCGAGTCGAATGCGGCTAGTGGCCGAGGCGCCCGCGGCCGAGGCGGAGCAGCAGCATGGCGAGGGTGTGACCCTCCTGGCCCAGCTCGCTGAAGCGCTCCAGCACCTTCATTTCCCGCGAGTGCACCAGCTTGGGGCCGCCATTGGCCATGCGCGTGCGGCCGATGATGCGCGATACCTCGGTGCGGCGCTTGATGGCGGCGAGGATCTCGGCGTCGAGCTTGTCGATTTCCTTGCGCAGCTTGTCGATCTCGACCTCGGAGGGCAGCGCGGTCTCCTCGGGCAGGGCCGTCTCCGCAGGCACTGCAGCGTCCGATTCCAAGGCGGTGTCCGAGCCGGTGGCAGGCTCGGATTGTCCCGTCGCAGAGATGCTCATACTTTCAACTCCTCGTGGTCCAGAACGTGGATCGGCCGGCGGTCCCGACCCGTTACCGATCGGTTCTTCACCAAGAATCTGACCCGTTGGGCCTTCATTGTCTCCCCAAGTGCGCGCTGCTCGTGAATCGTTTAGCAACAGCGCCGGTCATGTGGCCAGTGTGCCACGAGTGATGAGCCAAGCAAAACGACTTCGTTTGTGAATCTCCTGAGTTTCCGGCCGGCCGGGTTCACCGGGCGTTCGCTCCACCGGCACTAATCGGACACCTGAGCCGCCGGGCTACATGCCTGTCGGTGCGCGCCGGTAGCGTGGATGGGCGATGAACACGACGGTGGAGCAGGTGGAGCAGAAGGCCGAGCAATTGCTCGAGGGGTTGAACCCGCAACAGCGTGCCGCGGTGGTGCACACCGGGTCTCCGCTACTCATTGTGGCGGGCGCCGGATCAGGCAAAACAGCCGTGCTGACCCGTCGCATCGCCTATCTGCTCGCCGCCCGCGGCGTGCGGCCCGGGGAGATCCTGGCCATCACCTTCACCAACAAGGCCGCCGCCGAGATGCGCGAGCGCGTGTCCGGTCTGGTCGGCCCGCGCGCGGCCGGCATGTGGGTGTCCACCTTCCACTCCAGCTGCGTGCGAATCCTGCGAACCCAGGCCGGGCTGGTGGCCGGGCTCAACTCCAACTTCTCCATCTACGACGCCGACGACTCGCGGCGGCTGCTGGCCATGATCAGCCGCGATTTCGACATCGACGCCAAGAAGTACACGCCCCGCTTGCTGGCCACCGCCATCTCCAACCTCAAGAACGAGCTGATCGATCCCGAGCAGGCGGCCGCCGACGCCGAGACCGAGGACACCGAACTGCCCAGGCTGGTGGCCAAGGTCTACGACGAGTACCAGCGGCGGCTGCGCGCGGCCAATGCCCTCGACTTCGACGACCTCATCGGCGAGACGGTCGCGCTGCTGCAACGGCATCCGCAGGTGGCCGAGTACTACCGGCGCCGGTTCCGGCACGTGCTGGTCGACGAGTATCAGGACACCAACCACGCCCAGTACGTCCTGGTGCGCGAACTGGTCGGGCATCACCGCGGCAGCACCTGGGGCGAGGACGACATCCCGGTCGCCGTCGATGACCGGGTGCCGCCCAGCGAACTGTGCGTGGTGGGCGACGCCGATCAGTCCATCTACGCCTTCCGCGGCGCCACCATCCGCAATATCGAGGAGTTCGAGCGCGACTTCCCGGATGCGGAAACCATTCTGCTGGAACAGAACTACCGCTCCACCCAGCACATCCTGACCGCCGCCAACGCGGTCATCTCGCGCAATGAGGGCCGCCGCGAGAAGAAGCTGTGGACCGACTCCGGCGACGGCGACCTCATTACCGGCTACGTCGCCGACAATGAGCACGACGAGGCGTCCTTCGTGGCCCGGGAGATCGACAAGCTGGTCGACCAGGGCGACGCCAACTACAACGATGTCGCCGTCTTCTACCGCACCAACAACAACTCCCGCGCGCTGGAAGAGATCTTCATCCGCATGGGCCTGCCCTACAAGGTGGTCGGCGGCGTCCGCTTCTACGAGCGCAAGGAGGTCCGCGACATCGTGGCCTACCTGCGCGTCCTGGAGAATCCGGACGATGCGGTGAGCCTGCGCCGGGTGCTCAATACGCCCCGCCGCGGCATCGGCGACCGCGCCGAGGCCTGCGTCGCCGTGCACGCCGAACAGCGCGGCATCGGGTTCGCGCGGGCCCTGCGCGACGCCGCCGACGGCAAGGTGGCCCTGCTCAATACCCGCGCCCAGCGCGCCATCGCCGGCTTCCTCGACCTGCTCGACGAGATCCGCGCCGCGGGCGCCCAGGACGATGTCGACTTCCCGGATGTCGGCAATGTGGTGGAGGCCGTCCTCGACCGCACCGGCTACCGCGCCGAACTCGAGGCCTCCGACGACCCGCAGGACGGGGCGCGGCTCGACAACCTCAACGAATTGGTCAGCGTCGCACGGGAATTCAGCTCCGAGGCGCGCAACAATGTGGAGGCCGCCCGGGCCGAGGGCATCCTGCCCGAACCCGCCGAGGGCGAACCCGATCCCGGCTCCCTCGCCGCCTTCCTGGAACGGGTGTCCCTGGTCGCCGACACCGACCAGATTCCGGACGAGGGTTCCGGCGTGGTCACCATGATGACCCTGCACACCGCCAAGGGCCTGGAGTTCCCGGTCGTGTTCGTGACCGGCTGGGAGGACGGCCAGTTCCCGCACATGCGCGCCCTCGGCGATCCCACCGAGCTCGCCGAGGAACGCCGCCTCGCCTATGTGGGCATCACCCGGGCCCGCAAGCGCCTCTACCTCACCCGCGCGGTGGTGCGCTCGGGCTGGGGGCAGCCGGTCTCCAATCCGGAATCCCGCTTCCTGCAAGAGATCCCGACCCACCTCATGGACTGGCGCCGCCTGGAGCCGGCCCCGTCGCAGACCGGGCGCGGCATGCGCCGCCGGGGCGATGACGAAGGCTTCGAGCGGGATTGGACCCGCGGCGACGGCTGGAACTCCGAACCCCGTCCCGGCGTCCGCGGCGACCGCCGCCCGGCCCCGTCCGCGAGCGGCACGGGTAAGCGCAACAACACCGGTCTGGTGCTGGCGGTGGGCGACCGCGTCAGCGATGACAAATACGGTCTGGGCCGCGTTGTCGCCGCGGAGGGTTTCGGCGCACTGGCAACGGTGACAATCGATTTCGGCACGGCGGGCAAGATTCGGCTCATTCCGCAATACAGCCGCACCCTGGTCAAGCTCTGAGTATTTTCGGTTAACGCGCGATGAACGGCGCTGAGCTGGGTCGATGAGCTCCACGCCACCGTGAGGGATTTCACTTTACGGTGGCGTGGAGCTTTTCTTTTCCCGTTTTCGCACCGACGGAAGTGCGCCTTTACGAATTATCTACGCCCCCTTTCGGATAACCCTGTATTCCGCGGCACATCGAAAACTCCCCGATCTTGTTCTAGATTCTGGGCAGTGCCGAGCTCAGCGTCGATTCGGTGCATTCGAATTTCCTTCCGAATACGCGGAGCGCCGCCATGGACACCTTGATATCGCCTCGGCTCGGCGTGGGAACGCTGCCGAGACTGCCGCGGAACGTCACCCGGCCCGACTACATCCCGCGCCAACTCGGCACCGGCATCGTGCATCTGGGCTGCGGGGCCTTCCACCGGGCGCATCAGGCGCTGATCACCCAGCACGCCATGGCCGCCACCGGCGACCAGCGGTGGGGGATCGCCGCCGTGGCCATGTCCCGCCCGGACGTCGTCACCGCGCTGCGGGCCCAGGACAACCTGTACACCACCCTGCTGCGGGACAGCGCCGGCGATCACGCCGAGGTGGTCGGCGCCATTACCGCCGCCGTGCACGCGCCCTCGGACCGGATCGGCGTGGCGCGCCGCATTGCCGATCCGCGCGTGCGCATCGTCACGCTGACCGTCACCGCGGGCGGCTACTGCGTCTCACCGGTCACCGGGCAGCTGGACGTGAGCAGCGATCCGGTCCGGCACGATCTGCGCTGCGCCTCCAATCCGTGCACGGCCATCGGCATGCTGGTGGGCGGGCTGCAGGCGGTGCGGCGGCGCGGGGGCGTGCCGCCCGTGGTCATCAGCTGCGATAACCTGTCCGCCAACGGCCGCCAATTGCGCAGTGCCGTAATCGGTTTCGCGGCCATGCGGGACGATCGGCTGGCCGACTGGATCGCGCGCAATGTGCAATTCCCGTGCAGCGTGGTGGATCGCATCGTGGCCCCGGCCGGTCCCGCCGACGAGGCGGCGGCCCGCAGCCGGCTCGGCGGCGTGGACGATCGCGCCCCGGTATCGGCCGAACCCTTCCTGACCTGGACCATCGAGGACTTCACCGGGGACCGCCCGCACTGGGAGCTGGCCGGGGCGCGCTTCGTCGGCGATGTCACCGACCACGAACTCGCGAAGCTGCGGCTGCTCAATGGAACCCACATGCTGCTCGCCTACCTCGGCGCGCTCGCCGGGCACGCCACGGTGGCGGAGGCCAGTGCGGATCCGGTACTGGCCGCCCTGGCACGGCAGTTCATGCTCGAGGAACAGGGCCCCACCCTGAACCTGCCGCCGGAGGACCTGCACCGCACCGTCGACGAGCTGCTGCGCCGGTTCCGCAATCCCGCCATCCGCCACGATATGCGCCGGGTCGGGCGCAATGGCTCGGAGAAGATGATGCCCCGCGTCACCGACGCCATGCGCGAGAACCTCGCGGCCGGACGGCCCACACCGGCCGCCGTACTGCTCATCGCCTCCTGGATCCGCTGGTTCGACCTGTGCGGCACCGGCAATGCGGTCACCGAGGTGATCGATCCGCACGCCGAGGCGCTCGCCGGCCTGGCCGCGATCGCACACCCGCAGCTGCGGGCGCGCGCCTTCCTCGCGCGCACCGACATCTTCGGCGAGCTGCCGCAGCTGGACCGGGTCCGGCGCGAGGTGGGTGCGGCCCTGGCCGAGCTCGACCGGGATCATGTCATCGATGTGGTGCGGCGGCGACTGTCGCCGAACGGGAACGGAAGGGCGGCATGAGCAACGAGCATCCGGTGCACGCGGTCGTCTTCGATATGGACGGCCTGCTGCTCGACTCCGAGCGCCTGGCCGTCGAATCCCTGCTCGTCTCCGGCGACCGGATCGGCTACCGGCTCTCGAACGAGTTCTGCCACAGCCTGATCGGCATGCCCGCCGATCGCTGCCGGGAACTCGCCGTCGCCGCCTACGGACCGGACTTTCCGCTCGACGCCTTCTTCCAGCGGCACGAGGCCACCATTGCCGAACTGGTCGACGCCGGGCGGCTCACCGTCAAGCCCGGTGTCACCGAACTCCTGGACGAACTCGATCGCCGCGGCCTCCCGCGCGCCATCGCCACCTCCTCCGGCCGCGATCGCACCCGCCACCATCTGCGCGCCGCCGGTATCGACCAGCGCTTCGACGCCGTGGTGACCCGCCAGGACGTCCAATGCGGAAAGCCGCATCCGGAGCCGTACCTGACCGCGACCGCGGCGCTCGGCGCAGTCCCGGAATACACACTGGCCTGCGAGGATTCGCCCAATGGCCTGCGCGCCGCGCACGCCGCCGGACTGCGCTGTGTGCTGATTCCGGACCTGGTGCCGGCGACCGCCGAAACCCGGGAACTCGCGCACCGTGTCTATCCGGACCTGCTGCACGTCATCGATTACCTCGCGACGACCGACAACTCCGCCCTGCCGCCGCGGGCCGGATGCACAGGGACTTGATCGGAAGATCTCCTCGTCATTCCGGCGCGCTTTTGGCCGGAATCCACCACGTTCTCGGAGATCCCGGCCAAGAGCATGCCGGGATGACGGGAAGAGCATGCCGGGATGACGGGCAAAAGCATGCCGGGATGACGGGCGGGACTTCTCAGTCGCGCTGCGGGCCCAGGCCGATACCGCGGGAGGCCAGCCAGGGCACCGGGTCGATCTTGTCGACGCCGTTCAGCCAAACCTCGAAATGGCAGTGCGGGCCGGTGGAGAAGCCGCGGTTGCCGACGGTGGCGATCTGGTCACCGGCCATGACCCGCTGGCCCTGGGAGACCGTGGCGGTATCGATGTGGCCGTAGATGGTGACCGTGCCGTCGTCGTGCAGCAGGCGCACCCACATGCCGAAACCGGAAGCGGGACCGGCCTCGAGCACGGTGCCGTCCGCGACCGCGTAGATGGGCGTGCCGATCGGCGCGGCCACATCGATGCCGGTGTGCTGCACGCCCCAGCGAATGCCGTAGCCGGAGGTGAAGTTTCCGGCGGCGAACTTGGCGAACAGCGGGCGGAGCTTGGCGGCTTCCTGGGCAGCGAGATCCGCGGCGTACTGCTGGCCCTTGCGCAGAATGTCGTTGAACTGATTGATGTCCACGGGGGCGGACACATTCAGCACCTGCGGCGAGCCCTCCGGGGCCGTCTCGGCGAGGCCGACGGTCTCGGCGCCGGCCGCGATATCGCGAACCTGGGCGGCGGCCTGGAAGTCGACATTGTCGGTGTGCGGCGTGGCGGTGGTCTCCATGCCCGTCTGCCCCGCGGCCACCACGGCGCCGGCGGCCACCGCCACCACGGCGGCGCGGCCCTTGAGGGCGGTCGGGGGAGCGGGCAGGCGGTGCGCGCCACCGGCGCGGCGCTTGCCGCCGGAGCGGGACGGGCGCGACTCGTCGGCCGAATCCGCTTCCGGTTTCTTGCGATCGATGCGGGCGCCGTCACCGGCGAAGTCGAGACGCTCGCCCGAGGCGGTGCGGAAGCTGTAGGCCGGACGGTACTGATCCGACGGGGTCGGGTCGGCGGTCGGATCCCAATTGGTGCGGGACTGACCGGCCCAGTGATCCGGATTGGGGGCGGCCCAGCCATTGGTGGTGGGGGTGGGCTCGAAATCGGCGGGGGCGGAATTCCATTCGGAGTTCTGGGCATCCCAGCCGTCGTTGTTCCAGGCGGCCTGATCGTTGTCGTGCCACGCGGAGTCGCCGTCCCACGCGACCGCGGTGTCCCAGCGCTCGTCGCCGTGGGCGGCTTCCCACTCGGCCGCGGTCGCGGGCGGGGCGTCCCACCGCTGGGCGTTGTTCCAGTCGCCCGCGCCGTGGTTCCAGTCGTCGCCGGCGTCCCAGGAACGCGCCGCACCCCAATCGCCGTGCGCGACATTGGCGCGGGCGGACTGAGGGGCGTCGTAATTGGTGGCGCCGCCGTAGTTCTCGGATTCCTCGCGGTATCGGTGGCCGTGTTTGGCGCGATGGCGGGAGGGGAACGGACCTTCGCTCATCGGAGCTGGTCCGGGAGGTGGAGCTGGGCCGACGCATCCTCTGCGGAGCGGCTCTTCACCTGCGGAGCGCTGTGCTGCGTCAAGCCTGCCGTCCTCCTGTCGTGACCGGGTTGTGACATCGACCGCATCGACGGTAACGAAACGATTGCGGGTCAGCAAGCGATGGACATGGTTCCGCGCAAACGTGTGACATTCATCACGTTGTGCCCTCGGATTGCCTCACTGTGCTTCGGGTAACCAAGTGAGGCTTTTCAACGACAATATGTAGTAGTTCGCATGGCTATCCGGGGTTCGTGTGTCCCACCTGGCGTGCGGTCAACAAGCTACCGGCCAGTAGGGTTTTCCAGCGGTTTTGGGGCCGCAGAGACAATACCGTGACCTGCGCCACTTAGGCTGTATGCGGCTGATTTCGGCTCCATGTGACTGATTAGAGTCCGATCGACCCGCCTCCGACGACGGGCCGCCAACACAGACGTTGTCACAACAACGCAGACGAGACGGTGAGTACATGGATCTCTTCGAATATCAGGCGAAGGAACTCTTCGTGAAGCACGGAGTGCCTTCGTCGGAGGGCCGCGTCACGGACTCGGCCGAGGACGCCCGTGCGATCGCGGTGGAAATCGGCAAGCCGGTGATGATCAAGTCGCAGGTCAAGGTCGGTGGCCGCGGCAAGGCCGGTGGCGTGAAGTACGCCGCCACCCCGGACGACGCCCTCACCCACGCCCAGAACATCCTGGGCCTGGACATCAAGGGCCACATCACCAAGAAGATCCTGGTGGCCGAGGCCAAGGACATCGCCTCGGAGTACTACATCTCCTTCCTGCTCGATCGCTCCAACCGCACCTACCTGGCCATGTGCTCGGTCGAGGGCGGCATGGAGATCGAGGAAGTGGCCGCCACCAAGCCGGACCGGCTGGCCAAGGTTTCGATCGACGCCGTCAAGGGCGTGGACCTCGCCTTCGCCCGCTCCATCGCCGAGCAGGGCCACTTGCCCGCCGACATCCTGGACGCCGCGGCCGTGACCATCCAGAAGCTGTGGGAGGTCTTCATCAAGGAAGACGCCACCCTGGTCGAGGTCAACCCGCTGGTCCGCACCCCCGACAACGAGATCCTGGCCCTCGACGGCAAGGTCACCCTCGACGAGAACGCCGAGTTCCGCCACCCGGACCACGCCGCGTTCGCCGATATCGACGCGACCGATCCGCTGGAGCTCAAGGCCAAGCAGAACGACCTCAACTACGTGAAGCTCGACGGCGAGGTCGGCATCATCGGCAATGGCGCCGGCCTGGTCATGTCGACCCTCGACGTGGTCGCCTACGCCGGTGAGAACCACAACGGCGTCAAGCCCGCCAACTTCCTCGACATCGGCGGCGGCGCGTCCGCCGAGGTGATGGCCGCGGGTCTGGACGTCATCCTGGGCGACGCCCAGGTCAAGAGCGTGTTCGTGAACGTCTTCGGCGGCATCACCGCCTGTGACGCGGTCGCGAACGGCATTGTGAAGGCCCTGGAAATGCTGGGCGACGAGGCCAACAAGCCGCTGGTCGTCCGTCTCGACGGCAACAAGGTCGAAGAGGGCCGCAAGATCCTCGTCGACGCCAACCACCCGCTGGTGACTCTCGCTCAGACCATGGACGAAGGCGCCGACAAGGCCGCTGAGCTGGCTGCGGCCAAGTAAAGGACAGAACCAACATGTCTATCTTCCTGAACAAGGACAACAAGGTCATCGTCCAGGGCATCACCGGCGGCGAGGGCACCAAGCACACCGCGCTGATGCTGAAGGCCGGCACCAACGTGGTCGGCGGCGTCAACGCCCGCAAGGCCGGCACCACCGTCAAGCACGTCGACAAGGACGGCAACGAGGTCGAGCTGCCCGTGTTCGCCTCCGTGGCCGAGGCCATGGAGAAGACCGGCGCCGACACCTCGATCGCCTTCGTCCCCCCGGCCTTCTCGAAGGACGCCATCATCGAGGCCATCGACGCGGAGATCCCGCTGCTCGTGGTCATCACCGAGGGCATCCCGGTGCAGGACACCGCCTACGCGTGGGCCTACAACCTGGACAAGGGCAACAAGACCCGCATCATCGGCCCGAACTGCCCCGGCATCATCACCCCGGGTGAGGCGCTGGTCGGCATCACCCCGGCCAACATCACCGGCAAGGGCCCGATCGGCCTGGTCTCCAAGTCCGGCACCCTGACCTACCAGATGATGTACGAGCTGCGGGACTTCGGCTTCTCCACCGCCATCGGCATCGGCGGCGACCCGGTCATCGGCACCACCCACATCGATGCCATCGAGGCGTTCGAGAAGGATCCCGAGACCAAGCTCATCGTCATGATCGGCGAGATCGGCGGCGACGCCGAGGAGCGGGCCGCGGCCTACATCCAGGCCAATGTCACCAAGCCGGTCGTCGGCTACGTCGCGGGCTTCACCGCCCCCGAGGGCAAGACCATGGGCCACGCCGGCGCCATCGTCTCCGGCTCCGCCGGCACCGCCCAGGCCAAGAAGGACGCCCTCGAGGCCGCGGGCGTGAAGGTCGGCAAGACCCCGTCCGAGACCGCCGCCCTCGCGCGCGAGATCCTCGAGAAGGCCAGCATCTCGGCCTGATCCGAACTCTCCGGAACTCTCAGGGGCTTGGCCCCCGAACCCCCAAGAGCGGGAATCGGGGGCTCCGCCCCGAAGAGTTCGGGGCCTGGCCCTGAAGGGGGCCGGGGGCCTCGCCCTGAAGGGCCGGGCGCAGCCCTAAGGGGGTTCGGGGGCTTAGCCCCCGCCTTCCTTACCTGGTCGAATGAAGACCGCCTCCCGAATTGGGTGGGCGGTCTTCGTATTTCGCGGCGAGTGTGTCGAGTCGCACACGCGGTGAGGGTTCGGGGCACCGCCCGTTGGGTACACGCCCCTTGACGTTTGCGCTGCTGGGCGTATCGCTCGGCGGAATCCCGGGTATTGCGTTCCGGCGTCGGTCGGTGGTACATCGTGACCCCGGCCGTCCGGTGCAGTAGCGTCGTGGGAGTTCGTGAACGACTCGATAGGAGACGACGACATGTCATACCCGACCGGGGGCTCGGGCTCGGGATACAACTCGCCCGCGCCGCAGCCCTCCTCCGCACCCGGCTACGGCGCTCAGCCCGCGGGCGGCCCGGCCGCCGGGTCGAGCACGACGCCTGCCGCGGGCAAGGGCCTGCCCTTCTTTCTCACCGTGGGCGTGGCCGCCCTCGGTGTCCTCAACTTCCTGCTGGGTTTCGCGCCGGCCAAGGGCAGCTCGGATATCGATCTGAGCTTCAACCTGTTCGAGTCCGCGCCGGCGCTGCCGGCGTTCCTGCTGTTCGCGGGCCTGCTCGCGGGCCTGTCGCTGCTGCCCAAGCAGGACTGGGTCGGCGCGGCGGCCGCCGCCTCGGCGGCCGCGTTCCTCGCGGTGCTGTTCCACTCGTTCGCCGGTGAGCTGAACAACGAGTGGGGCGCCTGGGTGATCCTGTTCCTGTCGTTCGTACAGGCCGTGCTCGCCGTGCTGGCGGTGCTGTTCGAGACCGGCATCATCAAGCCGCCGGCCCCGAAGCCCGCTGCGCCGCAGGGCGGTTTCGGCCAGCCGCAGCCGTTCAGCTCGACCGGCCCGCAGGGCTACCAGCAGCAGGGTTACGGCCAGCAGGGCGGCTACGGCCAGCAGTCCTTCGGCCAGCAGGGCGGCCAGCCGTCCTACGGTCAGCAGGGTGGTTTCGGCCAGCAGCCGCCGTCCTACGGTCAGCAGCCGGCCGGATACAGCAGCGGCTCCCAGCCGACCTACGGCCAGCAGGGCGGCCAGCCGTCCTACGGTCAGCAGCCGGGCGGCTTCGGCCAGCAGAGCGGTTCGGAGCCGACCTACGGTCAGCAGCAGCCGGCCGGGAACGACGCCGCCACCCAGCACTTCGGCGCGGCCCCGCGCCAGTCGCAGCCCTTCGGCGGCGAGCAGAACGCCGACCCGTCCGCGGACGCCACCCGCGCGTTCCGTCCGGGCCAGGACGACGCTAACAAGTAGTCCGCACGGGATTACCGATCGAATCGCCAACGGCCCCCGGGTTTCGCACCCGGGGGCCGTTCCCATTGCCGCGCCGCTCCGGTCGCGCGCCGTCTGTCGATGTACGGCCCGGCCCGGCGCGCCTGACCCTCTGGTTTCGGTGAAGATGCCACGCTGGAATGCCATGAATGCCCCCAGAACCGCCCTGGCTCGCCTGGACGATGAGGACGTGCGGGACGCCCCGCGCGCCCGCGTCCGGCGTCCCGGCGGCGGGGGCGGATTCGGATCGCTGACGCCCGAACGCGCGCGAATACTGCTCATCGTCGCCGCGCGGGCGTCGAGCGTCACGCTGCTGCTCATCCTGGCGCTGGTCTTCGCCACCCTGCTCGCCGCGGGCAGCGGGATGACCGGCGCCCCGGGCGGCGTCGCCGCGAGCTGGCTTGCGGTGCACCAGGTTCCGCTCACCATCGGCAAGGCCGATGTGGGCCTGTGGCCACTGCTGCCGACCGCGTTCCTGCTGTGGCTGGTCGCCAAGGACTGCGCCCGCGCCACCGAACCCGACAGCACCCCTGCCGATCTCGGCTGGATCGCCGGCGCGGCGGTCGGCGGGCCGCTGCTGGTCACCGCGGTCTGCCTGGCCGTGGCCGACGACGCCTCGGCGGTGGTGGCGCTGCGCGCGCCCAATACCTCCCTGGCCTTCGCCTGGGTGATCGGGCTGCACCTGCTGGCCGTCGCCGCGGGCGTGGGCTCGCGGCGCTGGCGGGAGCTGCTGGACCTGCTGCCGATTCCGGTGCCGGACTGGGTTATTCCGGGCATCCGGGCGGGTGCGCTGGCCCTGATTCGGCTGCTGGCCGTGGCCGCGGTGCTGACCGTCGTCTCCTTCCTGGCGCACTGGTCGCGCATCGGCGACACCTATGCCACGGCCGGAAACTTCGTGGGCGTCCTGGGTTTGACGCTGCTCTCGCTGGCCTACCTGCCGAATGTGACCGTCGACGCGGCGAGCGTGCTGCTCGGCGGACAGGCGCACATCGGCCCGGGCTCGCTGGGCCTGTTCGGCATCGAGGGCGCGCCCGTGCCCGCGGTGCCGATCATGGCGGCCGTCCCGTCCGGGCCCGCGGCGGCCTGGTGGGCGGTGCTGCTCATCGTGCCCGCGGCCGTGGGCGTGCTGAGCGGCCTGGACTGCGGCCGCAAGGCCGGCGACCACGCCCGGGCGCCGTGGGCCATGCTGACCGCCGCCGGTGTGGCGGCCGTCCTGCTCGCCGGGCTCGGCCTGCTCGCGGGCGGCGAACTGGGCAGCTTCGGCTGGATCGGCCCGAATGTCCCGCTCGCCCTGGCCTTGACCTTCGTCTGGCTGGCGGTGCCCGGCTATGTGGGCGTGCTGGCCGCGCGCTTCTTCGCACCCGCCGGGGCGGGCGCGGCGGATGCCGACGACGACTACGAATACGACGAGTACGACGAGTACGACGACGATTACGCGGACCACGACTACGAAGACGAGTACGAAGACAACGAGTACGAACCGGATTACGACAACGAGTACTACATCGACCCGGACGGCGATCCGGATCGCGAAGACGCCCTCGACGGCGAACTGGTCGAAGAGCAGCCCGCCCTAACCGCGGAACCGCACTACGATTCCGGCGGGGATCCCGACATCGTCGACGCCGAGGTGGTGGAGGGTCCGCGCTCGGCCACCCAAGGTGACAACTGATCTCGTACGGGCTGGGTAACTCGTCGGGTACGTCCGAAATCGGCTCGGCTCCCAACCGGCGGCACGCGTTGCCAACGGTCAGCGGCACTCTGCCGGGCGCTGAAGGTTCGGGGAGGCGGCACAGCTAGTCTTTAGGGCGGCGACGGTGATCCCTCGCCGTTCCTTCCCGCTCCGACACACAGGGAGTAGTGCGCTGACCACGCCAGCCCAGTTGTTGCCGCCGACCGCGCCCGCGACCATTGTCGTGCTGGCCTCCGGCACCGGCTCCCTCCTGCGTTCCCTCCTGGAAGCGACTCGGCAGCCGGGATATCCGGCCCAGGTCGTGGCCGTCGGCGTGGACCGCGACTGTGCCGCCGCCGACCATGCCGAGGAATTCGACATCTCCTCGTTCAAGCTGGAGCTGAGCGAGTTCGCGAATCGCGCGGAATGGGACAAGGCGCTCACCGAGATCGTCGACGCCTTCGCGCCCGATCTGGTGGTCTCCGCCGGCTTCATGAAGATTCTCGGCCCGGCCTTCCTGGACCGCTTCGGCGGCCGCATCATCAATACCCATCCCGCGCTGCTGCCCGCCTTCCCGGGCGCGCACGGGGTGCGCGACGCGCTCGCCTACGGGGTGCGGGTCACCGGCTCCACCGTGCATCTGGTCGACGCGGGCGTCGATACCGGGCCGGTCCTCGCGCAGGAGGCGGTCACCGTGCTGCCCGGAGACGACGAGGCCACCCTGCACGAGCGCATCAAGGTCGTGGAGCGCCGGCTGCTGGCGGAAGTCGTCGCGGCCGTCGCTGAACGAGGCATTGTCTCCGATGGACGAAAGGCAGTAATTCCAGATGAGCAGGTTCTCCGGTGAGTGAACGCAAGCCGATCAAGCGGGCCCTGGTAAGCGTCTACGACAAGACCGGTCTGATCGAACTGGCGACCGGTCTGCACCAGGCGGGCGTCGAACTGGTGTCGACCGGTTCCACCGCCGGCAAGATCGCCGACGCCGGCATCCCGGTCACCAAAGTGGAAGACCTGACCGGTTTTCCGGAGACCCTGGACGGCCGGGTCAAGACCCTGCACCCGCGCGTGCACGCCGGCATCCTGGCCGACACCCGCAAGGACGAGCACCTCGACCAGCTGGTCGAGCTGGGCGTCGAGGCCTTCCAGCTGGTCGTGGTGAACCTCTACCCGTTCACCCAGACCGTGGCCTCGGGCGCGAGCATCGACGAATCGGTCGAGCAGATCGATATCGGCGGACCGTCCATGGTGCGCGCCGCCGCCAAGAACCACCCGTCGGTGGCGGTTGTGGTGGACAGCGGTGAATACGACAAGGTGCTCGCGGCCGTGCAGCGTGGCGGTTTCACCTTCGCCGAGCGGACCGCCCTGGCCGCCAAGGCTTTCCAGCACACCGCGTCCTACGATGTGGCCGTCGCGAGCTGGATGACCAGCGTGGCGGCTCCGGCCGCCGCCGCGGCGGATGCGGAAGCCGAAGCGCCGCAGCAGTTCCCGGCCTGGATCGGCGCCACCTGGACCCGCGACGCGGTGCTGCGCTACGGCGAGAACCCGCACCAGAACGCCGCCGTGTACAGCAGCGAGGCCGGTCCGGCCGGGCTGGCGCAGGCGAAGCAGTTGCACGGCAAGGAAATGTCGTTCAACAACTACACCGACGCCGATGCCGCCTGGCGCGCCGCCTACGACTTCGACGAGCCGGCCGTGGCGGTCATCAAGCACGCCAACCCCTGCGGCATCGCGGTCGGCGCGGATATCGCCGAGGCGCACCGCAAGGCGCACGCCACCGATCCGGTCAGCGCGTACGGCGGCGTGATCGCGGCCAACCGCGAGGTGTCGGTGGAGATGGCCGAGCAGGTCGCGGAGATCTTCACCGAGGTCATCGTGGCGCCCGGGTACGCCAATGGCGCGGTGGAAGTGTTGCAGCGCAAGAAGAATGTGCGCGTGCTCGTGGCCGAGCCGGCCCAGCGCAAGGGCCCGGAACTGCGTCCGGTCAGCGGCGGCGTGCTGCTGCAGGAGCGCGACATCCTCGACGCCGAGGGCGACGACCCGGCCAACTGGACCCTCGCCGCCGGCGAGGCCGCCGACGCGAAGACCCTGGCCGATCTCGAATTCGCTTGGCGCGCATGCCGGGCCGTGAAGTCGAACGCCATCCTGCTGGCCGATGAGGGCGCCGCCGTCGGCGTCGGCATGGGTCAGGTCAACCGGGTGGACTCCTGCAAGCTGGCGGTCGAGCGCGCCGGTGACCGCGCCAAGGGCTCGGTCGCCGCCTCCGACGCGTTCTTCCCGTTCTCCGACGGTCCGCAGATCCTGGTGGCCGCGGGCGTGCGCGCCATCGTGCAGCCGGGCGGGTCGATTCGCGACAAGGACACCATCGAGCTGTGCCGCGAGGCCGGAGTGACCCTCTACCTGACAGGTTCGCGCCACTTCGCCCACTGAGGTGAGGAGGTAGGTGGGGGCTGCGCCCCCACACCGCCCCCACACCCCCGGAAGGGTAGTGGGGCAAGGACTTTCGAGGGCCGGTGCGCAATCGCGCACCGGCCCTCGGCTTGTCCGCGAGCGAAACTACTCGGCGTTCACGACTTTGCGGTCGCCCAGCGGGGCTTTCAGCTGGATTTCGAGGCTGCCGAAGACCAGGCTCTGGACGCACATCCGGCCCACCGCGTCGGCGCGGGTGCCCGCGCGCAGGGCGACGGTGATGGTGGTGTCGGTCTCGGCGGTGGTGGCGTCCACGCCGTAGCACTCCGGGACGCCGGTCTGGAAGTTGACGGCGATCTTGTCCGGCGCCACGCGGGTCCAGCTGTCGAACTGGATCGGGCGCGGATTCACCAGGTTCGGGTCGGCGGTGAAGGGGCGGCCGAGCTGATCCGCGGGAGCCTCGGTCGGGTCGGGGGCCGCCGAAATCGTTGTGGCGGCGGTCGTGGTGGTTGAGTGACCACTGTGGTCTTCAGTGTTTCCACATGCCGTGACGGCCAGGCTCAGCACCGCGGCTCCGGCGGTGGCAATCAGGCGGCGTCGCCAAATCCCGTACATGGGCTCAACCCTAGTGTCAGAGGACGGTACGGCCGGTTCGAAGCCGTCCTTTTGTTGATCTAGCGAATTTCTGGCGAAGACACGCCGAAATGTCTGAGTCGTCCGGCGCGTATCCCCCCGAGTGTCGCGCGATCGTCGGTAGTCTCGAAGGTAGATGTGCGAATGCGGTTCTCGTGCCATCGATTTACCGAAGATCCCCCCTCCGAAAGGACACCACCGTGGGCGATTCGTTGAAAGTCGGCGAAGAACTCGGTCTGGGCCAGTCGCTCCAAGGCGGCGCCTACACACTGACTCTGCAAGATGACGGCAACCTGGTGCTGTCCCAGCCCGATGGCAAGGTGCTGTGGAGCACCCTCACCCACGGCCAGGGCGTGCAGCGCGCCGTCCTGCAGGACGACGGCAACTTCGTCGTCTACAAGGCCGACGGCGCGGCCTGGTCCACCGAAACCAACGGCAAGAGCGCCGATCGCCTGGTCGTGCAGTCCGACGCCAATGTCGTGCTCTACGGCACCGACGGCAGCGCCCTGTGGTCCAGCGGCACCAATACCGACAACCCCCTCCCGGCCCCCGAGCCGGTAACCCAGGCCGCCGCCGTCGAAGACGCGCCCCCGCCCCCGGCCGCCCAGACCTACACGGTCGAACCGGGCGACACCCTGTGGGCCATCGCCGAGCGCTTCTACGGCGACGGCAACCGCTACCAGGACATCGCCAACGCCAACGGCATCCCCAACCCGGACGCCATCAACGCCGGCCAGGTCCTGACCATCCCGTAGGGCAACGTAAAGCGCCCCCGATGCGAAAGCATCGGGGGCGCTTGGTTTTTGGCCCCTCGGGGCGCAGCGACCCTACCGGCTGGTGAAGGGGAGCAACGCCATTTCGCGGGCGTTCTTCACGGCGACGGCGACCTGGCGCTGCTGCTGCGGGGTCAGGCCCGTCACGCGGCGGCTGCGGATCTTGCCGCGGTCGGAGATGAACGTGCGGAGCAGGTTCACGTCCTTGTAGTCGACGGTTTCCACGCCGGCGGCGATGAGGGGGTTCTTCTTGGGCCGGCGGGCCTGCTCGGCGCGGACCTTCTTCGACGGTGCTCGCTTCACTGCCATGTCAGCGGTTCCTTACTCACGAGATCTGTGGGTGCTTACCAGCTCGATTTGTGTACACCGGGCAGTTCTCCCCGGTGAGCCATCTCGCGCACGCGAACTCGCGAGAGACCGAACTTCCGGAGATGTCCGCGCGGGCGTCCGTCCGCGGCGTCCCGATTGCGCAAGCGTACCGGACTGGCATCGCGCGGCATCTTCTGCAGGGCGCTCTGCGCGGCGGCCCGCTGCTCGTCGGTGCTGGACGGCTTGCGGATGATCTCCTTGAGTTCCGCGCGGCGCTCGGCGTACCGGGCGACGACCAGCTTGCGGGCCTCGTTCTTCTCGATCTTCGACTTCTTGGCCATGTCAGCGGTCCTCGCGGAAGTCGACGTGCTTGCGGACGACCGGGTCGTATTTGCGCAGCACCATGCGGTCGGGATCATTGCGCCGGTTCTTGCGGGTCACATAGGTGTACCCGGTCCCGGCGGTGGACTTGAGCTTGATGATCGGCCGGATATCGGTCGACTTGGATGCCATCGGTCAGCCTCCTCAGATCTTCTCGCCGCGGGCGCGCAGCCGGGCGACGACCGCCTCGATGCCGTCGCGGTCGATGGTCTTGATGCCCTTGGCGGAGACGGTCAGGGTGATCCGCCGGCCTTCGCTGGGCAGGTAGTAGGTCTTGCGCTGGATATTGGGGTCCCAGCGGCGGTTGGTCCGCTTGTGCGAGTGCGAGACGGACTTTCCGAAACCCGGCTTGCGCCCCGTGACTTGGCAGATGGCCGACATGATGCACTCCTTCCCGGCCGTAGATGTAGATGACAATCGTTTTCGACAACGGCCTCGGAACAATGTACCGTTACCTTCCGGTAAATGAAAATCGTTGTCGAAAGGGGTACCGGTGGTGTCCGAATCCACCTCGCCCGAGCGCACCCCGGTGCTCATCGTCGCCGGACTCCCGGGCCGCGCCGCCGACGGCGTGGACCAGGTGGCGCGCCTGCTCGGCGCGGAGCCGGGCACCGTCGTCGTCCGCCACGACCTGAAGGAACTGACCGAAGGCGTGGTCCGCCGGACCGTGATCGCGGACGGCAGGGTGACCGGCGCGGTCCTGGAACTCGCCCACGGCTGCGTGTCCTGCACCCTGCGCGCGGATCTGCTCCCGTACCTGTGCGTACTGGCGCAACGGGATTCGGTGCGGCGCATCGTGCTCGCCCTGGATCCGGCCTTCGAGGCCGAGGCGGTCTGCCAGGCCATCGAGAATGTCGTGGTGACCGGTGTGCACGGCCGCGTGGACGGCCCGGCCGGCCGCAGCGTGCGCATCGAGAACGTGCTCACCTGCCTGGACGCCCGCGACTGGCTGGCCGACGCCACCGGTGACGAGACCCTCGCCGAGCGCGGCCACGCCACCGCCGAGGACGACCGCACCATCGCTCAGCTGGCGGTGGGCCAGACCGAATTCGCCGACGCCCTCATCGCTTTCGACGCCGGCGCCGATCTGCTGGAGCGCGAGCGCACCGCCGCGGTGCTGGCCCGGCTCGCCCCCGCCGCGCCGGTGGCGTGGGTGGCCGAACCCGCCGCCCTCGATACCGGCGACCTCACCTGGCTGCTGCGCCGCATTCCGGAGCACGCGCGCCGCGGGGCGTCGTTCGACCCGCACGCCTCGCTGCTGCGGGGCCAACCGCCGCTGAACTCGGATTGCGGTGTGACGCTGGTGGAATTCGCCACCGACCGCCCGTTCCATCCGGATCGGCTGCACTCGGCCATCGACGTCCTGCTGGAGGGCGTCGTGAGCGCCCGCGGCCGGATCTGGCTGGCCACCCAGCCCGAGGATGTGGTGTGGCTGGAGTCCGCCGGCGGCGGACTGCGCGTCGGCGGCGCCGGAAAGTGGCTGGCCGCCATGACTCCCGAGGAGCTGGAGCAGGTCGATCCGGAGCGCCGCACCATGGCCGCGCTGCACTGGCACGAGCAGTTCGGCGATCGCCACAACTCGCTCGTCATCCTGGTGCACGACGCCGACGCCGAGGAGATCCGGCACGCCCTGCACTGGGCGCTGGTCGACGAGGACGAATTCCGGCAGGTCCGATTCGCGCCGGAGCGGGTGGCCCAGTGGGCGGACCCGTTCGGCGATCAGCACGAGGAGCCGTGCGACACAACCCGATCCACGCCGGTGACCGGCGACGGCGGTTCCCGCCAGAACGAAAGGTGACGCCATGAAACAGGGAATCCACCCCGACTACCACCCGGTGGTCTTCGAGGACGTGAGCACCGGCAAGCGCTTCCTCACCCGCTCCACCGCGGTGTCCGAGCGCACCGTGGAGTGGGAGGACGGCAATACCTACCCGCTGCTGGTGGTGGACGTGACCGCCGACTCCCATCCGTTCTGGACGGGCAATCAGCGCGTGCTGGACACCGCGGGCCGGGTGGAGAAATTCGAACGCCGCTACGGCAAGCGCGTGCGCGGCGGCGCGACCGAGCAGAAGGAGAACTGAGATGGCGGTTCCGAAGCGAAGGATGTCGCGGGCCAATACCCACGCCCGGCGCTCGCAGTGGAAGGCGACGGTGCCGGATCTGGTGCCGGTCAAGGTGAACGGTGTGGTGCACAACGTGCCGCGGCGGCTGGTTCGCGCCGTGCAGGCGGGGCTGATCGACCTCGACAAACTCTGACGGAGCAGAGGGGACAAGGAGCGCCGGGCGCCGATCGGGCACCCGGCGCTCCCGTTCTCACTCAGCCCTCTTTGGCCTGCAGCTCCACCAATGTGGCGGCGAGCTTGAAGTACTTGTTCTTGCCCAAATCGGCAATGGTTTTCACGCCGAGGGCCTCGAGCAGCTGGGCATCGGCTTTCTCCGTGAGTCCGGCCAGCGCGGACGGGGGAGCGGAGAGGATCTCGGAGAGGGATTTGTCTTCGTATGCTTTGTCGAGAGCTTTGTCTAGCACAACGCTGACGGCCACGGGAGCCTCCTTCGATTGAGCACGATCGGACGCTTTCGACCGTAGGTCCGGTTTGTACCCGGTGCTTCAAAAAGTCTTCTCAAAGTTGTGAATTCGTGCTCTTGCGCCGGTATTCTCGTGGCCGAGGGCGGGTTCTCCTGATCACAGGAGAACCCGCTCATCGCCAGTTCAGGGGCGGTTTACCGGCCGTTTCGAGCATCGTTGCCGGATTCGAATAAATTCCGACAAATCAGCCAATTCGACTGTCCGATGCGGCATTACGCCCGTTAGATCCCGGGATTTGTCCGATTTCGGTGGTTTCCCGCGCGCGCCCATCCGGACCCTCACCCCAACCGGGCAGTGGCAGATCCGGCAGCATCTGCTCGAGCCGCGCCAGCTGTTCGGCGAACAGCGTCGCGGGCCCCTCGATGAGCGAGAACGGCCACGGCCAGCGATGCCCGCTCAGCCGCGCCACCTCGTCGCTCAGCTCCGCGGTGGTCGCCTCCAGTTCGCTGATCTCGGTGCGTAGTTCGTCGATCTTGGTCAGCGCGGCGGCCAGCCCGTCCACCACGGTCCGGTTGCGGCCGTCGGGATCCTGGCCGAGCTGCGGCCAGCCCGACAGCCCCGGCCCGCGCAGCTGGATCTGGACGTCGCGCAGTATCTCTTCCTGTTCGGGCGTCATGTCCTGTTCCTCTGGTTGGAAGTCCCATTGGCCGAAATCGAGGCGGTCGGTTTCGTTGACATCGCACACCACGCCGTCGACCATCACCTGGCGCGCGGTCTGCAGGATGTGCATGCGGGGATCGCGATTGGTCCCGGACCAGGCCACCGTCTGCCAGCCCCAGACCGCGGTCCCGGCGTCCAGGGCCCGGCTGAGCGGCCAATATCCGCCGTAGATACCCACATTCGCGCGCCCGATGACCGTGGCCGCGCCGTCCAGATAGGCGTTGATGGGCTCCTGCTGGGCGGGGGTGGCATCGAAATCGGCGGAGAAGTAGATGGGCCGGTCCTCGCGGCCGCCGCAGCGCAGCACCTGCGCCAGCGCGGCGCGGGCGTCGGTGACCCCGGCGCCGTAGCCGTCGAGCATGCGGGCCGCGGTGGTCTCCCAATTGGAGACGATCGAAATATCGTGTGCGCGCAGGTCGTCCGCTTCGGCGGGGGTGAGCAACTTGCCGGGCAGACCGGGACCGCCGGGGGAGAGGTAGCGGACCACGAAATCGAAACCGGCCGCTCGGATGGCACTCGCGGCGGGACGACCTCCGGCGTAATCCAGCCCGAAACGCATGACACTCACTGTAATTCGCGCGCCTCGCTGTGTCCGTCGTTCTCCTCGCATAGCTCCGGACGGTTCTCGGCCCCCGAAGTCCCGCAAACATCGGGCATTTCGGTCATGGTGTTCCAGGTTGGCAGACGCGGTGGTTGACTGGGGACTGCTGTGTGATCGGCGTCACTTCGCCTTAACCCGATTTGCTTGTGCAGTACTTCAGAAACGGAGATGACCGATGCCTGTACGCGACGAGGCCTGGCCCGCGGGCACACCGTGCTGGGTCGACTGTCAGGTCGACGACCCGGCCAAAGCCGGTGAGTTCTACGCGGAGCTGTTCGGCTGGGACGTTGTGGGCGGTGGGGAGGAATCCGGGGGATATCTGATGGCCTTCAAGGCCGGGCAGCCCGTGGCGGGCGTGGGGCCGAAACCCGAAGCGGGCGTGCCCTCGGTGTGGACCACCTACTTCGCGGTCGCCGATGCCGACGCCGCCGCCGCACAGGTGCGCGCCGCCGGCGGCAGCATGCTGGTGCCGCCCTTCGACGTCATGGAATTCGGCCGCATGTTCGTCGCCGCCGACCCCGCAGGCGCGCCCTTCGCGGTATGGGAGGCGCGAGCCCACAATGGCGCCGCCGTCCACAACGAACACGGCGCCTACGTCTGGAACGATCTGCAAACCGGCGACTACGAAGCCGCGAAAACCTTCTACGCCCAGGTATTCGGCTTCGCCCTCACCGAATTCGACGACGACGCCATGCGATACGCGACCCTCACCCCGCCCGACCGCGCCGAGGCCGTCGCCGGCATCAACGACGACACCCGCAACGGCACCGCCCCCGACCACCCCTACTGGCTCACCTGGTTCCAATTCGACGGCCTCGACGACGGTCTCACCCGCGCCGCCGAACTGGGCGCCAACGTCCTGCTCCCCGCCCAGGACGGCCCCTTCGGCCGAATGGCGATTCTAGCTGCGCCCCAAGGAGAATTGTTCGCCTTGCTCGACCCCGCCCCGAAGCCCTGACGCGACCGCCAGCGAAGGGCTGTGCGCCATATCGAAATCCGGGGTGGTCGTGGGCTGCCGAGCCTCGCGACGATCCGGCGCCACCAGGATGGCCGTGATCGGAATCGCCAGCGACAGTGAGCCGATGACGAAGAACGGCACGAAGAAGTCGAACAGATCCGCGCCCTTGGGCAGGGGTGCGGACTGGTCGATGTGCGCGTCCAGCCCGGTCAGCCCGGCGTAGTGCATGCCGGTCACCAGGATTCCGTAGATCAGCGACCCGGTGAGCAGCACCGGCACCGACGTCACGGTGAGGCTGAACCACAGCGTCAGCGCCGAGATCACCAGTGCGAGCACGAAAACCGCGATCATCGACACGCTGTTGTGCTCGGTCGTCCCCTGCACCCGCACCGCCGACAGCACCATGAGCTGCACGATGCCGAGCCCGGCCGCCATGATCACCGAGCCCGCGACCAGCCGC
Organism: Nocardia sp. NPDC127526; assembly: GCF_042672265.1. Classification (NCBI taxonomy): domain Bacteria; kingdom Bacillati; phylum Actinomycetota; class Actinomycetes; order Mycobacteriales; family Nocardiaceae; genus Nocardia; species Nocardia sp. NPDC127526. The sequence continues at coordinate 88,959 of NZ_JBHXVO010000007.1, read as the reverse complement.
GCCCAGTGCAGCCTCTTGCCGACCATGAGCAGCGCGATGAACGTGGTGAGCGCGGCCAGCCCGGCGGCCACGCTGATACTGGCCGGGTCGTAGCGCAACTGGCTGCCCTTGACCTCGAAACCGAGCAGGGAGACGAAGGTGGCCAGGCCGGTGCCGACGCCGCCGATGGATCCCGACGCCACGAACAGCCACACCACCCGGAACCGGGCGGTCACCGATTTGGTGGACTGGCGGATGCACGCCAGCCCGCACGCCGCGCCGAGCGCAGACACGATCAGAGCCAGCCCGATGACCCAGTAGCCCATCGAGAAGTAGATCACCAGTACCCCTGCCTTCGTAATCCTGCTCGGTGCGTTATCCCTGCTCGACCCGAAATCTTTTAGCCGCGGGCCGTTTCGCGCTGTGACTTCATGAGACGTTCGATGGCGTATTCGGTGACCGCCGCCAGTGACCGCCGGACTTCACCCGCATCGCGGGCGTCGATATCCACGATGGGCACGCCCTCGCGCACGCTGAGCGCCTCGCGCAATTCGGCGACCGGGAAGCGCGGCGCGTCCGGGAAACGGTTCACCGCAATGAGGAACGGCAGCGATTTGGCTTCGAAGAAATCGACGGCGGCGAAACTGTCCTCGATGCGCCGGGTGTCGACCAGCACCACCGCGCCGATGGCGCCCTTGATGAGGTCGTCCCACATGAACCAGAATCGGCGCTGCCCGGGCGTGCCGAACAAATAGAGCACCAGATTGCCCGGCAGGATGATGCGCCCGAAATCCATGGCCACCGTGGTGGTTTCCTTGCCCGGGGTGGCGGCGAGGTCGTCCACGCCCTCGGAGGCGCCGGTCACCATGGCCTCGGTGCGCAGCGGCACGATCTCCGAGACCGCGCCCACGAAGGTGGTCTTGCCCGCGCCGAAGCCGCCCGCGACCACGATCTTGGTGGAGGCGGTGCGGGACTCGTCGCCGGGGCGCGGCGGAAACTGCTGCCCCAGATTCGGCTGGGGCAGGCTCGCGCCCGGTATCTGGGGTCCGCCGTTCGGGTACGGCGGACCGCCGTTGTAGGCCCCGCCGTCAAAGGGCGCGGAGTCCATGCAGGGTCCTCTCCATCAGAGAGCGGCGCTCGTCGAAAGTCGCCTGGTCGCTCAGGGTCGAATGCACGCGAAGGGTCCCGGCGACGACGAGATCGCCGATCACGACCCGGATCATGCCCAGCGGCCGCTGCAGATGCGCCGCGATCTCCGCGACCGACAGCCGGGCGGTGCCCAGCCGCAGGATCTCGGTGCGGATGTCACCGGCGGGCCAGTCGAAATGGGCGGTGTAGGACAGGGTTTCGACGACCGCCTCGAGCGGCAGATCCACTGCCGGTTCGGTGCGGCCGGAGGTCAGCGCATAGGGGCGTACCCGGCTCGTCGACCGGTTCGAGCCGACGCCGTTGGGATTGGTCATCGGCGGCTCATCAGGCTGTGCGGGCGGTGGCCTGCACCACCGACCCGACCCGGTCGACGAGCAGCGCCATCTCGTAGCCGATGCGGCCGATATCGTGCTGCTTGTTGGCCAGCACCGCCAGGTGCGAGCCATTGCCGACGCTCATGACCAGCAGATAGCCGCGCTGCATCTCGACGATGGACTGCATCACCTTGCCGCCGTCGAACAGCTGTGCGGCGCCGGTCGACAGGCTGGCCAGACCGGCGGTCACCGCGGCCAGCTGCTCGCCCCGATCCGAGGGCAGGTGCGGGCTGGTCGCCTGCAGCAGACCGTCGGCGGAGACCAGGACGGCGTGCGAGACGCCCGGCACCTCCCGGGTGAATCGGGTGACCAGCCAGTTCAGGTTCTCGTCGGTCGTGGTGCGCTGAGTGTCGGTCATGCATGCCCTCCGTCGTTGTACTGCGAGTCGGCCCGTCCGGAGCGGACGCCGCTCAAGTGCCTGGTCAGGCTGCTGCGGATCTCCTCGGGATCGCGGGCGCCGCCCTCGTCCTCCTGAGTGACCGCGCCGGGGACCAGCTGGGCGCCGGGCCGGCGAATCGGCAGCCCGCCCTGGGTGCGATCGCTGGTGGTCGGATTGGCGGCCTCCTCCGCGGCCGCCCAGCCGGCGTCGGAGGCCGAGGACCACACCTCGGTGGACGCGCCACCCGAGGCCGGTTCCACCAGCCATTCCGAAACCATGCGCTGGTAGATGGGGCTGTGGTCGTCACCGCCCGGGCGCTGCCCGGCCGGTTCGGGAGTGCTGTCGGCGCCATTGCCGTTGGCGCCGTTGCCGCCGACACCGTTGCCATTGCCGTTGGCGCCGTCGTCGGCGCTGTTGGCGTTCGAGCCATAGCCGTTCGAGCCGCCGCCGAAGGCGTTGAAGCCGGTGTCGAAGGAGCTGCTGTCACTGCCGCTGTCGTCGTAGCCGTACCCACCGGCGTTACCGCCGTTGGTGACCGGCGCCAGGGGCTCGAACCGCTGGGTCGCGGGCTCGGGACGCCGGGATGCCGGCTCTGTGTACCGCGGTTCCTCGGGCCGGGCGAACGGCGGCTCGTCCTGCCGTCCGGATTCACCCCAGAAGTCGACCGGCGCCGGGTAGACGCTGGTGTCCTGTTCGGCGAACACATCGCTGAACAGATCCGAGTTCTGCTGCTCGCCACCGAATTTCTGCTGCTCGGCACCGAATTTCTGCTGCTCGCCACCGAATCCCGGGAGCGCGGGCAGCTCGCCGGTGTCCGCGCCCGGCGTCTTGCGCTGCGGCAGTCCGGAACTGGTGACCCCGAATCGCGTGCTGGATTCCGGGAATCGCGCGATTTCCGGCGGATTCGGCACCGGCATGAGCCGCGGCGGCGCGACGGCCGGCTGCGGCGCGGAGATCGGCGCGGGGCTGCCGGCCGGCGGGGCGACCGGCAGCGCGGTGCCGGTGATCGGGTACTGGCCGGTGCTGTCGCCGGTGCGTTCCGGCGCGGGTGAGACCAGCGAGCCCGGCAGGTGCACGCTCGCGGTGATGCCGGGCTGCTGCACCATGGCGGAGGTGCGGCGCAGGCTCACGGTGATGTTGTGCCGCTTGGCGAGGCGGCCGACGACGAACAGGCCCATGCGGCGGGCGGTTTCGACGTTGACCTCGCCGCCGGAGGCGAGCCGGTCGTTGATGGCCTGCAGGTCCTCGGCATTCATGCCGAGGCCGCGGTCGGTGATCTCGATGAGGTAGCCGCCGTCCACGGCGCGCGCCACCGACACCGCCACCGGGGTGGTGGGCGGCGAATAGCGCAGCGCGTTGTCGATGAGCTCGGCGAGCAGGTGCTCGATATCGACGGCGGGCTCACCGGCCACGATGCCGTCGGGCACGGTGCCGATCTCGACGCGCTGGTAGTCCTCCACCTGGGAGACCGAGGACCACAGCATGTCCGACAGCGGCACCGGCGCGAGATGGCCACGGCGCAGCGCGGTTCCGGCCAGCACCAGCAGGTTGTCGCCATTGCGGCGCATGCGGGTGGCGAGGTGGTCGAGGCGGAACAGCGATTGCAGCCGCTCGGAGTCGTCCTCGTCGCGTTCCAGTTCCTCGATCAGGTTGAGCTGCTGCTCCACCAGGGATTGGCTACGGCGGGAAAGCGTCTCGAACATATTGCCGATCTGCAGGCGCAACCGCGCCTGTTCACCGGCGAGGTGCAGCGCCTGGGCGTGGATGTCGTCGACGGCGCGGGCCAGCTGGCCGATCTCCTCGGTGGTGTGCACGTCGACCGGGGTGATCTCGGGGGCGGTGCCGCCGCCGCGCACCACCTCGAGTTCCCGCGGCAGGTCGATATGGGCCACCTGCAAGGCATCTCGCCGCAGGCGGCGGACCGGCACCACCAGCGAGCGCGCCACCACCAGGGCGAGGGCCAGACCCGCCAGCAGCATGCCGATGACGACGGAGGTATCGCGGAGCACCGTATTGCGGGCCTCGGTGGTCAACTGCGCCAGCCGGTCGTCCAGCGCGCTCGCCAGGTGATCGGATTCCTTGGCGTAGGCGTCGAGGCTGGCATTGACCGCGTCGGTCATGGCCGGCACCGCGGCGGGATCCGGGACGTTCTGCGACAGCACGCCGATGCGAATGCCCGCCGCGTCCTTGAGCTGGGTGAAGTTCTGCGCCTGGGTGCTGTTCAGCCCGGCGTACACCTCGAGCATGGTGATCTCGGCGCCGATGGAGGTCAGCAGCCGCGCCCGCAGCGCCGGGTTCTTGGCCAGATCCGGCGAGGCCAGCATGACGCGTTCCTGGGTGAGCAGGCGCCCGCCGGTCATGATGGTGCCCAGCTGCAGGAACAGCTGCTGGGTCTGCAATTCACTGATCGACTGCGAGGTCGACAGCGCGGCCTGGATCCGGGTGGACACCGTCTCGGCCTGCTCGGCCAGGGTGGCGGGGGAGCCGCTGCGCAGGCTGTTGCGCATGGTGCGGGCGATCCCGATGGCCTGCGTCATCTCCTGGGTGATCTCGGGTTCGGCCTTGGAGGAGCGCAGCCGGGTCTCCAGATCCGCCACGGTCTGATCGAATTTCCCGGTGGCGGCGTCGAGCACCGGATCGGCCTCGGTATTGCCCCAGCCGGTGATGGCGGCGATCGCGAGATTCTGCGTCGCGGTCTCGAACTTGGTGGTGCTGCGCATGATTGCGGCCTGTTCGGTACCCGCGCTCAACTGATTGATCGTCTGCAGCTCGCTGTTGATGCGCAGGACCGCGAAGGTCGAGGCGAGCAACACCGGCAGCACCAGTACGATGCCGACCTTGCGCGTGACGGGCCAGTTGGACAGGCTGAATTGCCAGGACCGGGGCGTTGCTTCCATCCCGCTTCCGTCGCCTCCGCTTTCAGAAGAGACCCCCGGGTCGTATGCGGTTGTACGGTTCGGGGATCGAACCCGCGCGGAACCAACTAGAGGTCTTTTTGTACGGCCTGCAACATACCGCGTGGGGTGAGTAACGGCAATTCGGACAACTCGTTGTACGAGACTCCGAATGCAGCCGCGCGCAACGTCTTTCGAATAGGCATAAGTGTTTCCATGACAACCGTTGGTAAGGCTTCCGCAAAAGCCCCAGGTCACCCCTGCATGTCTCTCGGCGTGTCGAAGGCAACCTTCTCAGTCACCTCTCAGTCGCTGTGGGCAGACTGGAGCCCATGCGCATTCTGGTAGTCGACGACGACCGCGCGGTCCGGGAATCGTTGCGTCGCTCGCTCACCTTCAACGGGTACACCGTCGACCTCGCCGTCGACGGCGTGGACGCCCTGGAGAAGACCGCCAGCCAGCGTCCCGACGCCCTCGTTCTCGATGTGATGATGCCCCGCCTGGACGGCCTGGAGGTGTGCCGCCGGCTGCGCAGCACCGGCGACGATCTGCCCATTCTGGTACTCACGGCACGGGATTCGGTCTCCGAACGCGTCGCCGGCCTGGACGCCGGCGCCGACGACTACCTACCCAAGCCCTTCGCGCTCGAGGAATTGCTGGCCCGGTTACGCGCCCTGCTGCGGCGCACCACCGCCGATGTCGCCGACTCCTCGGAGACCATGAAATTCGCCGACCTGTCCCTGGACCCGGTCACCCGCGAAGTGTGGCGCGGCGAACGCCAGATCAGCCTCACCCGCACCGAATTCTCGCTGTTGGAAATGCTCATGGCCAATCCGCGCCGCGTGCTCACCCGCAGCCGCATCCTGGAAGAGGTGTGGGGCTACGACTTTCCCACCTCCGGCAATGCTCTCGAGGTGTACATCGGCTACCTGCGCCGCAAAACCGAGGCCGACGGTGAACCGCGGCTCATCCATACCGTGCGCGGCGTCGGCTACGTGCTGCGCGAGACACCTCCGTAGGAGCCGGGCTCGTGGGTAGAACCGTTCCCCGGCGCACCGTGGTCGCCGGACTCACGCAGCGGTCCGAACCAGACATGCGCCCCCCGATGCCGCTCACCCGGTCGGTCTCGCTGCGCTGGCGGGTCACGCTGCTGGCCGCCTCGGTGGTGGCCGTGGCCGTCGCCTTCACCTCCATCGCCGCCTATGCGATGGTGGCGCGCTCGCTGTACGCCGATGTGGACACCCAGCTGCGCGCCCGCGCCTCGCTGATGATCGACAACAACTTCGACTCGCTCGGCTTCCAGTCGATCGTGCTCGCCGGCCTGTACTCCAGCGACGTCGGCGTGGCGCTCATCTTCCCGGACCTGTCGCCGTATGTGCCGCCGCAGAGCACCAATCCGCCCATCGGCAGCCAGGAACTGGCGGTGGCGCGCGGGGAGATCGGCTTCTCGCTGCGCACCGTCGACAATCAGCGCGTGCTGGCCCGGCGCACCCATTCCGGGTCCACCCTGGTGGTCTCGCAGCGCCTGCAACCCACCCGCGAAGTCCTGGACCGGCTCGCCTGGCTGCTGTTCGTGGTCGGCGGCTGCGGCGTCATGCTGGCGGCCGCCGCCGGAACGGCCGTGGGCCGCACCGGTTTGCGGCCCATCGCCCGGCTCACCGCCGCCACCGAGCGGGTGGCCCGCACCGACGATCTGACCCCCATTCCGGTGACCGGCGACGACGAACTCGCCCGGCTCACCGACAGTTTCAACACCATGCTGCGCGCCCTGGCCGAATCCCGGGAAAGGCAACGGCGATTGGTGGCCGACGCGGGCCACGAGCTGAAAACGCCGCTGACCTCGTTGCGCACCAATATGGAATTGCTCATCGCCTCCTCGCGCCCGGGCGCACCGCGCATTCCGGACGAGGACATGGCCGAACTGCGCTCCGATGTGATGGCGCAGATCGAGGAATTGTCCACGCTGGTGGGCGATCTGGTGGACCTGGCCCGCGAGGACGCCCCGGACACCGTGTACGAGGTGGTCGATATCGGCGATGTCACCGAGCGCGCCCTGGAACGCGCGCGGCGGCGGCGCACCGGCATCGAATTCGAGGCGCGCCTGCGCCCGTGGTTCGTCTACGGCCACGAGGCCGGGCTGGAACGCGCCATCCTCAATGTGCTCGACAATGCGGCCAAATGGAGCCCGGCGGGGGCCAAGGTGCTGGTCACCATGACCGAGAACCGCGGCCTGCTGGAGCTGTCGGTCGACGACGCCGGACCCGGAATCCCGCCCGCCGAACGCGAGCTGGTGTTCGAACGCTTCTACCGGACCACCGCTTCGCGCTCCATGCCCGGCTCCGGCCTGGGCCTGGCCATCGTGAAGCAGGTGGTGACCAAACACGGCGGCACCATCACCATCGACACCTCCGAACGCGGTGGTGCGCTGATCCGTATCGTTCTGCCCGGAGAGGGTGCGCCGCCCGCGGTCGCGGAGGAAAGTTAGAACCCTCCGGAAAAAGCAAGCACGGTCTCAGTCCGCTCTCAGTCGTCACCGCCAGTCTTGGCCAGGAGACTCGAGGAGAAACGAGAAAATGACCGAGGATTCGAAGGACACGCGGGACGCAGCAGGCTCCCAGGGCAATGCGGCAGGCTCCCAGGACAACAATGCCGCTCACGGCACTCCGGCCGATCCGGCCGCGCAGTCCACTCCGGCCGCCGCGGGTCCGGACGCCGGCGCGGACCACGGCCCGGCGAACTCGGCTCCCGGCGGTTCCGCCGATCCGGCCCCCGGCGCCGCGGCCCCGTCGCCGTACGGCGGCCACGGGTACGGCCCGGCCGGGCAGGGCTACGGCCCGGTCGCCGGTCACCCCTACGGTGCGCAGCCCTACGGCGGGGCCCCGGCCGGATACGGATCTCCCGAGACCTCGGGTGCGCATGCGACCCAGCAACTTCCGGCCGGTCCGTACGGGCCCGCGTATGCGGCGTCGGGGGCCGGATACGCCACCGGACAGCATCAGACGGGTCAGCACCAGACCGGGCACCATGCGACCGAGCCGATCTTCGGCGCGGGCGGCCCGGGTCAGCCGGGCGGTCCCGGCGCCGGATACCCGGTGCCGGGCGCACCGGCCCCCAAGCGCAACACCAGGACGGCGCTGGTCGCCGGCGCCCTGGCCCTGGCCCTGCTCAGCGGTGGCGTCGGCGGCGCCGTCGGCGCGCTCGCCACGCGCGACGGCGACGGCCATTCGACCGTCACCAATGCCCTCGACGCGCCGCGCAAGGTGAACGAGGTCGCCAATGCCCCCGAGGGTTCGGTGCAGGCGGTGGCCCAGAAGGTGCTGCCGAGCGTGGTCATGATCCAGGTCGCGGGCAACCGGGCCGCGGGCGAGGGCTCGGGCGTGGTGCTGTCCTCCGACGGGCTGATCCTCACCAACAATCACGTGGCCAATGGCGCGGGACCCAACGCCAAGATGGAGGTCTCCTTCAGCGACGGCTCCACCGCCTCGGCCACTCTGGTCGGCGCGGATCCGATCTCCGATCTGGCGGTCATCAAGGTCACCGACAAGAAGGACCTGACCCCGATCGAGCTCGGCTCCTCGGACAATCTGCAGGTCGGCCAGGCCGTGGTGGCGGTCGGCTCGCCGCTGGGCCTGGCCGGGACGGTCACCACCGGCATCGTCTCCGCGCTCAACCGCCCCGTATCCACCAGCGGTGAGGCGGGTTCGACCGGCACCGTCATCGACGCCGTGCAGACCGACGCCGCCATCAACCCGGGCAATTCCGGTGGTGCGCTGGTCGATATGAGCGGCAAGCTGATCGGCATCAACACCGCCATCGCCACCCTCGGCAGCGCGGAGGCCGCGGGCGCGCAGAGCGGTTCCATCGGTCTCGGCTTCGCCATTCCGGTCGACACCGCCCGCCGCGTGGCCGACGAGCTGATCAAGACCGGCAAGGCGACCTACGCGCAGATCGGCATCAAGGTGCGCGGCGAGGACGATGTCAACGGCGCCCGCGTGCTGGAGGCCACCCCGGACGGCCCGGCCGCCAAGGCGGGCATCCCCGGTGGCGCCATCATCACCAAACTCGATGACCAGCCGATCGATTCGGGCAATGCGCTGATCGCCGCGGTGCGGTCGCACAAGCCCGGCGACAAGGTCAAGGTGACCTACACCGACGAGCAGGGCCAGAACCAGAAGACCGTCGAGGTGACCCTCGGCGAGGCCGCAGTGGAGGGCGGACGATGATGATGCACGAGAGTGGGCGGGTCCCGATGCCCGCGATCCGGGTTCGTCCGGACGGGGAGTGGGAGCTGTTGTCGGGCAAGGGCGCTACGGTGAGCACCATGGAAATCGATGCCGCTGTGGCGGGCCGTGCTCTTGTCGTTGTGGTCGACGACCGAACCGCCCATGGCGGGGTGGACTCGCTGGGCCCGCTGGTGACCGAACTACTGACCGAGGCCGGGTTCCTGGTGGACGCCTCGGTGTCGGTGTCGGCCGATGAGGTCGAGATCCGCAATGCCCTCAATACCGCCGTCATCGGCGGCGTGGACCTGGTCATCTCGGTCGGCGGCACCGGTATGTCGCCGCGCGATGTGACGCCCGAGGCCACCGAGGAGGTGCTGGACCGGGTGCTGCCGGGCATCAGCGAGGCGCTGCGCTCGTCCGGTCTGGCCTCCGGTTCGCTCGATGCGGGCCTGTCCCGCGGGCTGGCCGGCGTCTCCGGCAGCACGCTCGTGGTGAACCTGCCGGGCTCGCGCGCCGCCATCCGCGATGGCATGGCCACCCTCGGCCCGCTCGCGAGCCGGGTCATCGATGAGCTCTCCGGCCTGGCGGAATGACCGCCGAGTCCGGGCAGCATCCCGATCAGCCCCGTCCGGCCGCGCGCCGGGCGGGGTCTCGTCGTCTCTCCGCCGCCGAGGCGGCGAAACTCGCGCGCATCTTCGGTGATGCGCTGCCTTCCACCACCTCCGACGAACGCACCCCCGAACCGGATTCGGGACAGTCCTCCGACGACTGGCTGCGTTCCCAGGTGCCTCCCCATCACGGCTGAGCCGTTCCCCCTTTTCCGTGCCTTTTCTGAGCACGCTCATTTTCGAGTCCGCTCACGGCCGAAGCCATTTCGTTATCACTTTCCCCGGTCGTGGGCGTTAAACCGATTCCCCGTAAATCATGGCGATTTCCGCATGTGCGCCCTGCTGTTGCCAAGCAATTGCTGATGTGGCTAGGGTCTCGATCGGGTCAACAAACCTACTAGTCCAAAGGGTTTGAGACGGCTGCTCGGGTATTGCGTGCAGGCAACTCGAGCGTTGCTCATTTGGGGATTGGCCTTGTAGGCGACCCAACCAGCTTCGGTGGTCGGAGCTGGTCGGTAGACAACCTGATGAGGGAAAGAATGAGCGAGAACCGCACCAGCGGTATCCGTCGCGCCGGCCGCGTCGCGGTCTTCGGCGCAGCCGCTTCCGTGGCCGTGGGTCTGCTGTCGACCGGCGCCGCGAACGCCGACGCCTTCGTGCCGTTGCCGGACGGCCAGAAGGCGAGCCCGGCGGGCGTCACCATCAGCCGCGTCGGCGAGCACGCCGTCATCTCGCCGTCGCTGGCCGCCAATGGCGCCGGTCGTACCGCGTGGGTGTCGGGCAAGGTCTTCGCCGACGTCACCAACACCCCCGAGGGCGAGGTCGGCCCCTGGAACGGCGCCACCAACGCCCCGGGCACCAACAACTCCTCCACCCACGGCGCGTCCCGCCTGACCACCGGCTACATCGTCGGCTGCCAGGTGTCCATCGCCGACGACGCCATCGGCGCCAAGGTCGGCGCCAGCGTCGATACCAGCGGCTTCGGCCTCAGCGGCGGCCTGAGCCTGAACCTCGGCCCCGGCCAGGTCAAGTTCGTCGCCATCCAGGGCAAGGACATCCTGAAGAACGGCACCTACGCGGTCGAATACCAGGACACGCCGATCGAGGTCAACGGTTGCGCGGGTTACGCGCAGGCGCGTGCGTACACCGTCGTCGAGATCATCGGCGACCACTACTCCAAGACCACCCTCTACGGGCAGCCGTTCAGCATCGGCTGACGTTTGGTCGCGACCAATTCAACTCTCGCGTAAGCGAATTCGACCCTAGAGGGAAATGCTCATGAACATTCGCAAGACTGCGGCCCGGGTCGCCGGCGTCGGCTTCGCGGCCACCGCCGCGCTGGGCCTGTTCTCCACCGGTGCGGCCAATGCCGACACCTTCGTCGCCCTGCCCGGCGGCGCGATCACCCAGACACTCTCCGACGGCACCGTGGTGACGGTTCGCCTGGTCGGCGAGTCCGCCAATATCAACCCGTCGATGGGCTCCACCCCGCTGCACCGCAACGCCTGGGTCTCCGGCTCCGCGCAGGTGCAGATCTCCGGCAACAACAGCAGCGTCGGCGGCAAGATCCTGCCCGGCTACGTGGTGGGCTGCCAGGTCAACATTGCCGGCGGCGGCGCCGAGGGCGGCGTCGAGGGCGGCGGCGCCTGGGAAGGCAACAGCGCGCCGACTGTCGGAGCCAGCACCGGCGGCGCTCTGACCCTCGGCCCGGGCCAGTCCAAGGCGTTCTACGTCCTGGACCTGGAGGCCGCGGACGACTACGGCAGCGAGGACCACTCGGCCAACAACAAGTTCAAGGGTTCGAACGGTTCGGTCACCTGGGCCGACGAGACCATCGGCCTGAACGGTTGCGGCGGATACGCCCAGGCGCGTGCGTTCGTGTCCGTGAAGGTCGAGACCGACAATGTCGTCGGCACGGTCACGCTCTGGGGTCAGCCCTTCAGCCTCGGCTGATTCGACTGCCTCCCGGCTGATTCGAGAACCGCTTCGGCGGATTCGTTCCAGCTCAGCGGATCTTCAAGGGGTCCGGTGCTTTAGCACCGGGCCCCTTTTGCTATTCATAGCCTTCTCGGCATAGCCGCGGGTAGTTGTAGATCCGTCCAACTTCTCTTCTCTCTCACGAGTCAAACGTCACACTTGTGATGTAAAGTGCCCACCGTCGCTACGTGAAAAGAATTCGTTAGCAGTAACACAGCGGCAACAATGTGGCGACAAACTTACCCGGGTTCCTCGAGAACCCATTTCAGCTCCGGTGGTCGGGGCTGACCGCAAGAAACCTGATGAGGGGAAGTATGAGCGAGAACCGCACCAACGGTCTGCGTTCCGGAGCCCGTTTTGCGGGTGTCGGCGCGGCCGCTGCCGTGGCCATCGGCCTGTTTTCGACTGGTGCTGCAAGTGCCGACACCTTCGTGCCGTTGCCGGACGGCCAGAAGGTGGCTCCCAGTGGGACCGTGACCATCACCCGTACCGGTGAGCACGCCATCGTGTCGCCGTCGCTGGCTGCCAATGGCGCCGGCCGTACCGTCTGGGTCAGCGGCAATGCCGTTGCCGACGTCGCCGAAACCCCCGAGGGTGAAGCCGGTCCGTGGAACGGCCCGACCAATAACCCGGGCACCAATAACTCCTCCACGCACGGCGTTTCGCGCCTGAGCACCGGCTACATCGTCGGCTGCCAGGTGTCCATCGCCGATGACGCCATCGGCGCCAAGGTCGGCGCGAGCGTCAACACGGAGGGCTTCGGCCTCAGCGGTGGCCTGAGCCTGAACCTCGGCCCCGGCGATGTGAAGTGGGTTGAGGTCCAGGGCAAGGACATTCCGAAGGCGGGCGTCTACTCGGTCGAGTACATGGACGCCGAAATGGAAATCCAGGGTTGCGCGGGGTACGCCCAGGCACGGTCGTACACCGTCGTCGAGATCATCGGCGACAACTACTCCAAGACCACCCTCTACGGCATGCCGTTCAGCATTGGCTGACGTGGTCCGACCCGCAAAAACTCTTCTCGCGCAAGCGAATTCAACCCCTGAGGGAACAAGAATGAACATCCGTAAGACCATGGCGCGGGTGGCCGGTGTCGGTGCCGTCGCTACCGCCGCTCTCGGCCTGTTTTCCGCCGGCGCCGCCAACGCCGACACCTTCGTGCCGCTGCCGGGCGGCGAGATCACCAAGACCCTGTCCGACGGCACCGTGGTGACGGTCAAGCTGGTCGGCGAATCGGCCCTCATCAGCCCGTCCATGGGTTCCACCCCGGTCCACCGCAACGCCTGGGTCTCCGGCTCCGCGCAGGTCGAGCTGTCCGGCGCCAATGGCGAGGTGGGCGGCAAGATCCGTCCCGGTTACGTCGTCGGCTGCCAGGTGAACATCGACGGCGGCGGCGTCGAGGGCGGCGTCTCCGCCAGCGGTAAGTGGGAAGGCAACGGCGGCGACGTGGGAGCCTCCACCGGCGGCGCGCTGAGCCTCGGCCCCGGCCAGGCTGCCAAGTTCTACCTGCTCGACCGCGAGGTTGCCGATGACTACGGCAACGAGGATCACTCCGGTAAGAACACCTTCAAGGGCACCCACGGCTCGGTGACCTGGGCCGACTCCACCATCGGCCTGAGCGGCTGCGGCGGGTACGCGCAGGCGCGCGCCTTCGTCCAGGTGCAGGTCGAGACCGACAACATCATGAGCTGGGTGACCCTGTGGGGCGCCCCGTTCAGCCTCGGCTGATAGTCACGGCGTAAGACGAATGGGCCCGGCGCTTTTCGCGCCGGGCCCATTCGCTTTTTCTGTGGCGCTTCAGCTTTCGTGCTTTCCGCCGCCGCTGGCATTGCCGCCCGCGGCGAGAAGATCGCGAATCTGGTGCAGCAGTTCGTTATCGGTGAGGGCCGTATCGGACTTGCCCCAGCGCTGCCTGGCGCGGTTGGCCGGAGCCACCAGGATGAAGTACAGCAGCGCCGCGATGATGACGAAGTTGAGGGCCGCGGTGATGATGGGTCCTATGGCGATGAAGGTCGCCGGTTTGTCGGCCACCAACTGGAAACCCAGGCCGAGTTCGTCGGACCCGCCGAATACCGCGAGCAGCGGATTGATCACGCCCTCGCTGAAAGCGGTGACGATGGCGACGAACGCGGTACCGATGACCACGGCCACCGCCAGATCGACGACATTACCGCGGAGTAGAAAATCCTTGAAACCCTTGAGCATTGCCGGAAACTCCTCTGCGTGATAGCCGGTGGAGCCTTGGGGTGCTGCGATAGAGCTCGGGTAACTGCGAATATCGGCGATGCTAGTTCACCCCGCCCGCACGTCAATGGAACACCACGGTCAGCGCGCTGCGCAGCGATGCCGCCGCCACCACGGTCGCATGCCGCGCATCCATGGCCACCAGTACCACCCGCTCCCGTTCCCCGGCGCCCTCCCGCCCCCGTGCCCCGCCATCCCCCGGCGCCAGCACGACCGCGGCATCCGACACCAGCAACCGCGCCCCCCGCCCCCCGTTCCCGCCCTCATCGAACGCCACCACATCCACCCGATCCCCGGCCCGCAGCACATCCGCAACAGCATTGTCCGCCAACCGAATCGGAACAATCCGACCATCCGCCACCCCCGCGGCCACCGCCGCCAACCGCGGCCCCACCACCCGCAACTCGGTGACGATCTCCCCTTCGGCCACCGCCCCGCTCAACGTCGCCCCACGCAGCCGATCCGACTCCCGAACGGCCCCGGCGGGCAGCGCATCCGTCTCCCGCGGCACCCGCCGCAAATCCCCCTCCGCGAGGACATGCCCCGGCGGCAACTCCCGCGCTGCCACCACCACCTCGGTCCGCTGCTCCCCGGGATCCCCCCGCACCGCGACAACCGCCGCGACCACCAATAACCCCACCGCCGAAACCCGCCGCGCCAGCACACTATCCACCCGGCCGCAGAACCCCGCACCCCCGAATTCGAACCGACGAAGTCGTTCCATGTCACGCACCCTACGGCCACGCCGATACCCCCAGCCGCAGCAATTCACGCACCTGTGGACAACCAAACAGATGTGAAAATCCCCCCACCGCGCTGCCGACCAGAGCCGGGTTTCCGGGGCTCGGCCGCGCCCAGCTCTTCGAACTACGCGGGTTCCGGGGGCCTGGCCCCGCCCTCTTTCTTTTCGCGCCGACGGCGCGGGTGCTCAGGCCGCGGAGGTGCTGGAGGTGCTCGCCGTGGCGGCGGCGGGGGTCGAGGTGCTCGACGCGGAGCTCGCGCTGCTGCTGTCCGAGGTGGACGGCTTGGCCGGCTCGGCGGAGGTGGACCCGTTGCGGCTGTCGGTGCGGTAGAACCCGCTGCCCTTGAAGACGATGCCGACCGAGTTGAAGAGCTTGCGCAGCTTGCCGCTGCACTGCGGGCACGTGGTCAGCGCGTCATCGGAGAAGGACTGCACGATGTCGAACTTGTTGTCGCACTCGGTGCACGCATACGAGTAAGTAGGCATCGGGTAACCTCCACAGTCTTCGTCGATTTAGCACTCTACAGCTGACAGTGCCAACACTGTCAATCGGGTGTCAATTCCCGGCGCGTTCGCCGAGCTCGAGCAACCCGCCGCCGGGCGTCAGCGCCCACCCCATTCGATGGTCGTGCGCCTCTTCCGGCAAATGGTCGACGAGCTCATCGTCGCGCACCACGGCGATCAATCGCGCATCGGCCCGGCAGGCCCCCAGACTGCGGTCGTAATAACCCGCCCCGCGGCCCAATCGCACACCCCGGTGATCGACCGCCAATGCGGGAACCAGAATCACCTCGGCTTTCGCCAGGGCATCGGCCACCGACTCCCCATCGGGCTCCGACAATCCGAACCGCCCCCGCCGCAACCGCTCCGGCCCCAGATACTCCGCCCAGTCGAGCGGCCCCGGTTCCCCGGTCACCGGCAGCAGCACCCGCGCCCCGCCGGCGCGCAGCGCGTCCAGCATGGCCACCGACCCCGGCTCACCGCCGACCGGCACATACGCGCACACCCAGGCCGCGCCGATCGTCCCGGCGGTCGCCGCCAGCGCCGCGGCCTCTCGCTCCCGCACGGCCGCGGGCACCGCCTTGCGCCGCGCCAGGATCTCCTCCCGCCACGCCTTCTTGTCCTCGCCGCCACCGATCACGCCCCAACGATATGCGCCCGCACGCCGGCGCCGACCGAACGGTTCGCCGAGAGTGCGCTTCGTCATGCCGATGCGATCCTGGCCGGAATCCACCACGCCGCCCGGAGATCCCGGCCCCGAGCACGCCGGGATGACGGGGCGGAGGACCACCGCTGCTGGCGCTGGTGGCATTGCGGGCGATCGCCGGGCAGGTCTTCCAGCCCGCCCGCGCTGCCACGGCCACCGCCGACCCCGCAGCGGCCGAATCTGCTCCCGCACGGGCTGATTCCGTGCCGGCGGAGGCCGAGCCCGTTCCGGCCGAGCCCGTTCCGGCAGGGGCGGAGCGCAATGCCGCGGAGCGGAGCCCAACGCCGCAGGGGACGCGGATCGCGGCCATGGATGTGGCCGCCAATACGCTGATTCAGCGTTCGGTTCCGGCGCGGATGCTGGGCCGGGTCTTCGGAAGTCTGTACGGCGCTATCGGTGTCGCGGTGGCGCTGTCGTATCTGGGCGGCGGTCTGCTGCTGGATCTCACCGATCCGCGCACGGCGCTCGTGGCGGCGGGTGCGGGCGGGTTGATCGCGACCGCGGCGACGGCGCTGGCGTTGCGGCGTTCCGGCTGATTGCGCAGGTTGTGGGGTTTTGCACGGTTTGCGGGCGGCACAAAGGGGATAACAACCAGAGTGTGGCGCTTTGCACTATTGGCGCGGTTGCCGCGGGTGCGCACCCGCTTCGGGGGTGCGAAGTTGCCCGCTACCGTGCCGTTCGATGCGCTCCGAACGGGCGCGCCGCTTAGGCTTCCTGGGAACTCGGAGCGGCGATGACGGACGCTCCGGTGCGTAAACGGATGGATAGGGTGAGTTCATGACAGCTAATGGCGGCGGAACCGAGTCGTGCTTCCGCACCGCGGTGGTGCCCGCGGCGGGGCTCGGCACGAGGTTCCTGCCCGCGACCAAGACGGTGCCCAAGGAGCTGCTACCGGTGGTCGACACCCCGGGCATCGAATTGGTCGCCGCCGAGGCCGCGGAGTCCGGCGCCAATCGGCTGGTGATCGTGACCTCGCCCGGAAAAGACGGCGTGGTCGCGCATTTCGTCGAGGACCTGGTGCTGGAGAGCACCCTGGCCGAGCGCGGCAAGTTCCATCTGCTGGAGAAGGTGCGCAAGGCCCCGGCCCTGCTGGACGTGACCTCGGTGGTGCAGGAGGAGCCGCTCGGGCTGGGTCATGCGGTGGCACAGGCGGAATCGGTCCTCGACGCCGATGAGGACGCCATCGCGGTGCTGCTGCCCGACGATCTGGTGCTGCCCAGCGGCGTGCTCGGCGTCATGGCCAAGGTGCGCGCCAACTACGGCGGTTCCGTGCTGTGCGCCATCGACGTGCCGAAAGAGCAGGTCAGCGCGTACGGCGTCTTCGATGTGGAGGTGCCCGAGGGCGCGCCCGCGGATGTGCTGAAGGTCAACGGCATGGTCGAGAAGCCGGCCCTGGCCGATGCGCCGTCCACCTATGCCGCGGCCGGCCGCTACCTGCTCGACCGCGCCATCTTCGACGCGCTGCGCCGGATCACCCCGGGCGCGGGCGGGGAACTGCAGCTGACCGACGCCATTGCCCTGCTGATCGCGGAGGGCCATCCGGTGCACGTGGTGGTGCATCGTGGGTCGCGACACGATCTGGGCAATCCGGGCGGTTATCTTCGTGCTGCGGTCGATTTCGCTTTGGAACGAGAGGAATACGGTCCGGCCCTGCGCGAGTGGCTCGAGCAGCGGCTGAGCCCGGGCTGGCAGAGTCACTGGACCGATCCGCAGCTGCCCTCTTGCGAATAACGAAGTACGCCGTGTCGAGGTGTGCAGTGTGCGAGATCAGGGAAGGGCGGCATGCGCTCGGTTGAGGATCAGCAGATCAAGGTGACCGCGGCGGCCGTCGCGCCGCGGCCGGTGCGGGTGGCCATTTCGGAGGCCCAGGGACTGCTGTGTGCCGAGGACGTGGTGACCGAGCAGCCGCTGCCCGGCTTCGATCAGGCGGCCATCGACGGCTACGCGGTGCGCAGTGTGGACGTGGCCGGCGCGGGCGCGAACATCCGTGACGAGGACGGCAATGCGGTCGACCTCTCGCTGCCGGTGGTGGGCGAGGTGGCGGCCGGTTCCCGGCAGCCGATCCGCCTGCAGCCGCGTCAGACGGTCCGGGTGGACACCGGCGCGCCGCTGCCCACGCTCGCCGATGCCGTGCTGCCGCTGGATTTCACCGATGGCGGCCGGGCCCGGGTCAAGGTCTACGAGCCGGTGCGTTCCGGCGATTACGTGCGCCGCATAGGCGATGACGTGCAGCCGGGTGATCTGGCGGTGCGGGCGGGCACCATTATCGGCCCGGCGCAGGTGGGCCTGCTGGCCGCGGTGGGCCGGGACAAGGTGCTGGTGCATCCGCGGCCGCGGCTGTCGGTGCTGTCGGTGGGCGGCGAGCTGGTCGATATCGACCGCACGCCCGGTCCGGGCCAGGTCTACGACGTGAATTCCTACGCGCTGGCGGCCGCCGCGCGCGACGCGGGCGCCGATGTGAATCGCGTCGGCATTGTCAGCGGCGATCCCAAGCGGCTGCGAGATGTGGTGGAGGGCCAGCTGGTTCGCTCCGAGGTCGTGGTGATCGCGGGCGCGGTCGGCGGCTGGGCCTCGGAGCAGATCCGGGAGGCCCTGGAGGGCCTGGGCGAGCTGGAGATCACCCGGGTGGCCATGCATCCGGGTTCGGTGCAGGGTTTCGGCCTGCTCGGCCGCGATGAGGTGCCGACCTTCCTGCTGCCGTCGAATCCGGTTGGCGCGCTGGTGGTTTTCGAGGTGATGGTGCGGCCGCTCATTCGCATCGCGCTGGGCCGCCGCCATCCCATGCGCAGGGTGGTGCGGGCCCGCACGATTCTGCCGATCGCCTCGATTCCGGGCCGTCGCGGCTATCTGCGCGCCCAGCTCATGCGGGACGAGCAGACCGGCGACTATCTGGTGCAGCCGCTGGGCGGGCCGAACGGCGCGTCCTCGCATCTGCTGGCCACCATGGCCGAGGCCAACAGCCTCATCGTGATCGATCCGGATGTCACCGAGGTGCGCACCGGTGACGAGGTGCGGGTCGCTTTCCTCGCGCAGCGCGGGTAGGGCATGGACATGAACGTCTTCCGGGCCGGCCAGCATCCGGGGTGGCCCGCGCATCTGGGGCCGGTCCGGGTGGGCGCTGGTCAAGTCACCTTGCGCCCCATCAGATTGCGGGACGCGGCGGCGTGGAGCCGGATCCGCACCCGGGATCGGGAGTATCTGGAGCAGTGGGAGCCGACCGGCCGCGGGGCCTGGGAGGCGCGCAATCATGCCGGGAACTGGCCGTCGTTGTGGTCGAGCCTGAAGGCGGAGGCCCGCCGGGGCGCGATGATTCCGCTGGTGATCGAGGTCGACGGGAATTTCGGCGGGCAGCTCACGGTGGGCAATATCGTGCGCGGCGCGCTGCGGTCGGCGTGGATCGGCTACTGGGTGGCCCGGGATCTGAGCGGCCAGGGCGTGGCGACGGCGGCGCTGGCGCTGGGGCTGGACCATTGCTTCGGCGAGGTGGGCCTGCATCGGGTGGAGGCCACGGTGCGCCCGGAAAACCTTGCCAGCCAGGCGGTTCTGCGCAACGTTGGCTTCCGTGAGGAAGGGCTGCTGCGCCGCTACCTGGATGTGGACAATGCCTGGCGGGATCATCTGCTGGTGGCCATGACGGTGGAGGAAGTCTCGGGCACGGTGGTGGACAGGTTGATTCGCTCCGGCCGCGCGGCGAAGTCTTGACACACCCCAATAACAATCCACCCGGTATGTAAATCGTGTGACTACTGTGGCAGGTGTTGACGGCGCGCCTGCGGGTTATTCCTGAGGCATCGAATTAACCTACGCACGTCGGTGGTGTGTCCACATGACGTCGAAGGGATACTGCTGGCGGGGACTGGAGGTGTGAGCACGATGCCGAATTCGATCTTGTGGATCGGGTTGGTCGTGCTCTGGGTGTTCGTCTTGTTCCCGATGCTGGCCGACCGGCATCCTCGTATTCGTCAGCACACCGAGGCCGCGCTGAGCACCAGGGTGTTGCACCGCGGGGATGCCAAGCGACGCACCAGAAAAGGTCCGGCCACCGGACACGACACCGACCCGGACTACGTGCCGGTTCGCAGGAAGCATCACCACGATGATCCGGAGGATCGGATGACCAGATCGGACGACAGCCGCACAGCTGAATCGGACGACGAGGATTTCGACACCGCCCGCGAACGTGATACGGAGAGCAGCACTTCCGCGACCGCGGACGCCGGGGTGAGCGCCGAAACCGCCGGGGAGCCGGAAGCGGCGGAGACCGAGCCGGAGACCGCCGAGCTCGACCATGATGCCGACGACAGCGAATCCGAGTCCGAGACAGCCGAATCCGACCGGGACGACCAGCGCGAGGACGATCTCGCCGAGGAGCCGGAATTCGCCGGCGAACCCGAGGAGCCGGAGGAGCCCCGCAGATCCGAAGCCCCGCTGCGGGCCCGCATTCCCGCTGTGCGCGACGAGGACTCCGAGAATGACGAGCGCGAGGCCCGCGACGACCTCGACGAATCCGAGGAGGACGACGAGGATTTCGTGCCGACCCGGCGCGGCCGCGGCGGCTACGACCCGGAGGCCGATGCCATTGCCCGCGCGGCCCGCTACACCTTCCGCCAGCGCGCCGTCCTGGGCCTGGTGCTGAGCACCGTGGCCTTCGCCGCGGGCGGGTTCCTGCTCTCGGCCGGATTGTGGTGGCTGTGCGCGCTTTCCGGCGTCGTACTGGTCGCCTATATGGCCTATCTGCGCCGCCAGGTGCAGCTGGAGGAGGACATCCGCCGCCGCCGCGCCGAGCGCCTGTCCCGCCGCCGCAAGCGGCAGGCCGAGGACGAGGAGCAGGCGCGCCGGGCTCCCGAGCGCCCGGTCTTCGACCGCGAGTCGGCGCGCACCCAGCTGCGCCGGGCCGTCCTGGTCGAACCCGATGACGAGGATCCGTCCTTCGAACATCTGGAACTGTTCGACGCCGCGACCGCGCGCGCGGCCCGCACCCGGGCTTCGGGCGGCCGGGAACGCCGTGCGGTGGGCGAATAACCGCTGACACGAGAACGGGCGCCCGATCGAATCGGGCGCCCGTTTCGTGTTCGTGGTGCCTACCAGTGCTGGGCGATCAGCACCTGTGCGCCCGGATCGACGGGGCTGGCGGGATTGAGGACGACGATGGCGGATTGCCCGCCGTGCGCCGCGGCCTCCGCGATGATCTGCTGATCGCTGGCGTAGGTGCTGCCGTCGGGCAGCGCGAGCTGTGATTCCGGATCCATTTCCACGCGATGCCCGGTCGGGGGGACCAGGGCGTCGATGGCCCCGGGGACGGGGCTGTTGGCGAGCGCGGCGGTCTCGGCGGGATTCAGGATGAGGCCGATGCCGTTGTCGGTGCTGACGGGTGCGACGGCGGCCGCGGTGCCCGCGCCGAGGGTGAGGGCGGCGGCCAGGCCGAGGGTTCCGGTGGCGGCGACTGCGAGGGGATGGATGCGCATGAAGTGCTCGCTTTCTCGGATGGGATGGAACGAGCCGGCTGTGCACCAGTTTGCATAGCTAATTGCTATTGAAGGAAGGGCTTGTACCCGCAATCACGAATTGCGGAACGAGTGAGGTGGATCGCAATCGCGCGGCGGAAACGGTGGCTGAACGGGGTGTAAACAGCGGAAGGGCCCGGCCGTGGCCGGGCCCTTCTGGCAACCCCAGGGCTACCGCGTGGCTACGGGAATTTGCTTCTCGATGAGTTCGGCCATGGTCCGGAGTTTGGCCGCGAATTCGCGGGCGGCCGCCGGATCGTCGGTCGAACCCTTGACGACCTTCTGGGTGAGGGCGGTCAGGCGCGATTCGGCGGTGCTGAACAGATCGGGGGTGCGCGAATTCTCCTCGGGCAGGTCGCCGCGCAGCCAGGACCGCAGCCGGTCCACCACATCGCCCTCGTCGTAGTCGTCGGGGAGCAGCGCCACGGCCTCCCGCAGCTTGCCCGCGGTCACCTTCACATCGGCGGCGAGGGTGGTGTAGACGGTGACCGCGGCGTCCTCGCCGTAGGCGGCGGCGACCGGGAGCAGTTCCCGGATCTGCCCCTCGTTGATGGACGGCGCGAGCGGATGCAGCCGGGCCGCCAGCGGCCAGGCCCGGATCAGCTTGTGCGCGTAGGAGCGCTGCATATCCCAGCGCTTCTCCACATAGTCGTCGAAGCTGGCGTGGTCGGCCCGGTAGAGGCGGCCGTCGCGCACGATCTGCAACGCGCGCCCGGCGGTCCAGAAGGCGACCCGCAGGGCGTCGATGGAGGATTCGCAGACCTCGAGCTGTTCGAGTTCCCCGGTGCTGAGCGGTCCGTCGCCGGGTGCGGGCAGCGGCATGGTCAGCACGCTGGGCGGCGGATCGGCGGGCGCGGACTCGACGACCGTGCGCGCCGGTGCGGGTGCCGCCGCCGGTTCGGCGCTCTCGGGTTCGTCCATTCGCGTTGCGCCCGGCCGCCATTCGGCGTCCCGCAGCGGGGAGACCGGGGGAGTGTGCTCGGCCTCGTCGGCCAGCGGATTGCGCGCGGGTGCGGCGGTGCCGCCGATGGAGCTCTTGCGTCGCTGCGGCGGCATCAGGCGGGCACCTCCACCGGAACCCGCTCGGCCAGTGCGGCATCCAGATATGGCTGAATGAGTTCATCGCCGACCTGGCGGTATTCGCCGAGATCCTCCAGGGGATTCTCGGCCCCGTCGCCGACCTCGCCGTCGGCGGCCTCGCGATACCACTTCCACGCGCTGACGTAGGACTCGAAGACGTCGTAGCCGGCGTCTTCGAGATTGCCGCGCTGGGAACGGTATTCGGTGGAGACATTGACGCCGTTCTTCATGGTGACCGGCACCTTGGTCATGAGCACGCGCACGCGGATGGCGCGGTCGCTCGCCGCGGCGGCCTCCTCGGCGGCCCGGTAGGTACTGGGCACGCGTTTGACCTCGGAGGGGCTCACGCTGGTGACCAGGATGAGCTCATCGCTCTGCGGGACGGCGGCTTTGAAGATGTCGGCGGATTCACCGCCGGCGTCGACAATGATGACGTCGTATTTCCCGGCATTGTCGGTAATGCAGTCGTTGACGTGCCGGGAGGGAAAGGCGATGAGTTCGAAGGGGACCGGGATCTCCGCCTTCTGCAGTCGCCGATACCAGGAGTAGCCGGTCTGGCTGAGCGGGTCGGCGTCGATGACCAGCACGCGCTGCTGGTGGGCGGTGGCGAAATACGAGGCCAGGAAGAAGGCCGAGGTCGTCTTGCCGACGCCGCCTTTGAGATTCCCGAGGGTGACCACGAGGGGGTCGGGGAGTTCGGGCAGTGCAACGGAATTCGTCATTGATCCTCCGGGTGATGAGGAGGGCACTTGAACGCGATCAGTCTCACACGGGGCCGACCGCGGGGCCCGGATTGCTCCGCTGTTTCGCGCGCATTTCTCCAAAATCGAGCTGTGTCCAATTGGACACAGCCGTAAATGTTTACGATTCCGTTATGAATAACATGTGTGTCATTCGTTGCAGCCCATGCAAAACGGGCGTTCCATGCAACGTGGATCTGCTGGGAGTACCGAGATGTTCGTGATTGATGAACGGAAACCGAAGAGCTTCACGCTGAATCGGAGGACCGCATCATGGAAAGCATCGGTGACAGACAGTCGGTTCGTTTTCTTCCGCGACTGAGCTGGAAGGGCCTGGTGACGGGCTTGCTCGGCACAGCGGCCGTCGGTGCGGCGCTGGTGTTCACCGCAGGTGAAGCCGAGGCCGGGCCGGTGACCGTCCCGGGTATCGGCCAATTCGATATTCCCGAGGGAATCGAATTCCGTCCCGTGACGATTCCGGGCGTCGGTAATTTCGAGGTGCCGCAGCTGGTTTCGATCACGGAACCCGCCGCACCCGAAACCCTTCCTGTCACCCCCGGAGAATCGATTCCGGCCGGCGCCCCGGAAATCATGCCGAGCGCGCCCGCGGATTTCGAGACCGCGCCCGGAACCATTCCCGTGGCGGCCCTGCCCGAATCGATGCCCGCTCCCCGGACCGGTTCGGTCCCCAACTCCGCGCCCGCGCCCGCGGCTCCGGAATTCCGCTCGGTGACCGTCGAGGGTCTCGGAGTTTTCGCGGTGCCGAACAGCCTGCCCCCGCTGACCGGAATTCCGGGCGTCACCGATGCCGCCACCATCGCGCCGGCTCCGCTCGCGCCCAAGACGACCGGCGAGCGCGCGGTCGAGGCGGCCTACTCCAAGCTCGGCGCCGGCTACAGCTCCGGCGCGGTCGGCCCGGATTCCTTCGACTGCTCCGGCTTCGTGCAGTGGTCCTACGCGCAGGCCGGTGTGGATCTGCCCCGCACCAGCTACTCGCAACTGGATGCCGGAACCCCGGTCGCCATGGACGAATTGCAGCCGGGCGATCTGGTCTCCTTCTACGGCGGCGGCCACTCCGCGCTCTATGTCGGCGACGGTCAGGTCATTCACGCCACCACCTACGGATCGGGTGTGCAGGTCTCGCCCATCGAGAACATGCCGGTGACCGGAGCGCGCAGGTTCTGAGCGCCGGCCCTATCCGGACGTGCGGACCGCGACCCCCTGGGTGAGCATGCCGACGAGCATGGCAACGATATTGTCCTGCACCTCGATTCGCTCGGCCGCCGTGTCGAACCGCTGCCGCTCGTAGTCGGCGAGCAGAGCGAACATGGCGGTGCTCATGGCGGTGAGGCGATAGCGGCGCAGCGCGGGCGGCAGCGGTGGCATGGTGCGGTAGATGCGGTCGATCAGGGTCAGTGTCGCCGGCCAGACCGTCTTGTCGTGCAGGTTGCGGATGCCGACGGCGGGGTGGGTGCGGGCCTGTTCCAGGAAACGCGCGTAATGCGTGGAGCCCGCGGCGTAGGGGATATCGAACAGCGGGCGGATCAGCATGCCGACGAGTACATCGACGGAATCCGGTGCGCCGGAACCCTTGTGGGCGGCGAGCAGGGCGGTGCGGCGGTTCTCCAGCGCCGGTTGATGGCGTTCGATGATGGCGGCGATGAGCCCGTCCCGATTGCCGAAGTGGTAGTGCACCGCGGAGTTGTTGCGCTGTCCGGCGGCGACGGCGATATCGCGCAGGGCGACATCGGGTCCGTGTTCGGCAATGGCCCGTTCACCGGCGAGCAGCAGCAGTTCTCGGGCGTCGGGGCTGGTCACCCGGGAACTATAGCGCTGCCCCGGGGAGCGGCCCCATTGTTCGAGGCATAGCGAACGCTACGTTGCGTTCGCAAGCTCGAATACGTCGGATTGCATTCGAAATCTTTTGACTGACAACAAGTTTCGTAACACTGCCAGGGCAATGATTGCGCAGCCTAGTACAGGCGGGTTGGTGCTGTGTTGCAATAAACGAAGCGGTTGCGTCGATCGGGGCCGCACGCGGGAGCCGAGACGGAGGAGGGGTGCCGCATGCCGGGTGGAAGACTCACGCCCGATGACCGCCGGCTGATCGCCACGGGTTTGTCGCAGGGGCTCGGATACGCGGAGATCGCCCGTCGGCTGGGCCGCCCCACCTCCACCATCAGCCGCGAGGTGAGCCGCAATGGCGGTCCGGGCCGCTATCGCGCGGATCTCGCGCACGCCGCCACCGTGGTGCGCTCGCGGCGGCGGGTGCCCCGGGTCAAACGCGTCGAAAAGCCCGCCGACGCGGATCAATTCGGCCGCAGCCCCGAGGTCGTCGCCGAATTCAGCGCCCAGCTGGGGGAATTGTTCACCCGGACGGGCATGCCCAAGATGGCCGCCATGGTGCTGGCGCGCATCTACGCCGCCGATTCCGGCAGCGTCACCGCCGCGGATCTGGTGCGGCACTTGCGGGTCAGTCCCGCGACGGTCTCGGCGGCCGTGGGTTATCTGGAGGGCCAGGAGCTGATTCATCGCGAGCGCGACGCCGGTACCCGCCGCGACCGCTACTTCATCGACGAATTTGCTTGGTACAGAACAACTCTCGCAGTCGCCAAAGTCAATGAACTACTGGCGGCGAAGGCTCGGGAGGGCGCTGCTTCGCTCGGTGCGGATACACCGGCGGGCACCCGGCTGCTCGGTATGGGGGAGTACCTGGAAAAGGTCGGTCTCGACCTGATCCGGTCCGCGGAACGCTGGCGGGCGCAACTCGGCGGGTGAGTATTTACATACATACGGTATGTATGTAACAGTGGTCGGGTACCTCCGGCATTGGAGCAAGTAATGGCAACAAGCACAGCACTCGGCCGCGTCCACGAAGTCGACCTTCCGGGCGGCCGCATCAGGTACCACGACACCGGGGAGGGCGCGCCCGTCGTCTTCGTGCACGGCCTCCTCGTCAACGCCGATCTGTGGCGCAAGGTCGTTCCGGGCATCGCCGCGGCGGGCCACCGCTGCATCACCCCGGACTGGCCGCTCGGATCGCACGAAATCCCGGTCCCCACCGCCGATCTCACGCCGACGGGCCTTGCCGACCTGATCGCCTCGTTCCTCGAGCGCCTGGATCTGCGCGATGTCACGCTCATCGCCAACGACACCGGCGGCGCGATCACCCAGGTATTGCTGACCCGCGACCGATCCCGCATCGGCCGCGTCGTGCTGGCCTCGGTGGACAGCTACGAGGGCTTCCTGCCGCAGCCCTTCACGGCGCTGCCGCTGCTGGCCCGCATCCCGGGGTCCATTCGCCCGCTGACCGAGGCGCTGCGCATTCGGGCCCTGCACCGGCTGCCCCTCGCCTTCGGCTGGATCGTCAAGCGCAATCCGCCGCCGGAGATCGTCGACTCCTATCTGCTGCCCAGCCGCAGGTCGGGGGCCATTCGCAAGGACCTGCGCCGGGTGCTGAAGACCCTGCACCGCCGCTACACCCTGGAGGCCGCGCGGCATTTCGGCGAGGTGGACATTCCGGTGCTGCTGGCCTGGGCGCGGGAGGACAAGGTCTTCCCGGTGTCCTTCGCCGAGCGGTTGGCCAAGGATCTGCCGAACGCCACCCTGACTCTTATCGACGATTCCTACACCTTCCTCCCGGAAGACCAGCCCGAGTTGCTTACCAGCGCGATCCTGGAGTTCACTCGCCTGCATGCCCCGTCGTAGCCAAGAGGATCGCTCGCGCGCCACCCGTGCCGCGCTCGAGGCAGCCGGCCGTCGGCTGTTCACCGAGCGCGGCTTCGCGAGCACCTCGGCGCAGGACCTGGTGGCGGCGGCCGGGGTGACCCGCGGCGCGCTGCACCATCATTACGGCGACAAGCGCGGCCTGTTCCTGGCGGTGCTGGAGGAGATCGAACTCGAATCCACCGCCGAGGTCGAGCAGGCCATTGCCGCGGTCGATCCCGAGGACGTCCTCGGCGGCATGGCCGCGGGCATCGCGCTGTTCATGGAGATCTGCACCCGTCCCGATATGCTGCGCATCGTCCTGGCCGACGCCGTCTCGGTGCTGGGCTGGGAAGCCTGGCGCGAATTCGAACTCCGCCACGGCCTGGGCCTCATCACCGCACAACTCGAGCGTGCCCGCGACGCCGGCCTGATCAATGACGCCCCCATCGCCATGCTCGCGCAACTGCTGCTCAGCGCGGTCAGTGAAGCCGCGCTGATCGTCGCTCACGCCGCGGATCCCGAGGCCGCCAAACAGCAAGCGCTGCAATCGCTCCTGCTGTTGCTCGCGGGCATCGTGCGCACCTGACCGAGGGATCAGGAGGTCAGCGGCAGTTCGTAGTTCTCGAATCGCGCGGCGAGGGTGAGGCCGCTGAGTTCCAGTGCGGTGCGGGCGGTTTCGTCGTCGAATTCGATGACGGTCAGCAGCCGGACGCCGGGCGCCTGGCGGCGCAGTTCGGTGACGAGGGCGCCGAACAGGGCGGCGAGCACGACCGGGTCGATATCGGCCGGGTGGGACAGGGCTTCGCCGATATTGACGTAGGCGTCGCTGTCCATGATGGCGGCGCTGATGCTGGCGGTGGGGGTGTCGACGGTCAGTTCGAGGGGCGTGGTCTCCGGGCCGTCGCCGGTGTCGGCCAGGGTGCTGACCGGTTCGAGGGGCGGAAGAGTGTGCGGCGCTTGCCAATCGGCGGGAACGACGGTCCAGGTGCGGGCGTATTCGGCGGCGGTCTGCGCGTCGAGGGCGACGGCGGCCTGGCCTTCGGGGCCGGTGTTCTGGCCCTCCCAGCGCAGCACCGTATAGCCCTCGGAGCGGGCGTAATCGGCGCACTGCTCGATGAGCTTGCCGATGATGGCCGTCTCCTCCGCGGTGGCCGGGTCCATATCGTAGTAGCCCGCCACCATGGCCCGGATGATCCGCGGCGCGTACGCGGCCTGTACCCAGGCGGCCGTGGGCGAGGTGGCGTGCACTTCGGCGAAGCCGAGCAACTCCCCGTCGCGCCGGGCGCAGACCGCGCCCAGCAGATCCGGGTCCGGATCGTCGATGCCGTCGGCGGTCGCATAGCCGGGCATGAGCTCCTCGGCGTAGCAGTTGCCCGCCTCGGAGCCGTAGGTCCACTGGAATTCGATGGCCACACCTGGACTCTAGACAGGTGATTGCCTCGCGGTAGCGGTTCCGGCGGCCCGGCGCGCCGTGTTTCAGATTGCGCGCACGCCCAGATCGCGGCAGGCGCGGGCGGCGCTCTCCAGCGCTCCCTCGATCCAGGCGCGGCCGCGGGTGGAGGTGCCGTCGCCGGCGAAGGCGAGGCGGCCGTCCATTTCCGTGGTGCGGGTGTCGGGTCCGATCTCGACGGCCTGGCCGGGCAGGTAGACCGCGGCCTCGCCGTCGGCCCAGCGGTCGGAAGCCCAGGAGTGCGAGGCGAATCCGCCGGTCCAGGTCTCGCGCACGCGCGGGCCGTGCACCTCGGCGAGATGGTCGAGGCATTCGGCGGCACGCTCGGCGGGCTGCAGTGCGTCCCAGGCGCGGGCATCGTCGGACCAGGTGTAGGAGGCGATGATGACACCGCCCGCACCCTCGGGATGGGAGGGATAGACGGTCAGCCGGGGCGGCGCGTCGGTGACATCGGTGCCGCCGTGGCCGGGCCACCAGCGTTCGGAGAACTCGAGGAAGGTCTTGGTCGCGGCGTCGTAGTGCAGTTCGGCGATGGCGCGCCGCTTGCCGTAGGACAGGGCGGGTTCGAACGACATGTGCCGCAGCAGCGTGAACGGCGCGGTCACCAGCACCCGGTCGGCGTCGACGGTCGCCGCGTCCGGGCCGTAGGTGACGCGCATGCGGTGCCCGCGGCCGTCGATGGCGGTCACCTCCGCGCCGGTCCGGATGTCCGCGCCCGCGGTGCGCGCGGCGTCGGCCAGGGCGGTGGTCAAACCCTCTGTGCCGCCGACGATTTCGACCAGCTCGGTATTCGGCGCGAGGTTGTACGCGGTCATCAGGTTGTGCGTCATGCTCAACCCCATGCGGGCGGTGAGCCCCTCGGTGGAGCCCACGTAGTCGAGGTGCGCCTCCGAATGTCCTTGTCCGAGCAGCCATTCCCGCAGCGACATCTCGTCGTAGCGGGCCAGGTAGTCGGCCCATTCGTCGACGCCGGCCCCCGGGCCCACGCCGGTGCGGGTGAGCGCGTCGTCCAGGATGGCCCGGCCGCGCTGCGGCTCGATGCCGAACAGGTCGGTGATCGGTTCGGGGTCCTTGTCGTATTCGGTTCTGGTCACCGACACATGGCCGACGGTGACCCGCCGCTCGGCATGGTGCATGAGGAACGGGCGGGTGGCGACGCCGAGCTTGTCCAGCACGCCGGTCACCAGGGTGTGCGAGGAGGGAATGCGCATGGCTCCGGCCTCGCCGTGCCCGCCGGTGCGGGCGAAGGGTTCGCGCAGGGTGCGGATGCGGCCGCCCACCCGGTCCGACCCTTCCAGGACCCGCACCCGATGGCCGGCGCGCGCCATGATCCAGGCCGCGGCCAGCCCGGAGACGCCCGCGCCCACGATGACGACCTCGCCCGCGTTCGGCTGATGCCGCGGTCCGGCTCCGGTCAGCAGTTTCTGGTACCGCGCCCGCAGATTGCGGCCGTCATCGTCCACGCCGACGATGTCCTGGGCCACGAGCCGGGCGCGTTCGCGCCTGTAGACGGGCACCTCGGCCGCTGTCGTCCGTACCTCGTGCTGCCGATCGGTGACGAACGCGCCGCCGGCCGCGCCCAGCGCCACGCCCATCGTGCCGATGGCGGCCATGCGCAATACGTCCCGCCTGGTGCGGGTGTCGTCGCCCACGAATGCAACTCCTCGGACGGAGGAACACGAATTTGCTGTTAGTTTGCAGCAAATCGGGGGCGGATGGGTTCATTGCGCACCGGGGAGTCGCACCGGAACGGGGGCGCGAGCGCGGACCACAGCGCGCCGGGCAATCCGGATCCGGCGGCGTCGTCAGGACGGCGGCCGGGCCGGCGTGATTCCGGGAAATCGGCGGTGCAGGCGCTCGACATAGCGGCGCACCGCGGAGAGTTCGGCATTGAGGGCACGGCGCGCATCGGCGGTCGGCGCCGTCTGAATTCTCCGCGTGAGCGCGGCAATGTGTCTTTCCAGTTCACCCAGAAAGATCCGGGCCTGCGCTAACTCCGGATCCTCCGGGTTGTCGTGCATATCGCCGAAGTATTCCACGCGCCCGCCTTTCACGCTGTCCGAATGGTTTGCCGCCATACGGAATTCACGGGGCGTGCCGGCGCAGGAACGCGTGCGCCGCCGCGAATACCGCCTGCGGCGCTTCGAGCTGCGGCCAGTGGCCGATATTGTCCAGGCTCACGATGTCCGGGCCGGGCACGAGTTCGCGGTAACGCGCGGCCATATGCGCGCCCGAATTGGGGTCGACCGGACCGTTGATCAGGCGCATGGGAACGATATTGCGCACCAATGGTTCTCCCCAGCGTTCGCGATAGGTCTTGCGTTCGGCATTGAAGCGGCCGACCCGGTGATTGACGAATCGGCCGTTGCCGGAGAACAGGACTTCGAGCAGCAGCCGCATCTCGTCGCCGGTGGGTTTGGTGCCGGGGCCGAACATCTCCCGGACCGCGGCGGCCGCGACGGGACGCGGGGTGAGCGGGCCGAGGACATCGCCCAGGGGGGACTCGAGAATGCGCTGCACCAGCCGGGGCCGGTAGACCTCGATGAAAAGACCGCCATTGAGGAATATCACCGCGTCGATGGCCGGGGACCGCGCCGGGTCCTCCAGGCGGCGGGCCAGCATTTCCTGTGTGACGCTCACCCCGAGATCGTGAGCGAGCAGCAGCGTGTGCTCGATGCCCAAGTGCCGCAGCAGGGCCTCGTGCATATCGGCGTGCTCGAACACGCTGTAGCGATGCCGGATGGGTTTGTCGGAGAAGCCCATTCCGAGCATGTCCGGGGCGATCACATCGTAGTGCGCGGTCAGATCGCACCAGATCCGATGCCAGTCATAGGAGTTGAACGGATAGCCGTGCACCAGCAGCAAGGCCGGGCCGCTGCCTTCGCGGCGGTAGAAGATGCGATGCCCGCCGTGGTCGAAATAACTGCCGCGCGCCCGCCACCGGTCGAGTTCGGGTCTCATCATCGATCTCCCAACGCCGTGCCGCCGTCTCGATCCTGCCCTATCCGCCGTGCCGGTGCGATGACAATCGCGCCGTCGTTCAGCGCTTCAGGCCCATCGACGCGGCAATGATGCGTTCCATGACCGAGCGCGGCAGCAGGCGGCGCACCGCGAACAGCACCGGGGCATTGCTGCCGACCGCGTAGAGCGGCTGCGGGCGCTCGGCCTCGATCGCCTTGCGGATGGTCACCGCGACCTTCGCCGGCGTGATGCCCTTGGCCTGCTGTTCATCGAGTTTGGCCATGAAGCGGGTGAAGTCGCCGAGGTGCGGGGAGTCCTCGCCCACGTATTTGGTGCGGCGCTCGCGCAGGCCGGAATCGACCTGACCGGGTTCCACGGTGGTGATCCAGACGCCGAACGGGGACTCCTCGAAACGCGCCGAGGTGGCGAAGGCGCGCAGCGCGGCCTTGGTGGCGACATAGGACGAGCGATAGGGCATGGGGAAGCTGCCCAGCATGGATCCGACCATGACGACCCGCCCGTAGCCGCGTTCGCGCATGCCCGGCAGCACCGCCCCGGTGAGCGCGACCGGGCCGAGGACATTGAGCCGGAACAGCCGCTCCACGGCCTCGGCGGGCAATTCCGCCAGCGGACCCGCCTGGCTCTCGCCGGCATTGTTGACCAGCACGTCGACCGTGCCCAGCCCGGCGGCGAATTCGTCGATCGAGGCGGCGTCGGTCAGGTCGAGGGCGCGGTAGTCGACGCCCGGGATGCGATCGGCCTCGGCAATGGATTCCGGTTTCCGGCTGGTGCCGATCACCCGGTAGCCGTGATTCGCCAGCTCCGCGGCGGTGGCCTTGCCGATTCCGGATGATGCGCCGGTGACGACGGCGATACGGGCCATGAGAGCTCTCTCCTCGAGGTCGGTGTAGTTCACTGGATGGGTACTTCCTCTGAAAGGAACTCTCCCATGGGAACTCTCGATGGCAAGGTCGCCATTGTCTCCGGGTCCGGTCGCGGCATCGGCCGGGAGATCGCGCTGAAACTGGCCTCCGAAGGCGCGTCGGTGGTGGTCAACGATATGGACGCCGATCCGGCCAAGGACACCCTCGCCGCCATCGAAACCGCGGGCGGGCGGGCGGTTTCGTGCATCGGCAGCGTCACCGAGGAGGGCTTCGCCGAGCGCTTCGTGCAGACGGCCGTCGATGAGTTCGGCGGGCTCGACATCATTGTGAACAATGCGGGCTACACCTGGGATTCGGTCATCCAGAAGATGACCGACGAGCAGTGGGACGCCATTCTCGACGTACATCTCAAGGCGCCGTTCCGGATTCTGCGCGCCGCCCAGCCGGTCATCTCCGCGGCGGTGAAGCGGGCCCGGGAGGCGGGGGAGCCGGTGCCGTGCCGCAAGGTCGTCAACATCTCCTCGCTGGCCGGCACGGGAGGCAATGCGGGACAGGCGAACTACTCCGCGGCGAAGGCGGGCGTCCTCGGGCTCACCAGGGCCATGACCAAGGAGTGGGGCCGCTACAACGTGACCGTGAACGCGGTGGCCTACGGCATGATCCGGACCCGGCTGACCGAGGCGCCCGCCGGTGGCAGCACCATCGACGTGCAGGGCAAGGAGATCAAGATCGGCGTGAATCCGAACCTGCTCGCCGCCATGGAGCAGATGATCCCGCTGGGCCGCGCGGGCACGCCCGCGGACGCGGCCGGGGCCGTCTACCTGTTCTGCATCCCGGAATCCGACTACATCAGCGGGCAGACGCTGATCTGCGGCGGCGGCTTCAACCTCTAAGCGGCCCGCAGCCGCACCTCGGCGACCAGGGCGCGGTGGTCCGCGCCGGGCATGGGCACCGTTTCGACGGCGGTCGCGCGACCCTGGGCGACGAGGATGTGATCGATGCCGACGAGGGGCGGGAAACGCTTGTCCGTCGGATAGGTCGCCAGATGCCCGGCCCCGGACTGCTCGGCGGCATCGCCGAACCGCCCGGACAGCATTCGGCGGAACTGGGCATGGTCGTAGGTGGCATTGAAATCGCCGCCGGCAATGGCGGGCCGATCCGCGGGGGATTGCTCGAGAATTCTTTGCAGGCGGGACAATTCGTCGTTCCAGACCTCGGTGCCGTACACCGGCGGCACCGGGTGGAAGGCGTACACCGTGACCGGGCCCGCGCCCGGAATGGTCGCCGTCGCCGAGAGCTGGTTCAGCACATACCCGTCGTATTCGACAGTGTCGGACAGCGGATAGCTGCTCCAGATGCCGGTGCCCGTCGCGGTGCGGCCGGGCGAGAGATACCGGTGGGGCAGCAGCTGATCGAGTCCCGCGCGCCCGAGCTCCTCGATCGCGGCCGGGGTGAGTTCGTTGACGGTGAGCAGGGTGATCTTCCGCTCGCGCACCTCGTCGACCAGGACCCGCGGGTCAGCCCCGTCGAACAGCAGATTGGCCTGCATCACCGTCACCGCGACGCCGTCCGCGCTCCCGCGATCGACGTAGAGCGGAGCCTGGGTCCATATGCCGAGGCCGAGCACCAGCATCGCGACGCCCGCGCCGATCCACTGCCGCAGCCCCGCGAACACGACCGCGCCGACCAGCGCGCCGATCAGCAGATAGGGCGTCATCGAGGCCGCCAGCACCAGCAATTCGGCCGACGACCGGCTGAAATGCAATGCGACCCCGAGGAGCCCGGCCGCTGCCGCCATTCCCGCGAGCACAACGGCACCGACCCGAACCACCTTCGATTTCACGATCACCAGCTTGTCAGCAGCCGCCGTCAGCGGAAATCGATGGTGGCGACCATGCGGCGGGCCAGGGCTTCGGGGGTGTCGTCGGCGAGGCTGGAATCGACGAGCGCGCCCTCGTGCCAGAGCGAGGCGAAGCCGTGCACCAGCGACCACGCCGCGAGCTGTGCGTCGCGGTGGTGCTGGGGCGTGTCATCGGGGCGCAGGGTGGTGACGCCGTCGCGCAGGGCGGCGCCGGAGCGTTCGCGCGCGGCCGTCAGCTCCGGATTGTCGGCGTGCAGGAGTTCGCGGCGGAACATCACCTCGAAGTGGCCCGGATAGTGCAGCGCGAAGGTGATATAGGCGACGGCCACCTCGCGGAAGTCGCCGGCGGCGGCCTCCAATCGCGTTGCCAGCAGGCCGAATCCGTCGATGGCCAGGGCGGTCAGCAGTCCGGCGCGGTCGCCGAAGTGGTGGGCGGGGGCGGCGTGCGAGACGCCGGCGCGCCGTGCCAGGCCGCGCAGCGAGAGGGTGTCCACGCCTTCGGTGGCTATCTGGTCGGCGGCGGCCGCGAGGATGGTCGCCCGTAGATCTCCGTGGTGGTAGCCGGTTTTCGCCATGGGTCGATACTGGCCGAGAATCTTGTCATTGACAAGTTTCACGGTGCGCGCCTAATCTAGCCACTGTCAAGATTGAGCGTTTCACCGCAGGGAGTTTCCGATGCAACCGCTGGTCGTACTCGTCGTCGTCACCGGAGTCACCAGGCTGATCGGCCAGTTGGCCGATATCGCGTGGCTGGATTCCTGGGCGCATGCCGCGCAGCTCGGGCTGGCGGCCATGTTCCTGCTCACCGCCACGGCGCACTTTCTGGAGCCGCGCCGCAGCGGGCTGATCGCCATGGTTCCGCCGCGGTTCCCCAATCCGGCCGCGTGGGTCACGCTGACCGGGGTGCTGGAGGTGGCGGGCGCGATCGGGCTGCTGGTGCCGCTCGCGCCCGAGCTGGCCGCGGCCTGCCTGCTGGCGCTGCTGGTGATCATGTTCCCCGCCAATGTCCGCGCCTACCGGGTCGGTGGCATCAAGACCATGCCGCTGCCCGTGCGGGCGGTGGTGCAGGTGGTCTTCATCGGCGCCTGCGTGCTCGTCATCGCGGGCTGAACAAGACGAGAGGCTCCCGGCCGGATGTCCTGGCCGGGAGCCTCTTCGCGTTCTTCGGTCTCAGTGCGCGCCGAGCGCGTCGAGGATCATCGGGCGCGATTTCGCGAGCGCCTGTCCCCAGTACGGCCAGGTGTGCGTGCCATTGCCGATCTCGATGCGCGCGGGAATCCCCAGTGCCGCTACCCGATTGGCGAAGATCTGGGCGGCGGTCTGCGTCATCGCCTCCAGGCCCATGGCATTGAGGGTATTGCCGAGCCCATTGGTCAGATCGGGCAGGCCGGGCACGCCATTGCCGGACCAGACGTAAATCGGCAGCCCGCGCAGCAATTCGGCCTGCAGGGTGGCGTCATTGCGCGTCCAGGCGGGATCGCCGACCGGGCCCCACATATCGTCCACATTGAAATTGCCCTCGTCCCGCATGGCGGCGCGCATGCCCTCGTTCCAGGCCGGGAAGGTCGGGTTCACATAGCCCGAGAAGGATCCGGCGAAACGGAACTGATCGCGATGGTGGCCCGCCAGGATGAGCGCGGCATTGCCGCCCATGGACGCCCCGACAATGCCGTTATTGCTGCGCGAGACGCCGTATCCCGCAAGGAAGTCCGGCAGTTCCCGGGTGAGGAAGGTCTCCCACATGTACTTCGTGGTCTGGCCATTGGTGCTGCTGGGCCGGTACCAGTCGCTGTAGAAGCTGGAGCGCCCGCCGACGGGGAACACCAAGGTCACGTTGTCGCCCCCGAACTGGCGCAGCGCGTCGGTATCGGAGACCCACTGACTGTGGTCGTTCGGCGCGCGCAGCCCGTCGAGCACGTACAGCGCCGCGCTGCCGCCCCGGGACGCCCACTGCACCTGGACCTTGATCGGCCCCATGCTGGACGGCACCCAGAGTTCCTCGAATCCGCCCGCCGGGGCCTGTTTCACCGGCCCGTACCCGGGTGCTGCGGTAGCCACCGCCGCCCCGATTCCGGATACCAGCGCCGCCGCCGCGACGACGGCAACGCCCTTACGCAACCACCCGCCAATGATCCGCCGGTTTCCGAACCGCGCACCGATTTCCACCCGAATACCTCCTCCGTACCCGAGTAAGTTACCGAAGCCGTTCCAATCCCGCTGTGGCTCATGCCGAGTTGGCGCATTTGCGCGCTATCGTGCGGTCGCGCGCTCCAGTTACCGCGCGGTCGCGCGCTCCAGGTAGGCGATCGCTTCGGCCCCGTCATCGGCGAACCGCACCAACTCCGCGAGCGGCCGCGGCAGGAAGCTCTCCGCCTCCATGCGCTCGAGTTGTTCGCGCAGCCCGTCGTAGAACCCCGCGGTATTCAGCAGTACGACCGGTTTGTCATGCAGCCCATGCTTCTTCAATTCGAGGATCTCGGTGGCCTCGTCGAGGGTCCCGGTCCCGCCCACCATGATCACCACCGCATCGGCGCGCGCGAGCAGCAGCGCCTTCCGCTCGGCCAGGTCCCCGGCGATGACCATCTCATCGGCCCGCGCCCGCGCCTTGTGCCGCAAGAACTCCACCGACACCCCCACCAGCCGGCCGCCGGCCTCCTGCACCCCGTCGGCGACGACCTTCATCAGCCCCACATCGGACCCGCCCCACACCAGCGTGTGCCCGCCCTTGCCGATCAATTCGGCGAACTCCCGGGCGGGAGCGGTGTATCGCTCATCGAGATCCGCAGCGGACAAGAAGACGCAGATATTCACCCGCCAACTGTAGCGATCCGGGCTCGGCGGCTCGTCGAATACCGATGTCACACAACGACAGTGTGCGTCGTCTTGTCGATGACATCGTCGAATCGGGAAGGCGGGCAGGCCATGACGGACGCCGAGTGGGAAACGCATCGGCCTGCGGTTTTCGGTGCGGCCTACCGAATTCTGGGGACCGTGACCGAGGCCGAGGACGTGGTGCAGGAGGTGTGGCTGCGCGCCGCCGCCGCGGACCTGTCCGAGGTGCGGGAGCTGCGCGCCTGGCTGGTGACCCTGTCCGCGCGAATGTCGTACAACGTGCTGAAATCGGCGCGGGTGCGGCGGGAGAGCTATGTCGGTCCCTGGCTGCCCGAGCCGCTGCTGACCGGGCCCGATACCGCCGTCGGGGTATTGCTGGACGAGTCGGTGAGCACCGCGCTGCTGGTGATCATGGAAACGCTCGGTCCCGCCGAGCGGGTCGCGCTGGTATTGCACGATGTGTTCGATTTTCCGTTCGATCGGATTGCCGAAGTCCTGGGCAATACGTCGGCCGCCAGCCGCAAACTCGCGTCCCGCGCCCGCAGCCGGATCGCCCGGGCCGACGTGCCGGCCCGGGGATCCCGGGCGGAGACCGAGCGGGTGCTCAGGGCGTTCAAAGCGGCTGCCGACGAGGGAGATATGACCCGGCTCGTCGAGTTGCTGCACCCCGAGGCCGTCTATGTCGCCGACGGCGGCGGCCGGGTGACCGCCGCGCGCCGGCCGGTGCACGGCGCCGCCGCCATCGCCCTGCTGCTACTCCGGCAGACCGAGATCAGGCGTCCCGAGGCGTTCCGGATCATCGAGGTGAACGGGTGCGCGGCGCTGGCGACTTATCAAGGCGGCGAACTGGTCTGGCTCGACACCATCGATATCGCCGGCGGACGGATCGTGACCTTCCGCCGCTTGGTCAATCCCGAAAAGCTCGTCCCGCTCGGTCACATTTGACGCCGCTGTCTTGTCTGCCTGCCGAGCCCTCCGATCACGGCGGGCCGAGCAGGGAGAGGACGAACAGTGATGTCGCACATTGTGATCATCGGAGGCGGTTTCGCGGGCGTGTGGAGTGCGGCCGGTGCCGCACTGGCCCGTGCGGACGCGGACCTGCGCATTACGCTCATCGCGCCGGACGAGGACCTGGTGCTGCGGCCGCGGCTGTACGAACCCGAGCCCGGCCTGGCCACGGTGCGGCTGGAGCGGATTCTCGGCCCGATCGGCGTCGAGCACCTGCGTGCGGCGGTCACCGAGATCGACACCGACCGCCGCACGGTGGTAGCCGATGGGAGGGAGATCGAGTACGACCGGTTGGTGCTGGCCGCGGGCAGCGAGCTCGTGCGTCCTCGTGATCTCCCCGGCGCCGATCGCCTCTTCGATATCGACACCCTCGGCGGCGCGCTCCGTCTCACCGACCACCTCCGCGGCCGCGAGGACTTCTCCATCGTGGTGGTGGGCGCCGGGTTCGTCGGCCTGGAGGTCGCGACCGAACTGGCCGACCGGGCCCGGGTCCTGCTGGTCGACCGATCACCGTGCGTCGGTGACCAACTCGGCCCGGGGCCGCGCGCCGAGATCGAGGCGGCGCTGGATGCCCTCGGCATCGAACGCCGGCTCGCCACGACCGTTACCGAGGTGGGCGACGACTACGCCATCCTGTCCGACGGGACCAAAGTCGCCGCGGACGCGGTGATCTGGTCTGCCGGCATGCGAGCCAATCCGCTGACCCGCCAGATCTCCGATGAACTCGACCATCTCGGCCGCGTGCCGGTGGATCGATGGCTGCGCGCACTACCCGAGGTGTTCGCCGCCGGCGACACGGCGGCGGCTCCCTTCGACGCCGACCACACCGTCTTGCAGGCCTGCCAGCACGCCACCCCCATGGGCAAGGTCGCGGGCTACAACGCCGCCGCCGACCTGCTCCGGATTCCCCTGCGCGAGTTCACCCCCGGCCCTTACGTCACCTGTCTGGACCTGGGAGCCGCCGGAGCGATCTTCACCCGGGGCTGGGACCGCCGGGTCATGGCGAGCGGTGCGGCGGCCAAGGACGTCAAGATCCGCATCAACCAGCACATCCACCCGCCGGTCGATGACGCCGGTCAGATCCTCGCCGCCGCGGACCGCGTCCATATCGAACTGCCCTTCTTCCCCAGGCACTGAGGGAATTCCGGCCCTCGCCGGTTCAGTGGGTGTGGTCGAGTGCGGGCGCGTCGGCGTGGGCGAGCAGCCAGTCCAGGCGGTCGCGGCTGGGGGCGTCGACCGGGGTCCACACGGTGATGAAGGTTTCGGGGATGGCGGGCAGGTCCATGCGGGTCAGGGTCAGCGAGAGTTCTCCGGCCGCGGCGTGCTGGTAGGTCATGGTCTGACTCGGGGGCGCCGCCACGTCGTGGGTGGCCCACAGACGTGCGAAATCGGTACTGGCGGAGGAGAGTTCGCGAACCAGGCCGGTCCACGCCGGATCGTCGAGGTGCTGTCCGAACGCGGTCCGGAACGAGGCGACCATATGGGGCAGCCGGGTGTCGCGATTGACGAAGCAGCGGCAGCACTCGGGAGTGGTGAACAGCTCCCACAACACATTCCGGGAGCTGTCGGGTGCGGTCAGCCGCGGCCAGACCGCGGCGGCGGGGGCATTCCAGCCCAGCAGATCCCAGCGACTGTTGAGGGCGGCCGCCGGGTAGCCGGTCATGGCGTCGAGAATGCCCTGCACGGTGGGCGTGATCCGATCGGCGCTGGCCGGTGCGGGGGACAGCGGCACCTCGGCCAGGCGGTAGAGGTACTGGCGCTCGGTGCTGTCCAGGCGCAGGGTGCGGGCGATGGCGTCGAGGATCTGGCCGCTGACATTGATCGGGCGGCCCTGTTCGAGCCAGGTGTACCAGGTGACGGAGACCCCGGCGAGCTGGGCGACCTCCTCCCGCCGCAAACCCGGTGTCCGGCGGCGCATTCCGGGCGCCATACCGACCTCGGCCGGGGTGAGGCGGTCGCGGCGGCTGCGCAGGAAGGACGCGAGTTCGGTGCGGCGGGGGGAGAGGGCGGTGGTCACGCACCCATCATCGAGCACCCCGCAATCGGCTGCCAGGTGGTGCCGGCACCACTGTCCGCAGCTACGAACTCGACACCAACCATCGCCTACGAGGGCACCCGCCGACCATCGAGGGTTACAGTCTGGCCGTGTAACGCAACATCGAATGGGGAGGCCATGACACCGCAGCGCACCGAATCCGCCGAGGGCTCGCCGACCCGCAGG
Source organism: Nocardia sp. NPDC127526 (assembly GCF_042672265.1). Classification (NCBI taxonomy): domain Bacteria; kingdom Bacillati; phylum Actinomycetota; class Actinomycetes; order Mycobacteriales; family Nocardiaceae; genus Nocardia; species Nocardia sp. NPDC127526. Next base: position 48,934 of record NZ_JBHXVO010000007.1, on the reverse strand, counting down.
TCCGGCCCCCGCGGCGGCCGTCCCCGTGATCCGGCGGTGGACGAGGCCATCATCCTCGCCACCCGCCGCCGCCTGGTCACCCACGGCTACACCCAGATGGCCCTCGGCGATATCGCCGCCGACGCCGGAGTCACCCGCCCCACCCTCTACCGCCGCTGGCCGAACAAACTCGAACTGGTCATAGACGCCCTCGACTACGGCTTCCGCGCCCAAACCGCCGCCACCCCGCCATTCCCGGTCGAAGACATGGAACCCCGCGAGGCCTTCACCGAAGCCATTCGACGCGTGGACCCCTGCTACCACAACCCCGACGCCATAGTCCTGCAGGGCGGCTTCATCAGCGAAGCCGACCGCGTCCCCGAACTACTCGCCCACGTGGTGGAACGAGCCGTGGAACCCCGGGTCTCCCAAGTGGAAAACGTTCTCCGCCAACTGATAGCCCGCGGCGCCGTCCACCCCGCAATCGACACCCGCACCATCGCCACCATGGTCTTCGGCGCCTACTTCGGCGCCTTCCTCCGCGGCGACGACGCCCCCACCCGCGCCGCCCTCGCCGACAAACTCACCGCCACCCTCTGGCCGGCCCTGGCCACCTGACCGCCCCGCCCGGCCCGTAGTGAGCTGAATGGACCCGCTATGCCGACTCGTTCCGCGGGTCGGCTCCGGAATCGAAAATCTTTCCAGCGGAGTCCACGACCAGCACCAGGTCCAACCAGTGCATCAGCTGCTCGAGATCCGCGGCCAGTTCCTTCAGCTCACCGCCTCGTCCGAACATCGGCATGTGCGCGCTCTCCTCCTGGCCAAGAGACACAAAGATCCCCAGGCCAACGGCCTGGGGATCTTTGGTGTGTGGAGCTAAGGGGAATCGAACCCCTGACCTCTTCGATGCGAACGAAGCGCGCTACCAACTGCGCTATAGCCCCGTGCTGGTCGTTTCCGGCCTGCGTTGGAAGACTCTAGCAGGTGGCTGGGCGGGAGACCGAATCGGCTGGTTGACGGGGGTTTTTCCTAGGATGGGCGGGGTGGATATGACTGCGCATTCGGAGATTGTCGGGGATTGGGCGGAGCGGGTGGCGGGGATGCTGGCCGGATCGCCGCGGCCGAAGCTGGCCTCGGGGCGGGTGCGGATGCTGGGGGAGGGGATGGAGAGTGTGGCGGTGCTGGTCACCGTGGGGGCGGAGGATTTCGTGGTGCGGATGCCGAAGGGGGTGGACGGGGCGGAGGGGATCGCGCAGGAGGCGCGGTTGCTGCCGGAGCTGGCGGGGCGGGTGTCGCTGGAGATTCCGCGGTTCGCCTTCCTGGCGGAGAATCCGATCGGGCCGGGGGAGTGCTGTATTTATCCGGCGGTGCCGGGGGAGTCGGTGGGGGAAGCGGAGTGGCGGGCTCGGGGGCTGCTGGAGAAGAAGGAGACGGCGCGAGCCATTGCCGGGTTCATGGCGGAGGTGCACGCGTTTCCGGTGGAGCGGGCGCGGGAGCTGGAAGTCGAAGAACGCGATATGCGGGCGGAGTACGCGGAGGATCTGGAACTGATTCGGGCGCAGGTGGTTCCCTTGCTGCCCGCGGCGGAGGGGCGGGAGCTGCTGGCGCGGTGGGAGGGATATCTGGCCGAGGACGCCAACTTCGCGTACCCGCCGACGCTGATCCACGCGGATATCAGCGTGGATCATCTGCTGCTCACCGGCGATCGGATCAGTGGAGTGATCGACTTCGGAGATGCGCAGATCGGGGATCCGGACTACGACCTGTGCTATCTGTGGCCCGAGGCGGGCGCGGAATTCGTTCGGCGCGTGCAGGAGTGCCGGGGGCTGGAGCTGGATGGCCGGCTGGCCGCGAAGCTGAATTTCTGGGCGGCAACGGATTCGGCCATCGATGTGCTGCATGCGATCGAGCACGATATGCCGGAGTTCCGGGATGTCAGCGTGCGGCGGGTGTGCGAGGCGCTGGCGCGGTTCGGCGGTCAGGGTTCGATGGGCTCGCTGTAGGCCTCGACGACGTGCAGGAACAGGTCGGTGCGATGGGCGCGGACGGCGGCGTCGTCGGGTTCCAGCAGGCATTGGGTCGCGGTGCCGTCGTGGACGGCGATCAGGGCGCGGCCCATGGCGCCGGGATCGGGGACGCGGCGGCCGGTGCGCTCCAGCAGGGTCACCGCGACCGGCATGAGGGCATTGCGGATGGCGTCCTCGCGGGCCACCATCATCCGGCGTAGGTCCGGATTGCGTAAAGCGTGCGCGGTGAACTCGTAGGTGATGCGAAACCACTTGTCGTCCACCGGGACCGCGCTGAGCAGGTACTCCACCGCCTGCCGAGGATCGCCGATATCGATATCGGGGTCGAGGAAGGCCCGCACGCCCTCCAGCAGTTGCGCCGAGCGCTGCTCCCACATGGCGAGGAACAACTCCTCCAGGGAGCTGAAGTTCGAATAGAACGCCCCGCGCGTGAATCCGGCGCGATCGCAGATCTGCTCGACGGTGGTGCGGCCCAGCCCGTCCTCGGCGAAGGCGTCGAAGGCCGCGTCCAGCAGGCGCTGGCGGGTGTCGGCGCGGCGGCGTTTGGCGCGGGCGGGCGCGCCCGGCTCGTTCGTGGCCACCATGCTGGACGAGGCATCCGCGCCGGTCGCGGGTTCGGTACCGCCCGCGCCGGATTCCGGCTGATCGGTTCGTGCAGCGGCAGCCGCGTCCCGGGAGCCGACGCTGCCGTGTGTGGTGTTATCGGCCCTGCTCACGACCGCATCGTATCGGGTGGCGCGCGGCGGGCGCCCGGCTCACCGCCGGCGCAGCCCCGCGGCCCGGGCCGCATCGCCCAGGACCGCCTCGAGCATGGCGGGGGTGAGGCGGCCGGTGAAAGTGTTCTGCTGACTGGGGTGATACGAGCCGAACAGGTGCAGTTCGGCGCGCCCGGGCGCGACCGGATCCAGCGGGTACCGCACCCCGTGCCCGAACTTCGGCCGCGGTTTCGGTACCCGCCAACCGGATTCGATCAGCGCCGGCATGAGCGCCTGCCAGCCCCACGCGCCCAGCACGACGATGGACCGCAGGGTGGGCGCCAGCAGACCGAGTTCGATATCGAGCCAGCGGCGGCAGGTATCGCGTTCGAGGGGAGTGGGTTTGTTGTCCGGCGGCGCGCAGTGCACGGGCGCGGTGACGCGGGCGCCGAGCAAGCGCAGGCCGTCGTCGCGGTGCAGGCTGGTGGGCCGATCGGCGAGTCCCACCGCGTGCATGGCCGCGATCAGCACATCGGCGGCGCGGTCTCCGGTGAACATCCGCCCGGTGCGATTGCCGCCGTGCGCCGCCGGGGCGAGCCCCACCACCAGCAGCCGGGCATCCTCGGGCCCGAATCCGGGAACCGGTTTGCCCCAGTAATTTTCATCACGAAACGCCGCCCGTTTCTCCCGCGCGACCTGCTCCCGCCAGGCCACCAGTCGCGGGCAGGCGCGGCAGGCGGCAATATCCCCGTCCAGCTGGGCAATTGTGCGGCACACGAAGCGACTCAACCATATCGGCGCCCCGACCGGCCTGCGATGGCCCGGCGTGGCGACCGGGCATACTGAGCGCCGGTAGCCGAGTGTTTGCGACTGCGAAGGGAAGCGGCCCCCATGAGTAACCTCGTCGAGCTCGGCACCGCCGTCGACGGCGCCCAGCGAGCCGGAAATGTGGTGGGCGTGTTCGCATTCGGCGTGTCCGGCGCGCTGCTCGCGGTGCGGCGCGGATTCGACGTGGTGGGCATTGCCGTGCTGGCGATCTGCACCGCCACCGGCGGCGGCATCATGCGGGATCTGATCATCGGGCGCATCCCGCCCGCCGCGTTCGTGCAGCTGAGTTATGGCGCCACCGCACTGCTGGCCGGGGCGCTCATCTTCTTCTGGCATCCGCCACGACGGCTGGTGCGCACGCCGCTGCTGGTGGCCGATGCCGTCGGGCTCGGCATCTTCTGCGTGACCGGTACCGTCACCGCCTTCCAGCACGGGCTCTCGGCCACCTCCGCCGCGGCCTTGGGCGTGGTCACGGCGGTCGGCGGCGGCGTGGTGCGCGACGTGCTCGCGGGCGTGACGCCCAGCGTGCTCAGCGACGGCGAGCTGTACGCGGTCCCGGCCCTGCTGGGCTCGGTGGTCACCGCCCTGCTGCTGCACTACGGCCAATACACGTTCTGGACAGGAGGTTTGGCGGGCGCGGGCGCGGTGGGGCTGCGCCTGCTGGCGCTGTGGCGGCACTGGCGCGCTCCGCTGGCCCGGCCGCACCGCCGCCGCGATTCGGTGTAGCGGCCCCGCGCGAGCGGGTCATGCGGTTCGCAGCAGCCACCCACCCGGCTCGCAGCGCCTCCGCTGCGATGCGTCAGCTCACCGGCAGCCGGCGCACAGCTCCATCGCAGCGCGCGTGCAGCGCCGAGCGGAACGACCTGAGTCGTGTCGCGGGGTGTCGCGAAGTGCGGTTGATAGCATGGCGAAGGTTGGCCGACGGGCTGTGCGTTCCACAACCTCCGAGAGAGTTCCTACCCATGCAGTTTGAGATCGTCGAGCGAGACGAGACGTGGGTTGCCGGGCTGCCGGTACGCAGCCCGAAACGAGCCCTCGGGGAACTGCGCGACCACGATCTGGAAGTGGCCTGGGCGGCCGTCCTGCACCAGGAGCTGGGTGGCCCGCTGGCCTCGGCCTACACCGACTACGCGGCCGAACTGGGCACCTACAACACCCAGATCGTCGGCTACCAGTGCGGCTCCTTCGACGCGGTCACCCGCGGCCACGTGGTGGCCCGCCTGCCGCGCGGCACCTATGCCCGCTTCTCCTCGGTCGGCAATTTCCCCCAGGTCATGACCGATCTGTGGACCCAGATCGCCTTCGCGGAGGAGCACAAGCAGATCAAGCGCACCTACACGGGTGATTTCGAGACCTACCCGCACGCCTACAAGATCGACCTGTACCTGGCGGTAGAGGCCCCATGACCTACTCGATAGTGGTGCGCCCCGGCGGCGTCTACGGCGGCCTCGTGGTGCCCCGCGTCCGCCCCTCCTTCAAGGTGAGCAACAGCGAGCTCATCGAGTTCCTGCGCGACCGCCTGCGCGACCGCAACAGCAGCGCAGCCGACCGCCCACTGGCCACCGTGTACGTCCCCGACCCGGCCGGCAACTACAACGTGCTCGTCTCCTACGAATACCGCGAGCCCGAGGACGCCCCCGTTGGAGACGTCCTGATCCGGGTACCCAAGGGCGTGTACGCCCGCTTCCGGCCGAACGGCGACTACCACGACCCGGCCGAGGACGTCTGGGCGCAGGTCGACGACGCGACGGCCTCCGCGGAGATCACGCGGGCCTATCGCGAGGAGATCGAGATCTGGTCCGGACCGGCCGATCTGGAACTCTTCATCTCCATCCTGGTGTGATAGCTGATCGGTAACTGAACCGAAACCGACCGGTCTCCCGATTGTGTTTCATGACTGTTAGCAATGGTTTGACCGGGGTGGATTTCCGTACAGGCATCCGGGTTTCGGAAGGTTTGCCAGACGCCTGGACAATTTCTGTGGCGTGACGGATACTCCCCTAGGTGCCTGCGCCGGACAGACTTGATACGCGACCGTATCGAGTGAGATCCGGAAGGCGCGCAGAGTACCGCGCAGCAACGGAGTGGGGAACTTGTATGGCTGTCGAAGTGATTGCGACAATCCCGGGAGAACGGCCCGGAGAGCATGCGCTGCGATTTGCTGATGCGCACTCCGGGTGCTTTGTCCTGATCTGTACGCCGCGGTCGCATCCCGAGCTGTGGCAGCAATTCATGGACGGTGCGTTGCGGTCCTATCAGCGCTTCGGTGTCGAGGAAGTGCTCGCCTACGACTCGGTGGTCGACGGCCTGTCGACGTCGGCGTTCGTAGTCGCGCTGGACGAAACCGGGAAGGTCGTTGCTGGAACCCGGGTCCAAGGCCCTTACCAGCACGTGGACGAGGCGCATGCGGTCACGGAGTGGGCAGGGCATCCGGGTGAGTTGGCTCTGCGACGTGTGATCGCCGATCGAATTCCCGAAGGTGTCGTGGAGTTCAAATCGGCCTGGATCGATCACAAGTCCGAGCACCGCGGTGCATTGCGCAATGCGCTGGCTCGCACCACGATCCACATCCCCCAGGCGATCGGAGTGCGCTACGCGCTCAGTACGGCGGCCGATACCGTCGCCGAAGGCTGGCGAGTAAGCGGCGGGACTGTGGCGTGGTGGATTCCTTCTGTGCCGTACCCCAACGATCAATACGCAACAGTCGCACTCTGGTGGGATATGCGCACCTATGAACGATTCGCCGTCGAATCGCAGCTCCCGCTGATCGAAGCGGAGCAGGCCGAGCTTGCTGCACAGCGGGTTTCGGCGTGGAACAGAGCCGCCGGGTTGGCGCAGGCATGACGCTCGATCACCTCGCGGCGAACGATTACCGGCCGCAATTGTTGGATGCATCCGATGCTGGTGATGCCCGGACTCTGGCAGGCCTGCGCTCGGACGGGCGGATCGAGTTCACCGATCTACGTTCGTCGTTGCGGGCCGAATTCGCTGCTCTCGTAGCGCATCCGGAGCTCGATGAAGGTCCGGATGCGGACCGTTGGGCCTTCTATCCATGGCGGCGTGCGGTAGTCGGGATACCCGGGCCAAGGCTTTTGCGGGCGGTTAGGTTGGATCGCAATCGCAACAAGATCACCCGACTCGAGCAAGATGAATTGGCAAAACAAACGGTTGGTGTAATCGGGCAGAGCGTCGGGCACGCTGTCGCGCATACCTTGGCGATGGAGGGCAGCTGCGGCCGAATTCGTCTTGCCGATTTCGATGCGATCGAACTCACAAATCTGAACCGAGTGCCCGGCACGCTATTCGACGTCGGCGTCAACAAGGCGGTAGTCACTGCCCGCCGGATTGCCGAGCTGGATCCCTATCTCCCGGTAGAGGTTTTCGCCGATGGCATCACCGATGCGAACATGGATACCTTCCTCGATGGCTTGTCGCTCGTCGTCGAGGTCTGTGATTCGCTCGATATCAAGCTATCCATCCGCGAAGCCGCTCGCCGCCATCGATTGCCGCTGCTCATGGAGACCAGCGATCGTGGGCTCCTCGATGTGGAGCGTTTCGATCTCGAACCGGATCGGCCACCTTTCCACGGACTGATGGGTGATATCACCGCTGCCGATCTGCGTGGGCTGTCCACTCGTGAGAAGACGCCCTTCGCACTGCGAATCGTGGACGGCAGCAACGTATCCGATCGCCTTGCCGCGAGTCTCGTGGAGATCGGGCAGTCCTTGAACGGCTGGCCGCAACTGGGCGGAGACGTGCAGCTCGGCGGCGCCAGCGCAGCCGCAGCCGTTCGCCGCATCGGATTGGGGTTGAAACTGCCATCAGGACGCACCCGAATCGATCTGGACAGCGGGCTCGACTCGCTCGCCGAACCGGCACCGGTCGCCGAACTGGCGTGGCCGGAGGAATCGATTGCCACGCAGATTCCGCAAGCAGGCGTCTCGGCCGTCCTGGCGAGCGCGCAGCAGGCGCCGTCCGGCGGCAACACGCAGCCGTGGGCGCTGCATGCAGATACGGACAAAATCACAATTTCGCTTGCGCCCGAGCGCAGCTCGCTCATGGACATCGGTTACCGCGCGAGCGCTTTGGCGGTGGGTGCTGCACTCTACAACGCGCGTGCCACCGCTGCTGCGCTCGGCCTGCTCGGCGGCGATGAACTCAGCACCGGCGGGGTGGTACCGCTCACCGCGACGCTGAGGCTGAGCGATGGCAGCGATCCGGCGTTGGCTCGCGACTATCCGGCGTTGCTGGATCGGCATACCAACCGCAACTTCGGTTCTGGCGAGCCATTGGCCCCCTCGGTGCTGGAAGCTCTCGCCGAGGTAGCGATTGCCGCGGGCGGGAATGTTCGCGCGGTCATCGATCGACCCGGTATAGAATCCGCCGCCGCTATTCTCGCCGCATCGGATCGCACGCGCTATCTCACACCCCGGATGCACGCGGAGATGTTCTCCGAGTTGCGTTTGCCGGGTGAGGATTCCCGTACCGGTTTGGACTTGCGCACTCTCGAACTCGCACCCGATGAGCTGGCCAAACTCGATATCATTCGGCGCGCCGAGGTGCTGGCACAGGTGCGCGCCGTAGGCGGGGGCGCCGCACTGGGCGAAGGAACTCGGGTCCGGACGGCATCGGGTTCGGCGGTCGCGGTGGTGACGTTCCCGGCCCCGGCCCTGGACACGAGTGATCTGGCTGATTATGCGCGTGCGGGAGAGGTACTTCAGCGAGTGTGGATCGAAGCGCAACGTCAGGGGTTGGCCGTGCATCCGACATCGCCGATTTTCCTGTTCGCTCGACGTCCCGAGGAGTTGGGCGCGGTTTCCCCGGAGTTCGCCGATACACTAACGTCACTTCAGGGTCGTTTTCTGGACTTGTTGGGAGTGCCCGATACCGAAGTCGCGGCGCTGGTGCTGCGCCTGAGCTACGCGCCGGCCGCCACACTGCGAAGTCGGCGGCTCCCCGTACCGGAACCCGCCCCGCGCAGCTAGTGCGATCGGAGACAGAGTGCCTCGGCAGACGCTCGACTCACTGGTGACTCAGGTCGCCGCAGAGTTGATGGGGGTCGACGCCACCGCGATGGTGGCGGCGAGTGAGCGGGTGCTGTCATGGCTGGTCGAGCACTTCGATGTCGACGTGTGCTACTTGCGTCATACCGATCCTGACCGCCGGGCGTCGGAACTTGTCGCGGAATGGCCGCTACGACCGCCTATAGATCCCGACCCGTTGCGGGTCATCTACTTCGATGAGGCATCGGACTCGGTGTTCGCGCAGCTCGAGCATCGCACCGAGCCGATCGTTGTACGTCCTACTCCGGAATCCACGGATTACCAGCACACCATCGAACGCACGGTGGGTATTCCCGAGGTCTCGATGGCTGCGGTGCCACTGGTGTCGCGCGGCGTGCCCACCGGCGTGCTGGGCTTCATCAAGAAGGGTGACCGCGAGTGGAGTACGCGGGAACTCAATGTACTCAAGGCGATTGCCGCGTTGTTCGCCCAGCTCCAGGCGCGCGTGGTAGCCGAGGAACGGCTCAGATACATCGCCATGCACGACGATCTGACCGGGCTCGCCAACCGGCGGGCATTACTCGAACATATGGAAGAACGGCTCAGAACCGGCAATCCGGGACCTGTGGCCGCGTTCTTCCTCGATTTGGACCGACTCAAGGCTCTCAACGATTTTCTCGGGCATACAGCTGGAGACAACTTCATTCGTAAGCTGGCGGCACGGCTACGCGAGAATCTGGAGCCCGGTGACATGATCGCGCGGCTCGGCGGTGACGAGTTCGTCATTGTGCCGGCCAAGCCAATGGACGCGGCAGCCGCGGAAGCGGTGGCCATTCGGATCCAGCAGCTCATCGCCCGGCGGGTGACAGTCGGGGGAGAAACCGTCAGCCGTGGCGCGAGTGTCGGTGTCGCCCTGGGCATTCCAGGCGAGACCACGGTAGCAGATGTACTACGTCGGGCCGACCACGCGCTGCTGTCGGCCAAGTCCAGCGGTGGCAACGGAGTTGCGGTGTTCACCGATGCGATGCGGGCGCAGTTCGAGCTGCAGGACGATGTGGAGTTGAACCTCCGCAGCGCCGTTTCGGACGGGTCGTTGCTGCTGCACTATCAGCCCGAGGTGGATTTGCGGACCGGGCGGGTGGTGGCGCTGGAGGCGCTGGTGCGCTGGCAGCATCCGACGCGGGGGTTGTTGCCGCCCGGGGCGTTCGTCGGGGTCGCCGAGGCTACCAATTTGGCGGGGGAGTTGGGGCGGTGGGTGATTCGGTCGGCGTGTGAGCAGTTCGCGCAGTGGCGGCGGCGGGGGCTGGCGTCGAATGTGGTGATTCGGATCAATGTGTCGCCGGTGCAGTTGGTGAGCCTCGATTTCGTGGAGACCATGGAGGGGGTGCTACGGCGGTTCGGGATCGACGGGTCGTCGGTGTGTCTGGAGATCACCGAGCATGTGGTGGTGCAGGATCTGGCGCGTACGCAGGTGACCCTGCGGGGGCTCAAGCGGATGGGGGTGCAGATCGCCATCGACGACTTCGGGACCGGGTATTCGTCGCTGTCGCATCTGAAGGCGCTGCCGGTGGACGCGGTGAAGATCGACCGCGGGTTCGTGCAGCGGCTGGGCGCCAGTGCGGATGATCTCGCGATTGTGAAATCCATTGTGGGGCTGGCTGGTTCGTTCGGGCTGGGCGTGGTGGGGGAGGGTGTGGAGACGACCGTGGCGGCGCGCACGCTGGTGGCGCTGGGCTGCTATCGCGCGCAGGGGTTCCTGATCGCGCGGCCCATGCCCGCCGATGAGGTGGAAGCGCATCTGGCGGCCGGGCGGATCGCCCTGGACCTGGACCTACCCGGTTCGGGCCGACCCTGATCACGCGGGGTTTCGGTCCGGCGTCACCGGGCAATACGACCTGCGGAGAAATCGATCGACGCCCCGGGAAATAGGGGCGCGCCGGACCGTCCGCCGACTCGCGAACAATAGTGTTCGCGTAGTAGCGTGCCGACTGACAAAGCTGTCAATTTGAGGATGGATGCGCGTGGCCAAACGAAGCCTGAGTGGCAAGAAGACCCTGATCACCGGCGCGGCGAGCGGTATCGGCCGCGCCACCGCCCTGGCGGCGGCGCGCAAGGGTGCGCGACTGGTGCTCACCGACGTGAACGCCGACGGACTCGCCGAGACCGTCGAATCCGTCCGCGCCACAGGCGGAGTCGTCGACTTCGCCCAAGCCCTCGACGTCAGCGACTACGACGCCGTCACCGCCTTCGCCAAGCAGGTGCACGAGCAACTCGGCTCGCTCGACATCGTCATGAACATCGCCGGCATCTCCACCTGGGGCACGGTCGAAAACCTCGAGCACCGCCACTGGAAGCGCATGATCGACGTCAACCTCATGGGCCCCATCCACATCATCGAGAACTTCGTCCCACCCATGGTCGAAGCCAAACGCGGTGGCGCCCTGGTGAACGTCTCCTCCGCCGCCGGCCTGCTGGCCTTCCCCTGGCACGCCGCCTACAGCGCCAGCAAATTCGGCCTCCGCGGCGTCTCCGAAGTCCTCCGCTTCGACCTCGCCCGCCACGACATCAAGGTCCACCTCGTGGTTCCGGGTGCGGTCGATACCCCCTTGGTGCACACCGTCGACATCGTCGGCGCCGACCGCGACGACCCGCGAATCCAAGCCTGGATCAAGCGATTCCGCCGCCACGCCAAGAAACCGGAAGAGGTGGCCGACGCCATCCTCCGCGGCGTCGAAAAGGGCACCTACCTGATCCACACCCAATTCGACATCCGCTTCGGCTACTGGTGGGCCCGCAAATTCGCCTGGCCCTACGAATTCACCATGGCCCGCGCCAACGACCTGTTCACGACGTTCCTGCCCAAAGACCAGAGATAACAACTCTCCGAACTCTCAGGGGCAAGCCCCTGAAACCCGGGGGTTGGGGAGGGGCGGGGCGCTCAGGGGCCAGCCTCCGAAACCCCGACGGGAGGTTGGGGATGAGCGGGGTGACCGTGAAACTCGGGTGGAGACTCTAGGCCGAGGTGGCTTTGGGGGTGGTCGGGTAGCAGGCGTCCGCTTGCGGTTTGGTGCAGGTTTCCAGCGCGTGGGTGTCCAGGACGCGGGCGCCGGGGCCTTCGTCGCCGAGGTGGTCGTGGGCGTTGACGATCTTGCAGGTGCCCAGGGACAGGCAGCCGCAGCCGATGCAGCCGGTGAGGTTGTCGCGCAGGCGGATCAGTTGCTCGATGCGGTCGTCGAGTTCGGTGCGCCAGGCGGTGGAGAGGGTCTCCCAGTCGCGGCGGGTGGGGGTGCGGCCGTCGGGGAGGTTGTCGAGGGCCTCCCGGATATCGCTCAACGGAATCCCGACACGCTGTGAGATCCGTATGAACGCCACCCGCCGCAGGGTTTCCCGGGGGTAGCGGCGCTGGTTGCCGCTGGTTCGGCGGGCTGTGATCAACCCCTCACGCTCGTAGAAATGCAAGGCGGACACCGAAACTCCCGCACGTTGTGCCAGCTGGCCCGGTGTCAGCTCCTTCGCTTGCCAGGACGCGGTCTGCATACCTCAACACTAGTCGAGGTTTTTCGCCGCCGCGAATTGCATGCCATCTTTGCCGCTACGAACTACCGTCAGGATATGGGAACCAAGGCTGCGCCCCCGGCGCGACCGTTTTCCGTGACCTCGGAGGTCGGTACATTGCGCACGGTGCTGCTGCACCGGCCCGGTGACGAACTGCGCCGGCTCACCCCGCGCAACAATGACCAGTTGCTGTTCGACGGCATCCCCTGGGTGGAGCGGGCACAGCAGGAGCACGACATCTTCGCCGGTGTGTTGCGGGAGCGGGGCGTGGAGGTGTTGCTGCTGGCGGATCTGCTCACCGAGACCCTCGCGGTCAGCGGCGCCGCCCGCATACAGGGCATCTCCGGCGCGGTGGATGCACGGCGGCTGGGGCACGCGCTCGCCGACGAACTGGCCGCGCACCTGCGCACGGTGCCCGCACCGGAGCTGGCGCAGATCCTCATGTCCGGCATGACCTTCGATGAGCTGCCGTTCGGTCCCGACCACCACTCGCTGGTCGTGCGCATGCATCACGGGCACGATTTCGTCATCGACCCGCTGCCGAACCTGCTGTTCACCCGGGATTCCTCGTTCTGGGTGGGCCCGCGGGTGGCCATCACCTCGCTGGCCCTGCGCGCCCGCATGCGCGAGACCTCGCTCACCGACCTCATCTACGCCTTCCATCCGCGGTTCCTGAACGTGCGCCGCGCCTACGAATCGCATACCGCGCCCATCGAAGGCGGTGACGTGCTGCTGCTGGCCAAGGGCGTGGTGGCGGTCGGCGTGGGCGAGCGCACCACACCCGCGGGCGCGGAAGCCTTGGCGCGCAGCCTGTTCGAGGACGATCTCGCGCACACCGTGCTGGCGGTGCCGATCGCGCAGAACCGCGCCACCATGCACCTGGACACCGTGTGCACCATGGTCGACACCGATGCGGTGGTGATGTACCCGGCCATTCAGGATTCGCTGTGCGCGTTCACCATTCATAAAGAGGGCGACGGCACGGTGAGCATGCACGGCCCGGACCCGTTCCTGCCCGCCGCGGCCAAGGCCATGGGCATCGGCAAGCTGCGGGTCATCGACACCGGGCTCGACGGCGTCACCGCCGAACGCGAGCAATGGGACGACGGCAACAACACCCTGGCGGTCGCACCGGGCGTGGTCGTCGCCTACGAACGCAATGAAATGACCAATGCGCGGCTCGCCGACGCCGGAATCGAAGTCCTGCCCATCCCCGGCTCCGAATTGGGTTCCGGCCGGGGCGGCCCGCGCTGCATGTCCTGCCCGCTGTCGCGTGACGAGGTGTGAAAAGCCATGCTGGACATCCCGGTTGACCACCACTCGACGGTCCCCCCGTACGAGCAGCTGCGCCAGGGCATAGTCGCCCGCGTCCGCTCCGGCGAACTGGCCGCGGGAACCAAGATCCCCACCGTCCGCGCCCTCGCCGCCCAGCTCAAACTCGCCCCCAACACGGTGGCCCGCGCCTACCGCGAACTCGAACAGGACGGCGTCCTCGAAACCCGAGGCCGCCTCGGCTCTTTCATCGCCTCCTCCGGCGACCCCACCCGCGACGTAGCCGGCCGCGCCGCCACCGAATACGTCGCCGTAATCCGCCGCCTCGGCTTGGACGACGACGCCGCCCTCCGCTACCTACGCGCCGCCCTGGGCGAAACCCGCACCGCCCCTTGACCTTCTCGGTCTCACTTCGCACTCCGCCCTTGGGGGTTCGGGGGCTTTGCCCCCGAATTTCCCCTTCTCTTGGGGGTGTGGGGGCGTAGCCCCCACGACTACCTCCAGCTCGGGAGCCAGAGGTGTTCGTGCCAGCTTCCGGGGGTGATCGGCATCGCCGTCAGAATCGGCCACAGCCAGATGTAGTTGGCGATCACCAGGGCGAGGTAGAGGCAGACGAGCAAGAGCCCCAAGCCTTGTCGCTCACTGGGCGGTGAAAGGTGTTGCCAGTCGGGCATACCCGATAGTCGCCGCCCGCTGGGTGGGGCGTGGCCGAGCACATCGCCGAGCACCAGGGCGATGGCCATCACGAGGAAGGGGGCGAGCGGCACGGCGTAGAAGAAGTACATCTGCCGGTCCAGGGACAGGAACCAGGGCAGCAGCCCGGCGGCGTACCCGACCAGCACCGCCGCGTACCGCCAGTCCCGGCGCACGAAGCTCCGCCAGATGGCCCAGCCGAGCACCGGGAACGCCAGCCACCAGATGGCCGGCGTGCCGATCGCCATCACGGCTTTCACGCACTGCGACTGCCCGCACCCGGTCACATTGGTGTCGGCGTAGTAGTAGAGCATCGGCCGCAGACCCATCGGCCACGTCCACGGTTTCGACTCCCACGGATGGTGGTTGCCCGCCGAATTGGTCAGCCCCTCATGGAAGGTGAGCACCTCACCCCCGTAGAACCACAGCGAGCGGAAGGCATCCGGCACCCAGGAGAACATGCCGTCCCGCCCCACCCGCACGCCCACCGCGTACCGGTCGTACCCGCTCTCGGAGGCGAACCAGGCCGACCAGGAGCCGAGGTACACCAGCAGTGGAACCGCGACCAGCGCGTACACGGTCGGCCCGAGATCGCGGAGGGCGGTGCCCGCCCAGGGCCGCCTGATCCGGTATCCGCGCCGCGCCGCCAGGTCGAAGGCCAGGCTCAGTGCCGCGAACGCGACCACCCAGTAGATTCCGGACCATTTGGTCCCGCAGGCCAGTCCGAGCATGACGCCCGCGCCGAACCGCCACCAGCGCACCCCGAAGCGCGGCCCGAATTCGCTGTCGTCCAACCGTCCTTCGGCATCGACCTGAGCCATGCGCATCCGCATGTCGTCGCGATCCACAATGAGGCAGCCGAAGGCCGCGACCACGAAGAAGGCCTGGAAGATATCGAGCATCCCGAGCCGCGACGAGACGAAGGTGAGCCCGTCGCAGATCAGCAGAATGCCCGCGAACGCGCCGATCAGCGTGGATCGCGACATCCGCCGGACAATGCGAATCACCAACAGCACCATGAGCGTTCCGCACACGGCCGAGGCGAACCGCCACCCCCACGGCGTGTATCCGAAGATGGCCTCGCTCAGCGCGATCATCTGCTTGCCGACCGGCGGATGCACCACCAGCCCGTACCCGGGGTTGTCCTCCACCCCGCCATTGGTGAGCACCTGCCAGCCCTGCGGCGCGTAATGCTTCTCGTCGAACACCGGCGTCTTGGCATCGGTCGGATACCCGAGCATGAGGAACCGCGTGAGCCCCGCCACCGCCGTCAGGAACAGCGTGACCACCCACCCGCGTGCCCAGTCCGTGGGCCCGAAGTCGGGCGAGGGCCGCAGCGGCGCGGGACTGGACAGTACCGGTCCGTTCTCCACCGGAACTGCCGGTCGCACGTCGCTCACCTGGGTCACGCAACCGATCCTAAGCGGCGCGCGCCGCCACTTCCGCCTCTGGCCGATGCCCGCGCGTATCCCGAGACGGGGATCTGCGGACGCCACAAGGGAGTCGGGTCGGCCGTATGACGCCGCATTCCCCGGGGCGGCATCCTGGTGGCGGCTCGGCGGTCCGAAGCGGCGACCAGCATCTCCCGCTCAACCGCGCATTGCCCTCACGGCCGCGCGGGTGCGCTGTGCGGCGGCCGTATGCTGGGCGGACGGTGGGGCAGAGCGGATAGGAGTGCGATGAGCGGCGAGCCGAGGGCGGCCGGACGACTGGTGCTGGCGGCGACCCCGATGGGGGATATCGGCGACGCCTCGCAGCGCCTGCGCGACGCCCTGGCCTCGGCCGATGTGGTCGCCGCCGAGGACACCCGCCGCACCCGCTCGCTCGCGAAGGCGCTCGATGTCGAGATCGCCGGCCGCGTCGTCAGCTTCTACGACCATGTCGAGACCGCCCGCATCCCCATGCTGCTGGAGGAGATCGAATCCGGCCGCACCGTCCTGCTGGTCACCGACGCGGGCATGCCCTCGGTCAGCGATCCCGGCTACCGCATGGTGGCGGCCTGCGTGGAACGCGACCTCCCCATCACCTGCCTGCCCGGCCCATCCGCGGTGACCACCGCCCTCGCCCTGTCGGGCCTCCCGGTCGAACGCTTCTGCTTCGACGGCTTCGCCCCCCGCAAGTCCGGCCAGCGCAAGGAATGGCTGCGCACCCTCGTCACCGAACCCCGCGCCTGCGCCTTCTTCGAGGCTCCGCACCGCCTGGCCGACTGCCTGGCCGACGCCGTCGAAATCCTCGGCCCCGACCGCCGCGCCGCCGTCTGCCGTGAACTCACCAAGACCTATGAGGAAGTAGTCCGCGGCACCCTCGCCGAACTGGCCGCCTGGGCCGTCGAGGGCGCCCGCGGCGAGATCACCGTCGTCCTCGAAGGCGCGCAACGAGTTTCCGCCGACCCGGCCTCGCTGGTCGACCGGGTGGAGGCCCTGGCAGCAGCGGGCCTCCGCCTCAAAGACGCCTGCGCGGAGGTCGCCACCTCCACCGGAGCATCCCGAAAAGAGCTGTACGACGCCGTCCTCGCCGCCCGTTCGGCCGACTGATCCGGTCTATGCCGAACACTGGCCTAACACGTTGCCAGTCATTCCGGCATGTTCTTGGCCGGAATCCACACGGCGGAGCGAGATCCCGGCCAAAAAAACGCCGGGATGACAAGTGGAACTTCACCCCACCAGCGGCGAACCCTGTTGTCCCAGATGCGGTATCCGCCGGGGACACCGCGGGCGACGTAGCGTCGGCGGGTGATCGGGCACTCCTCGCGCCGTTGCGGTCAGGATGCAGAGACGGTATCGGCGGTATCAGTGCTGCGGGTAGTGGTTTTCGCAGGAGGGGGGTCGCGGCGGCCGGTGGGGGTCCACCAGTTGGCCGGGCCCATGAGTTTCACAAGGGCCGGGACCAGGAGCATGCGGACGAGGGTGGCGTCGATGATGAGGGCGATGACCATGCCGAGGCCGAGGAAGCGCATGGGGGTGAGGGGGGAGATGGTGAAGGCGCCGGTGATGAGGACGAGAAGGGTTGCGGCGGCGGTGATCACGCGGGCCGTTTGGATGGTTCCGGTGTGGACGGATTCCTCGGTGCCTGCGCCGGCTTCGTGGGCTTCGACCATGCGGGAGAGCAGGAAGACCTCGTAGTCGGTGGAGAGGCCGAAGACCACGGCGATGATGAGGACCATCATGCCGCCGGAGAGGGGGCCCACGCTCACGCCGAGGAGATTTGCCAGGTGACCCTGGTCGAAGATCCAGGTGAGGACGCCGAAAGTGGCTGCGAGGCTGAGAAAGGCCATGAGGACGGCCTTGAGGGGCAGGACCAGGGAGCGGAAGGCCAGGGTCAGCATCAGCAGGGTGACGGCGACCATGACCACGAGCATGAGGGGGAGTTTCGCGAGGACTGCGGTGACGCTGTCGACCGTGGCGGCGCTTTCGCCGCCGACGCGGAGCTCGATGCCGTCGAAGTCGAGATCGCGGACGTGGCGGACGATGTCCTGCGCGGCGGGGGAGCGGTCAGGGGCGGCCAAGGCGAGGTGAATGACGGCGGCGTCGTCGCGGGTGCCGAGGTGCACGGCCTGGCGAACACCCGGGACCGCGCCGAGTTCGCGCAGGGCGGTGCTGATCGCCGAGGATTGCGGCGGCTCGCCGGAACCCGTCTGCACCAGTACGGTCGCGCCGCTGTTGGCGGCGGGGAACTTCGCGGCCAATTCCTCGACGGCCGCGCGGGTTTCACTGCCCGCGGGCAGGGCGGTGTGGTCGATATCGCCGAGGCGGACGCTCGCCAGCGGCGCGGCCAGGACCAGCAGGATCGCGCCGACGGCGATTGCCACCGCACCCGGGCGGCGCATGACGGCGGTGACCACGCGACCCCAGAACCGCTGGGCGCGCAGTTCGGAGCGCTCGAAAGCGTCGGCGCGCCAGCTCCATTTGGAGATGCGCGGACCGAGGATCGCCAGGATGGCGGGCAGGGCGGTGATCGACAGGGCGGCGGCCAGGCCCACGGCGGCGATCGCACCGAAGCCCAGGGAGCGCAGGACCGCTTGGGGGAAAACGAAAGTGCCCGCGAACGCGCACATGAGCAGGAGCGCGGAGAACAGGACGGTGCGGCCGGCGGTGTTCAGGGTGCGGGCAATGGCCTCGGGAGCCGGGCGGCCCTGGGCGAGTTCCTCGCGGAAGCGGCCGACGATGAAAAGCCCGTAGTCGATGGCCAATCCGAGACCCAGCAGGGAGACCACATTGACGGCGAAGATGCTGACTTCGGTGAATCGGGCGATGAGGCCGACCGCGCCCATGGCGCCGATCACCGCGAGCGTGCCGACGAGCACCGGCAGCGAGGCCGCCACGATGCCGCCGAAGACCAGGATCAGGACGATCGCCGTGAGCGGGATCGAAATGGCCTCGGCGACAATCAGATCCTCGCGGGACTGCGCGGCAATGGCATCGGCGAGGGCGCTGTAGCCGGTGAGCCGGGTGCCGAGGCCGTCGACCCGCAGGGCATCGGCGATTTCGGGGAAGACCGCGATGCGATGGTTGTCGTCACCGGCCGCGAAGACCACCGCGACCGCCTGCCTGCCGTCTGCGGACCGCAGGAGTTGCTGTCGCGAACTGTTCCAATAGGTTTCGACGGGACGACTCAGCAGCGCCGGATCGATGCGCTCGACGGCCTGCTGCACGCGCGGCCCGATATCGGCGAGCGATTGACCGTCCGGCGCGGTGTAGATGGCGATGACGTCGGGGTTCTGCGGGCCGAGCTGGTCTTTGACCCAGGCGTCGACTCGGCTGGATTCGGCTCCCGGATCGGTGAATCCGGCCGCGCTCACCCGCGCGGCCAGCCCGGTCGCGAACAACCCGCAGGCCAGGGCGAACAAGACGGCCGCGATGACTACCGTCTTCGGTCGCGCGACGATGACCCGTGCCCAGTACGTCATGAGGATTCCTATCGACCCGCATCAGCCGCCGCGCGGGTGGGCCGCCGTCGGCCCACCGATCTCACTTCGCGGCTGAATCCGTTTGGGGTAGTTCGTTTTCGAGCGTCTTCACAATGCGATCGAGCAAGGCGTCCAAGCGCGCCGGAATACCGCGCCCGCTGCGCGCCGACACCGTGAGCTCGGTGCGGCCACCGCATTCGGTCAGGCCGAACAGCAGCGGCATGGCCACGCTGTGCTGGGGCAGGATGTAGATCGAGGTGGGTGCGAAGTGCGGGCTCGCGAGTTCGTCGAGGTCGTAGCGGCCCATATGGGAAACGGTGGCGGAGGCGAGGTTCCGGCCCAGGCGCGACCCCATCCAGTTCAGCCCGCGCAGCAGCGTGCGGCCGACGGCGGGCGGGAGCTTGGTGAGACCGCTGTTGTCCATCTGATTGAGCTCGCGGCGCTCCTGCAGGCCGATCTTCTTGTCGGCATTGAGCTGCTGCCAGGTCACCCCCGGGCGGGCGTCGAGGAACAGCGGCAGTGCCAGATTCCCGGTGGAGCGCAGATCCGGATCGTGGCGGCGCAGATCGACCGGGATCATGATGCGCGAGACCGGACCGCCTTCATCGGCCAGGATGGCCGCGACCCGCACCATGGCGCCCGGTCCGGTGGCGTGAATGGTGCGGTGGCGCAGCAGATGCCGGTGTTCGCCCGGATCCTGCGGGCCGTGGCCGACGGCGGAGCGGAAACGCGGCTGCATGAGGGTGGGGCGGCCGGGTGCGCCGACCTTGGCGACCAGTTCGGCATCGGCGACGGGGTCGGCCGCGCCGATCGGTTCCAGGCCGCGCAGGGCCCGGAACACATCGGTCACCCACATGATCATGCCCATGCCGTCCATGACGCCGTGGAACACGCGGAACACGATGGTGGTCGGCGCGCCCGTGAGCAGCAGCACCTCGACGGTCGATTCCGGAGTCGGGCCGATGGGGGTGGTCAGCACCGGATCGGCTTCCAGCTCCGGATTGTTCAGCGTGTGCTCGACCGCGCGGACCGCCGGCGCGACGCCGCTGTCCACCCAGTATCCGCCGTCGCGCCGCAGCCGCGCGCCCGGATTCGCCTCGGACGCAACGGCTACCGCGCGCCGCAGCTCTTCCGGCGCCAGATCGCCCGTGCCCTCGACCACCAGCTGCATGAGGAACGGCGGCGCCAGTTCCCGCATCGGGAAGTAGATGAGTTCGGTGGGCGAAATGGGTCGCCGGAAGGTGTTCATGCGCGCCTCTACTGCTCTGCTGCGGTCACCGCAGGTTCTTGGTCAATTCGACGACGCCGCCCTGGGTTTCGAGCCAGGCCAGGAACTCGGCCAGCCCGCGATCGCGGTCCACGATCGGCTGGTAACCGAAATCCCGTGCGGCCGCTCCGGTGTCATAGGTGGCGGTGCGGGTCATGAGCGCCACCACGTAGCGCGACAGCGGCGGCGAGTAGCGCGTGGCGATGAACGGTATGCGCCAGATGGTTTCGATGATCTCCACCACCGCGTTCAGGACGCGCGGATTCGGCTGCCGGGACGGCTTCTCGTACCCGAGCCCGGTCGCCACCTCGCCGAGGAAGTCCCACACATTGGTCTTCTCGGCATCGGCGACGAAATACGCCTTACCGCCGACCTTCTCGGAGGCCGCCGCCCGCACGCACGCCTCGGCGATATTCTCGACATGGCAGAGCGAGGCGTACACGTCCTTGCCGAACGACACGTCCGGCAGCGAGCCGGCGGCGGCGCGGCTGAGCAGTCGCACGATCGGCCCGGATCGGTCGCCCGCGCCCCAGATCGCGCGGGGCCGCAGCGCGCAGGTGGTGAAATCCTTGGTGTCGGAATCCAGTACGAAGCGTTCGGCGGCCGCCTTGGTCTCCGAGTAGTAGTTGAGATAGCGGTGCGGGTACGGCACCGACTCGTCGATATCGATCTGATCGCCGCCGTCGCGGTCCATCATGGCGCTGGGGCTGGAGATGAATACGAAGCGCGAGGCGCCGTTGTTGCGCGCCGCCCGCAGCAATCGCTGAGTGGCCGTGAGGTTCTCGGCCACGAACTGCGCGCGGGTGCCGCGATCGTCCACCCGGGCGGCGCTGTGGAACACCACATCCACGCCCTTGGTGGCGTGCACCAGCGAGGCGAGATCGGTGAGGTCGCCGTGGCGCACCTCCACCCGGTCGATCACATCGGCGAGATCGCGCAGATTGCTGGTGGGCCGCACCAGAATCGCCACCTCGTAGTCGCCGTCGCGGACCAGGCGGCGCACGATGGCGCCGCCCAGGAAGCCCGACGCGCCTGTGACAAGGGCCTTCACGCCGCCTCCTGCGTCTTCCACCAGGTGAGTCCGAAGATCTGGGTCATGACCGCGGTCTCCAGCGGGGACCGGTCACTGCCCTGGGCGGCACGCAGCGCGGCCGGAATCTGCGCCGCGTGCACGATGATGCTCAGGAAGGCGTCGATCCAGAAGACGATGCGCAGGAACCGGTTGGCGGGCGCGTGCCCGGCCAGGACCAGGAGCAGTCCGACGGCCAGGTAGAGCCAGCCGAGTACCGGAACCGCCCGCAGTGCAGTGGTTTTCATCGTGGTGTGTCCTCTCCGAGCTGCTGTGCCGACCAGACCGCGAGCTGTTCGCGGCCGATCTTGGCATTGTGTCGGATGTCGACCGGGAACTTCGGGTGGAACAGGAACTCCGAGATCTTCGCGGTGATCTCGAATTCGGCTGCCCGCGTGCGCAATCGCAGGGCGATGCCGACCTGGTCCGCGCCCGGCTCGGCTTCGACGCACAGCACCGGCCGCTGCGCGCCGCGCGGGCCGACCCCGACCAGCGCCGTGCGCGCCACGCCGGGAAGGGTGTTGAAGACCTGCTCGACCTGCACGCTGAACATGGGGCCGTCCGCGGTCTGCACACGCTGGCTCTTGCGGCCGCAGAACCAGATCCGGCCCTGATCGTCGATCCAGGCCAGATCGCCGGTGCGGTGCCAGATCACGTCGCCGTCGGCGATCTTGCCCGCGGCATTGGCCTGTTCCGGCCAGTAGTAGCGAGTGCTCACATTCGGCCCGGCGACCACCAGTTCGCCGATGCCGCGGGTGGCGGCCAGTTCGGCCTCGCGTGCCTGCGCGTCCGCCCAGGTCGGGATCGGCTCATCGGTAATGGCGACCAGCCGCGCCCGCACGCCCTCGGCCGGGCGTCCGATGCAGGTGCCCTCGCCGTTGTGGGCGCGCTCGACCAGTCCGTCCAGCAGCTCCCGCGATTCGATGGTCGACATGGGCAGCGCCTCGGTGGAGCCGTAGCCGGCGTGCACCTCGGCGTCCTCGGCCAGGACGTCGCGCAGTCCGGCAATGCACCAGTCGGGCACGGGCGCGCCGCCGGAGTAGATGCTGTGCAGCGTCGGCACCGTCGTCTTGTGCTTCTCCAGGTGCCGCAGCAGGGGGATGAGCACGGCCGGGGAGGCGAACATGGTCCGCACGCCGAATCGGTTGATGGCATCGACCACGTGCGCCGGTTCGGTGGAACCCACCTGGCTCGGAATCAGCGGCGGCAGGACGCAGCGTGAGCCGAGCAGCATGTCGAGAATGCCGACCAGCGGCAGGGTGATCAGTGAGGTGCCGGGCTCGACCCGATTGCGGGCGGCATGCACCTGATCGACCATGGCGGAAAGGTTTCCGTGGGTCATTTCCACGGCCTTGGCCGGGCCGGTGCTGCCCGTGGTGAAGGCGATGAGCAGCACTTCATCGGCGGGGGCGGGCACGCGGTCGGCGAGCGTTGCGGCGTCGAACCGGGGATCGGTGACCGCTGTGGCGGCGCTACCGGAACGTGCGCCTTCCAAGGTGGTGAGCAGTTCGTCCAGTCGCGCGGCGACTTTCGGGCTCACATGCTCGCGAACGCGATCGGCCGCGGTGCCCGGGCGCGCCGCTGTGGGCGTTCCCCAGCTCTGCAAGGTCGGTCCGCCCCAGAACCAGCGCGGGCCGACCGTGATGGCCACCCGCACCTGGCGGAAGTAGTTGCGGAACAACACCCGTGCCGCATGCGCTTGCGGAATGCCGATGAAGGCTTCGGCATTCGCGGCGCGCAGGCAGTTGAGCATCTTGCGCAGGCCCATGCCCGGATCGATGACCACCGGCACCGCGCCGATCTTCAACAGGCCCAGCATGATCGCGTACAGCTCCGGGCTCGGCAGCACCAGCACGATGGTGCGGGTGCCGCGCCCGACACCGGCCGCGGTGAGCCGCAGGGCGATGGTGTCGGACCAGTCGTCGAGTTCCCGGTAGGTGAGATGCCGGTATTCCGGCAGACCGGAGGCGGCGATTCCGGCGGGGAAGATCACCGCCTCCCGGTCCGGATCGGCGGCCACGACCGCGCGGAAGCGGTCGATGGCCTGCCAATAGGTCGCGGTCGTCACGCCGCGGCTCCCACCGGGGCGGGCAGCTGGTAGAGCACGGCGGCCGCCGACGGGCCCGCGCCCGCCGCCACGAACAGCACCCGGGTGAACTCGCGCAGCGAATCATCGGCCGCCGCACGGTCGTACGCGAGCGGCAGGGCGGCGGTGTGCGGATCGCCCTGGGACAGATCGGGAGTGCGCACCGAGCTCGCCGCAATGCCGAGTTCGGCGGCCAGCCGCTCCGGGAAGCCGGGCGTCACGGTGGAGGCGATGAGCGCGGTGCTCACCAGGTCGATCTCGGCCTCGGCCAGCGCCTGCCGCGCCACATCGGCGGCGAGGGCGACCAAGCGGTCCTCGGCCCCGGGCTCGCGCACCACGGTCATGAGCTCGCGGCCCCGCGCGCCCATGGTGGCGACATCGACATAGGACTCGATGGCGGGCGAGCCGGATTCGGTCGCGGTGTGCACCCGCCCGAAGCCCTCGGGATCCTCGGTGCGCTCGAGCAGGAGCGCGGCACCCGAAGTGGCATAGGGAAATTCGTCATCGGCGGCGGCCCGCTTCAGCGAAGGGTGGGTGTCGCCGGAGACGACCAGCACGTGCTCGGCGCTGCCGGTCGCCAGGATGGACTGCGCCACCTGCACCGCATTGAGCACGCCGACACCGGCGTTCATGAGATCGAAGGAGAACGACCGCGGATCGTTCTTCTCGTAGTCGAGCCCGATGCCGGCCGCCTTCTGAATCAACGCCGAGACAGCGGGTTCCACGGTGTTGGAGTCGCGGAAGATGCCGGCATTGATGAGCACGCCGACCTGATCGGGCCGCACCCCGGCCCGCTCCATGGCCTGCCGCGCCGCCGCCGCGCTGTGCTCGACAATGCTGAAAGTGTCCCCGGCCCGGCTGGTTCCGGTGGATTTGATGCGCACGCCCATGGCAGACCTCAGACCTTCAGAGACGAAATCGTGGTGGACAGGAACCCCGCGACGACGCCGGAGGCGGCGGGGACCATCAGGACCTTGGATCCGGACGGAATGGCCTGCTGGCTCAGCTGATCGTGCAGGACAATGAAATGCGAAGTGGTGGACGTGTTTCCGTACTTCTCGATGACGTTCAGGTCGGGCGGCATGGGCACGCCGAACTCGCGCTGGGCGATGGCGTTGATGAACGGGATCGCCCCGGCGCCGAACTGGTGGTGGATCATGTAGTCGAACTGCTCGTCGGCGAAGGTGGTGCCCTGCTTGTCGAGGTATCCGCCCTGCGTATCGGTCCACAGCAGGAAGCGGGACTCGTTGTGCATCTTGCGGTTATCGGTGTACAGCGCCACGCCCTGCGATTTGTCGCTCGGCATACCGAGGCACAGGTGCGAGTACTCCGAGGCGGTGGTGAGCTCGATGTAGTGGATCTTGTCGTTGTCGTCGACGGCCTGATCCAGCACCACGGCCGCGCCGGAGTCGCCGACGGTGAGTGAGGCGAATTGCAGATCGTACTTTTCGGAAATTTCCGCGACGGCGGTTTCCGCAATGGGCGTGATCGCCTCGCCGGAGACGACAATTCCGCGGCGCACCGCACCCGAGCGAATCATTCGATCGAGAATGTAGGTGCCGGTGAGCATTCCGGCGCACGCATTCGACAGATCGAAATGAATGACATCCGCGCGAGCGCCGATGGCCTTTGCGATGGAGCCCGCGAACGAGGGCTCCATATACATCTTGGTGCCCTCCTTGCTGCGCGTGATCGAGGTGGAGATGATCACGTCCAGATCGGCGGCCGAGTACTGTGACCTGGACAGACAGTCTTCGACGGCATTGATGGCCAGGGTGAACGAGTCTTCGGTGTTCTCCGGGGAGGTATCGCGGAAGCGACGTTCCTTGACGCCCGTGATTCGTTCGAGATCGAAGCCCGGCGCCTCCTTCAATTGCGAGACGAGCTCTTCGGTGGTGACGCGTTTCGACGGTAGATAGGCGCCGATCGCCTCGAATCGAGAATGCAGCACAGGGACTCCTGAAAGGGCGAAGAAATGCAATCCGAAACGGTGATGAACTGAGGCTACCCGACGGTAACTACGCATGCGACCGGGCCGATGGCGGCGAATCGTCTGAGACATCCGTGCCGACGCGGGTTTCGGCCGGTGAGGGCCCCGGTTTGTGAACGATCACTGTGAGGGACTTCACCCGCTGAGCTGGCCCGTAATGCTGTTACGCAATGTGCACTGATACTTTCATTTGAAACTGTCTGAGCGACAGTAGATTTCGCTCGCCACCAGCGGTTAGGTTGAATCGATGCGCATTCGGAAGGCACTCACCGGCGGCCTCGCCGCGACTCAACTCGGCATCCTGCTCACCCTCATCGCCCCGGGAACCGCCGGTGCTACACCCGAAATCGCCGAGTGCGGCGTCTGGGCCAAATCCACCATCGCCTCCGGCCACGGCACTCTCGAGAACCTGGCCTTCGACGGCCGCGGCGGCCTGCTGCTCTCCGAACTGTCGCTCACCGGCAGCGGCGGCGCCCTGCGACGCCTCACCCCCGACGGCGCCCTCTCCACCGTCGCCCCCATCGAATCCCCCGGCGGCATAGTGGTTTCCGGCGCCACCGCCTACATCAACTCCGGCAACACCCTCCGCAGCGGCCTCACCGACACCCCCGACGGCTCCATCCAGTCCGTAGACCTCACCACCGGCACGGTCACCACCGCCGCCTCCGGCCTCCGCATGCCCAACGGTCTCGCTCAACTCCCGGACGGCAGCTTCGTCGTCAGCCGTGACCTGGGCTCCTCCACCGCCCTGACCCGCATCGCCGCCGACGGCACCGGAGCCCACCCCCTGGCCCCCGACCTCACCTTCACCAACGGCCTGGCCTACGACCCTTCCCGCCGAAAGCTCTTCGTCTCCACCACTTTCGACTCGACCACCACCATCGCCGCCATAGCCATCGACAACCCTTCGGCCGCCCCCACCCGCATCACCCTCCCCGGCTTCGGCCCCCTCAACTCCGCCGACGACCTCACCCTCGGCCCCGACGGCGCCGTCTACGTAACTCTCAACGTCGCCGGCCAAGTCGTGAGGGTCGACCCCGACACCGGCCACCACTGCACCATCGCCGACAACCTCCCCTTCGCCACCTCGGTCCGCTTCGGCCAGGGCCCCGGCTGGGACCCGAACTCGGCTTACGTGACCAGCTTCCTGGGCACCGTCACCCGTCTGACACCGTAGATACGTGACCGATCCATTCGACCTTGCGGAGTTTCTGCCCGAGCAGCCGATGCTCGGGATGTACATGCGGCACCGGCGGGAGAGCCTGGGGATGACGCAGGAGGAAGTGGCGCGCGGGATGTTCGTGAGCGTGTCGCTGTATCGGAAGCTGGAGAGCGGGGAGCGGCCGATCTCGGTGGATCGGCTGGAGGACTGGTGTGCGGTGGTGAGCGCACCGGTGTGGATGCTGCAGAAGATGGTGTCGCTGGCGGTGCCGAAGATGTTCCCGCGGGCGGTCGGGGCCTGGCCGCCGCAGTTGCGTCAGGAGGACCTGGACCATATCGAGAGCTTTCCGTTTCCGGCCTACTTCCACCGTTTCCCGGAGTACGAGATCCTGGCTGCCAACAGCGTTGCACGGGAGATGATTCCGTGGCTACAGCCGACCGAGCCGGATGCCGACCGCCCGGCGAATGTCATCGAGCGCATGATGACCGAGCCGCTCGCCCGCGAGGTGCTGGGCAATTGGGAGGAGATCGTGCATCGGCTGCTGTTCATCCTGCGGGTGAACTCCCCGGGCGTGGTGGCGCCCGAGCGGCTCGCCCAGATCATTGAAACCTGCCGGACCAATCCGGATTTCGAGCGGCTGTGGCGTACCGATATGGACGAGGCCGTGTACAACAACTCGCTCGCGACGGTGCGGAATCCGGAGACCGGCGAGCTGCACCGCTTCACCATGCGGTCGTACAACTCGTTCCACCCGGACAACTGCAACTACCAGTTGTTCACGCTGACACCGCGCCCCGAATGACGCCCGGTGGCGCGGAGTGCCACAAATAGTGTGACCCTCGCCGGTTGACCGTCCGCGCTCGGAAATGGATGCTGCTCCAGCGAGGATGCGGTGGATTTTGGAGGGGAATCTCCAGCGCTACGGTGCTGCCCCCTTCCGGGACGCGATGTGCCCCTCGTCCCCGCGCCCACACTCACCGTCGCGTGTGGTTTACGGTGCTGCACGGCCTTGTTCGGTCGTGCAGCACCCGCTGGGGTTACTTGGCGGCGGTTGTCTTGGGTTCCACGTACTTCGGGAAGACGACCTCAGGCTCCGGCAGGGCGGTGCCCGGCTGGAGGGGGGTGGCGATGTCGGCGAAGGTGCGGCCGGTCTGGCCGAGGAGGTCCAGGATCTTGCCGGCGGAGCCCGGAATGACCGGCTGAACCAGCAGGGTCACGATGCGCAGGACTTCCATGGTCACGTAGAGGACGGTGGCTTCGCGGGCCACGTCTTCCGGGGTGCCGGACTTGGCCAACGTCCACGGGGCCTGGGCGGAGAAGTAGCGGTTGGTTTCGCCGAGGGTGAGCCACAGCTGTTCCAGCCCGAGATGGAGTTGCTGCTGGTCGAATTCGGAGCGGACCTTTTCCAGCAGGCCGTTGGCGCGGTCCAGCAGTTCGCGGTCCTCGGGGGTGAACTCGCCGGGAGTCGGGGCCACGCTGCCGAAATCGCGCGCGACCATCTTCAGGCAGCGCTGCGCCAGGTTGCCGTATTCGTTGGCGAGGTCGGTGTTGATGCGGCCGACGATGCCCTCGTGGCTGTAGGAGCCGTCCTGGCCGTAGGAGATCTCGCGCAGCAGGAAGAAGCGCACGGCGTCGAGGCCGTAGGTGTCGACGAGGTCCATGGGGTCGACGACATTGCCGACCGACTTCGACATCTTCTCGCCCTTGTTGTACAGGAAGCCGTGCACGAAGACGCGCTTGGGCAACTCGACGCCCGCGCTCATCAGGAACGCCGGCCAGTACACGGTGTGGAAGCGGGTGATGTCCTTGCCGATGATGTGCAGATCGGCCGGCCAATACTTCTGGAAGGCGGCCGAATCCGTATTCGGGAAGCCGGCGCCGGTCAGATAGTTGGTGAGCGCGTCCACCCACACGTACATGACGTGCGCCGGATCGCCCGGCACCGGCACACCCCAGTCGAAGGTGGTGCGGGAGATGGACAGATCCTTCAGCCCGGCCTTCACATACGAGACGATCTCATTGCGCCGCGTGGCGGGCGCGATGAATTCCGGATGCGTCTCGTACAGTTCGAGCAGCTTGTCCTGGTACTTCGACAGCCGGAAGAAGTAGTTCGACTCCTCGGTCCACTCCACCGGGGTCTTGGTGTCGGTGGAGATGCGGGTGCCGTCCTCCTGAAGAGTGGTCTCCTCCTCGGTGTAGAAGGCCTCGTCGCGCACCGAGTACCAGCCGGCGTAGGTGTCGAGGTAGATGTCGCCATTGGCGGCCATCTTCTCCCAGATCGCGATGGACGCCGCCTGGTGATCCTCGTCGGTGGTCCGGATGAACCGGTCGAAGGAGACGTCGAGGGCCTTGTCCATGCGCTCGAACACGTCCGAGTTGCGGGAGGCGTACTCCTGCTCGGGCACGCCCGCGGCCTTGGCGGCCTGCTGCACCTTCTGGCCGTGCTCATCGGTGCCCGTCATATAGAACACGTCGAACCCGTCGAGCCGCTTGAAGCGGGCCAGGGCATCGGACGAGATGTACTCGTAGGCATGTCCGATGTGCGGCGCACCGTTCGGGTACGCGATGGCCGTGGTGATGTAAAAGGCGGGGCGGTCGGATGCGCTCATGGTGTGTCTACTCTATCTGCGTGCCTCTACACGCTCGCGTGAATATCCCCGTGGCCGGTGTCGCCCATGAGTAGCCGCCGACCTGCGCCCGAACCGCCGGAGCCGCTGGCGCCGCTGGTGGACGCGCACACCCATCTGGACGCCTGCGGGGCCACGGACGCGGAATCGGTTGCGGCCATTGTGGACCGGGCCGCGCGCGTGGGCGTGCGCGAGGTGGTGACCGTGGCCGACGATCTGGCCGCCGCCCGCTTCGCGGTGCAGGCCGCCAACTGGGACTTCCGGGTGTACGCGGCGGTCGCGCTGCATCCGACCCGCGCCAATGCCCTCGACGATGCTGCCAAGGCGGAGCTGGAGCGGCTGGCCGCGGATCCTCGTGTAGTCGCGGTGGGTGAGACCGGGCTCGATTACTACTGGCCAGGGAAGCTGGACGGATGTGCCGATATCGAGACCCAGATCGAGGGTTTCCGCTGGCATATCGACCTGGCCAAACGGCTCGGCAAACCGCTCATGATCCACAATCGTGAGGCCGATCACGACCTGCTCACCGTGCTGCTGGACGAGGGCGCGCCGGAAACGGTGATCTTCCACTGCTTCTCCTCCGATGCCACCATGGCCATGGCCTGCGTGGATCAGGGCTATGTGCTGAGTTTCTCGGGAACCGTGAGTTTCAAGAATGCTCATGAATTGCGGGAAGCCGCGAAACTCGTACCGGATGAGCAGATTCTGGTCGAAACGGACGCGCCGTTTTTGACCCCGCATCCGTTCCGGGGTGCGCCCAACGAGTCGTACATGCTGCCGTACACCCTGCGTGCGCTGGCAGAACTGCGGGAGCAGGAACCGGCGGCGCTGGCCAAGATCACTACCGCGAATGCGCGCCGGGTCTACGGAATCTGATTGCCACGCATTGCCTCCCATTGCGGGACGCGCCAACCATCGCGCCATTGTTCACATTTCGAACCAACCCCCCGGGTTGGCGATTGTGCGCTACCTCACTATGATCCAGTGCGATCGTGATTAACCTGCGGTTCGATATCACCTCGTGATTTTCGTTGCCGCAGTTCGGCGCGTATCGGTTGTCAATTCATGACCCCCTCGTTATCGTACTGTGACCATGCCGGGATTTCCGATGAACGCTCTTGCGAAGATCAACTCGTCGCGCTCGCCGCTGCTGTACGGCGCCATCGCGGCGATGCTGGTCACGTTGATCGTCGGCGCGGGCCTGGCCATCGTGAACAAGAAGAGCGTCACGGTGGTCGTCGACGGTCAGAAGCTCACGCAGCACACTATGTTCGGCGATGTGCGCGGCGTGCTCAAGGACGCCGGCTACGCGCTGTCGGACCGCGACGATGTTTCCCCGTCCGCGGGTGAGCGGGTCGCCGACGGCGCCACCATCACGCTGAACCGGGCGCGCGAGGTCGCGCTCGTGGTGGACGGCAAACCGTCCAAGGCGTGGACCACCGCACTCACCGTCGCCGAGGCCGTCGTCAAACTGGGCCTGCCGCACGATGTGTGGACCTCGCCGTCGCGGCCGAGCCCGCTGCCCCTCGAGGGCGCGGCCATGCTCATCACCAACCCGCGCACCGTGGAGCTATCCGATATGGGCGGACCGCTCGGCCTGGTGCGCCTGGCCGCGCCCACCGTCGGCCAGCTGCTCGAGGTGCAGGGCGTCCCGCTGGCCAATCAGGACTCCGTGGTCCCGGCCGCCGACACCCCGCTCACCGACGGCATGAAGATCACCGTCACCCGCAAGGTCGTCGAGAACCGCGTCGAGCGCCTGCCGCTCGATCCGCCGGAGAACATCATCGAGGACCCGACGCTCAATATGAGCCGCACCATTGTGGAGAACCCGGGCGTGCCCGGCGTCCACGACGTCACCTTCGCCGTGTCCATCGTGAACGGGCATGAGGCGGGCAAGGATCCGATCAACTCCACGGTGATCACCCCCGCCGCGCCCAAGACCGTCCGCAAGGGCGCCAAGCCCGGCACCGAGGTGCCCGAGGTCAAGGACGGCGCCACCTGGGACGCGCTGGCCAAGTGCGAATCCGGCGGCAACTGGGCCATCAATACCGGCAACGGCTACTACGGCGGCATCCAGTTCGACGAGAGCACCTGGGCGCGCCAGGGCGGGCTGCGCTACGCGCCCCGCGCGGACCTGGCGACCCGCGAGGAGCAGATCGCCATCGCCGAGGTGACGCGCGCCCGCCAAGGCTGGGGAGCCTGGCCCGCCTGCACCTCCCGCTTGGGTCTGAGTTAGCCCAACGGGGCGCGGTCGCTACATCAGCGCTCCACCGTCCACGCGCAATTCGGTGCCGGTCATGTAGCGGCCGTCGTCGGAAGCCGCCATGGCCACCACGCCCGCGATGTCCTCGGGCTTGCCGAGCATGCCGCCCTCCAGCCAGCCGGGGAGGCGGGCCAGCAGGGTCCAGTCGGCGTCGGCCGGGAGGTTCAGGCCCGAGGTGATGCCGGTGCTGATGCCGCCGGGGACGATATTCACCGCGCGCACACCCTTTTTCACGTATTCCAGCGCGAGGGCGTGGGTGAGGGCGTTGACGCCCGCCTTGGACGCGGCGTACGCGGCCATATAGGGCACGGAGCCGAAGGCCGAGGTGGAGGAGAAGTTCACGATCACGCCGTGACCGGAGTCGACGAGGGCGGGCAGGGCGGCCTGGCACATGAGGAAGGTGCCGGTGAGGTTGACCGTGATCACCTGATTCCAGGTCTCCAGCGGCATCTCATGGGTGTGGGCGGCGCGCATGATGCCCGCGGCATTGACGAGAACGTCCAGGCCGCCGAGGAATTCGAGGGCCGCGGCGGTGGCGGTGCGGACGGATTCGGGATCGGCGACGTCCAGGGGGACGGTGTGCAGCCGGTCGCGCTGGTCGGCGGGAACGGCCTCCACGGTGGCGGCCAGGCCCGGTTCGTTGATATCGGCGGCGACCAGTCGCGCCCCCTCTTCGAGGAGCCGGAGGGCGACCCCCTGCCCGATGCCGGAACCGGCACCCGTGACTAGTACTCGACGGCCGTCGTATCTGCGCAACATGGCGAGAAATTAGAACAAGTTCCAACGATCGTCAATCGCATTGCCAGAGTTTTCTCAAACTGGGCAATTGATCAGATCTATAAACTCGGCCCGGCACGCAATTTGTCTGAGGGTCGGGCCTGATGGAGGATTCATGCGGTTGTTCGATTGGCGCACGCGGATTTTCACCGCGGCCGTAGCGGCGACGGGGGTCGTCCTGGCGGCCCCCGGCGCTCCGGCTCAGGCGGCCCCGGCGGGCGCGGTGATCGAGGCAAGCGCACAGAGCGGCTTCCGCGGAATCTCCAACGCCTACATCGTCGACTACTGGACCACCCGCTCGAACGGTGAACCGGTGCAGGCCAGCGGCGCGCTGTACCTGCCGGATGGGCCGGCGCCCGCGGGCGGCTGGCCGATCCTGGCCTACGACCACGGCACCTCCGGTCTCGGCCCGGGCTGCGGCGGGCAGACCGACCTCACCACCGCCAATGGCGGCCGCGACCGCGAGAGCGCCATGCTGCGGAAACTGGTCGGCAAGGGATTCGCGGTCGTGGCGCCCGACTATCTCGGGCTGGGGCGCTTCGACACCGGCCCGCACCCGTATCTCGAAACCCGGACCGAGGCGAGCGCGACCATCGATCTGGTCAAGGCCGCCCGCGCGGCCCGGTCCGACCTCTCGCGCACCTGGTCGGTGATCGGGTTCTCGCAGGGCGGGCACGCGGCGCTGAGTGCGGCGCATCTGCAGCAGTTCACCGCGCCCGATCTGGATTTCCGCGGCGTCATCGCCTCCGATCCGGCCTCCGATGTGGAGAAGGTGCTGCCGTACCTCGGCCCGGCCGTACCCGCGGTGCCGGGCGAGAACGGCGCTGCCGTCAACGGTTTCGTGGTCAGCATGCTGGTGGGCTTGCGTGAGACGCATCCGGAACTCGATGTCGACAGCTACCTGACTCCGCGCGGACGGCAGGTGCTCGACGACTCCTCGGCCCTGTGCTTCCTCGACATCATGAAGTCGGTGGAAGGGATGTCCATCGGGGAGATGCTGAGCCGCCCGCTCGACGATCCGCGCTTCCGCGCCGCCGTCGACGAGTACATGATGCTGCCGACCGCCGGCTATGACGCGCCGATATTGTTGCTGCTCAATGCCACCGACATCGTCGTGCCGTCGCCGCTGCACGCCGCGCTGGCCGCGCAGCTCGCCGCGAATGGTGTGCAGTACGAAACCGTCGTGGGCATGGGGCAGCACACGGAGCTGAACCCGCAGATGTGGGCGGCCATCGACGCCTTCACCGCGCGCGTGCTGGCCACACCGGTTACGCCCTGACTGGCAATTCATTAGCTAATCGGCCCGCCGTTAGACTCGCCCGGAGATCAAATCTGTTTCCGGGGTGGGACCGATGGAGGTCGAATGCGTTTGAACAGTGTCGTCGCTCGCAGCCTGATTGCGTCCGCCGTGGCCGCGAGTGCGCTGGCAGTCCTGCCGGTGGGCCCGGCGCACGCCGATGCGCCGGGCACGCTCATCGCGGCAACCGCGCAGCCCGCCGGATTCCACGATCAGCCCAATGGTTCGGTGCTGACCTACTGGACCACCCGCTCCAATGGCGAACCGGTGCGGGCCAGCGGTGCGCTGCTGATTCCCGAGGGTCCCGCCCCGGCGGGCGGCTGGCCGATCATGGCCTACGACCACGGCACCTCCGGGCTCGGCGCGGGCTGCGGCGGCATGAGCGGGCCGGATCCGGTGAGCGGCCGGAACACCGATGACCGGATCCGGTATCTGCTCTCGCGCGGATTCGCCGTCGCCGCACCGGATTACCTCGGGCTGGGGCTGTTCGACACCGGGCCGCACCCGTATCTGGAGCTACGCACCGAGGCGACCGCCACCATCGATATGGTCAAGGCCGCGCGGGCGGCCCGGCCGGATCTCTCGCGCACCTGGGCGGTCACCGGGTTCTCGCAGGGCGGGCACGCGGCGCTGGGCGCGGCGAATCTGGCGGGGAGCCTGGCGCCCGAGCTCGACTTCCGCGGGGTCATCGCGGTCGATCCGGCCTCGGATATCGAGAAGTTCGTGCCGCTGCTCGGGCCCGGCGTGCCGGCGCTGCCGGTGGCGCAGAGCAATGAGGCCGTCGGGCTGATCGTCAGCATTCTGGCCGGTCTGCGGGAGGTGCATCCGGAACTCGATGTCGACGGCTACCTGACGCCGCGCGGCCGCGACGTGCTGGATGCGGCCGCGAGCCAGTGCTACTACGACATCGCCCGCACCGTCGGCGGCTCCGCCATCGGCGAACTCCTCGCCCGCCCGCTCGACGATCCCGGCTTCCGGGCCGCCGTCGACGCCTACATGCGGATTCCTACCTCCGGCTACACCGCGCCGATCCTGTTGCTGCTCAATGCCGCCGACTATGTGGTGCCCTCGCCGCTGCACGCCGCCCTCGCCGCGCAGTTCAGCGCCGCCGGCGTGAATTACGAGACGGTCGTCGGCACGGGGCCGCACGTGCAGCTCTCTCCGCAGATGTACGCGGCAATGGACGAGTTCACCACCCGTATGCTGGCAAGCCCCACCGTGTCCTGAAAGGAATCCATTCATGTGTCAGCCTGTCCGCTGTTCCTGCGGTAAGACCACCTGGTCCGGTTGCGGCGAGCACATTGCCGAAGTCCAGGCGATCGTGCCCGCCGAGCAGTGGTGCGCGGGCCATCAGGACGCCACCGAAGACAACTGACCGGGCGGTGCTTGATAGGTTTCGGAGAATGTCCGACACCGAAATCGCTGGTCGAGGTAAAGCCGCCCTGCTGGGTCCCGCCGAAGTACGGGAGCTGGCGGAGCGATTCGGCGTACGCCCGACCAAGCAACTCGGGCAGAACTTCGTCCACGACGCCAACACCATGCGGCGGATCGTCACCACCGCCGGCGTCGGCCGCGACGACGTGGTTCTCGAGGTCGGGCCCGGCCTGGGTTCGCTGACCCTCGCGCTGCTCGACGTGGTCGACCGCGTGGTCGCCGTCGAGATCGACCCCACCCTGGCCGGGCACCTGCCGCAGACCGTGCGCGACCGCGCCCCCGAACTCGCCGACCGGCTGCACGTGGTCGGCATGGACGCCATGAAGGTGACCCGCGCCGACCTCCCCGCCGGGCCCACCGCCCTGGTCGCCAACCTCCCCTACAACGTGGCGGTCCCCGTCCTGCTCCACCTCATGGCCGAATTGCCCACCATCCGAACGGCTCTGGTCATGGTGCAGCTCGAGGTCGCCGACCGCCTGGCCGCCGAACCCGGCGGCCGCATCTACGGCGTCCCTAGCGTGAAGGCCGGCTTCTTCGGCACTGTTCGCCGCGCCGGCACGGTGGGCCGCCAGATCTTCTGGCCCGTACCGCAAGTCGAATCCGGCCTGGTCCGCATCGATCGCTTCACCGAATCCCCCTGGCCGCAGGACATCGACTTCCGCCGCCGCGTCTTCGCCGTCGTCGACGCCGCATTCGCTCAGCGCCGCAAGACCTTGCGCGCCGCCCTCGCCACCTGGGCCGGTTCCCCCGCCGAAGCCGAAAAGCGCCTCGTGGCAGCCGGAATCGCCCCCACGGCCCGCGGTGAAACCCTGGACACCGCGGCCTTCGTCCGCCTGGCCCAGCAGTCCTAGCGCACGAAAAGGGCCGCCCGAACCGAAATCCGAGCGGCCCCACCGGGATTCCCCCGAATCAGCCTTCTCGCGCGGAAATCGTCAGCCCGTTCACAATGGCCGCCGCATCCCCACCGTCATGCTCTTCCTTCGTGGTCACGGTCAACTGCACCAGATACTGTTCCGCCCCAACCCCCACCACGATGTACCGGTTGTAAGCCCACAACGTCAACGGCTCCACCACATAGGTCCCGGTGATCGCACTCGACGGATACCCCGCGAACTCCCCACTGTCGGTATCGATATCCCGCCACTCCGGCAGCCGCCGCGCATCGGTGAACCCGCACTCCAACAACTCGACCGCATTCACCGTCTCCGACAACTTCCCCAGCAGCAGCACCGCATTATCGGCCCACCCGCCCTCCGGCGCGGTAGCCCAAACCCCGTACGCCCCCGGAAAAGCCGCCGCCGGCACCTCCTGCCACCCCTCCGGCACCGGCATAGAAATCACCGGCGCCCCCGGCGCCCCCGCCTCCACAGCGGCAACCTCCACCCCCGCGGCAGCCAGATACTCGGCAAGACTCGGTACAGCACCGGTAGCAGACGTCATGAACTCTCCTCCTCGGCTTCGCATGACAGGCTGTCGCGCGTCCGCAGTGTAGGCGTCCCGAACCAAACCCTCGCATCCGGGCAGCACCTGACGACGCATGATCAGCCGGGCGGCGCCGAGAGCATCGCTTCCAATTGTTCAGGTGTCACGGTGGCACGAGCCTCCGGGTTGTCCACCATGAAGGTGATGGTGGAGAGCAGCGCGTTGGCATCCAGGTGGCAAAGTCCGGGGATCAGATCCCAACGCAGTCTGTGGTCAAGGGCCGTCCGGATACCAAATGAGACCGACGGGCCGCCTGGTGGGGGCTCAGCCGCGGAAGCGGCGCAGGCGCAGGCTGTTGCTGACTACGAAAACGCTGGACAGGGCCATGGCGGCACCGGCGAGCATGGGGTTCAGGAGGCCGGCGGCTGCCAGGGGGATGGCTGCCACGTTGTAGCCGAAGGCCCAGAACAGGTTGCCCTTGATGGTGCGGAGGGTGGCTCGGGACAGGCGGATGGAGGTGGGGACGGCGCGGAGGTCGTCGCGGATCAGGGTGAGGTCCGCTGCCTGGATGGCCACGTCGGTGCCGGTGCCCATGGCCAGGCCGAGGTCGGCTTGGGCGAGGGCGGCGGCGTCGTTGACTCCGTCGCCGACCATGGCGACCACCTTGCCCTGGTCCTGGAGCTTTTTGACCACGTCGAGCTTATCGCTGGGGAGGACCTCGGCGATGACCTCGTCGATGCCCACCTGGTCCGCTACGGTGCGGGCGGTGGCGGCGTTGTCACCGGTCAGGAGGACGGGGGTCAGGCCGAGGGCGCGCATTTCCGAGATCGCTTGGGCGCTGGTCGGTTTGATGGCGTCGGCGATCACGAGGATGCCGCGTGCTTCACCGTCCCAGGCGACCACGATGGCGGTCTTGCCTGCCTGCTCGGCCTCGGTTTTGGCCGCGGCCAGCGCCTCGGGCAACTGGATGGACCAGTCGTCGAGGAGTTCGGTGCGGCCGATGACGACCGCGCGGTCGCCGACCAGACCCTGGACGCCCTTGCCGCCGTGGCTGACGAACTGGTCGACCTGTTCGGTGTCGAGGTCGCGGTCCTTGGCACCGTTCACGACGGCCTTGGCGACCGGGTGCTCGGAGCCGTGCTCGACGGCGGCGGCCACGCTGAGCAGCTCGTCGGCGTCCACGCCCGCGGCCGGGATCACCTCGGCGAGAGTCATTTTGCCGGTGGTGACGGTGCCGGTCTTGTCCAGGACGACGGTGTCGATGCGGCGGGTGGACTCCAGCACCTGCGGGCCCTTGATCAGGATGCCCAGTTGCGCACCGCGACCCGTGCCCACCAGCAGCGCGGTCGGAGTGGCCAGGCCCAGAGCGCAGGGGCAGGCGATGATGAGCACCGCTACCGCAGCGCCGAAGGCGGTGGCCACGGCCGCACCCGTGCCGAGCCAGAAGCCGAGGGCGGCAACGGCAATGGCGATGACGATCGGGACGAAGATCCCGGCCACCTGATCGGCCAGGCGTTGCACCGGAGCCTTGCCGTTCTGGGCTTCCTCGACGAGCGAGGCCATTTGGGCGAGCTGGGTGTCCGCGCCGACGCGGGTGGCGCGCACGGTCAGCAGGCCGCCGGCATTGACGGTGGCGCCGACCACCTGGTCGCCGGGGCCGACCTCGACGGGAACGGACTCGCCGGTGAGCATGCTCATGTCGACGGCCGAATTACCGTGCACCACAACACCGTCGGTGGCGACCTTCTCGCCGGGGCGGACCAGGAATTCCTCGTCCACTCGGAGATCGCCTACGGGGATGCGGGTTTCGACGCCGCCGCGCAGGACCGACACGTCCTTGGCGCCCATTTCCAGCAGGGCCCGCAGGGCGGAGCCGGCCTTCTCCTTGGAGCGCGTCTCGAAGTAGCGCCCGGCCAGAATGGCCGTGATCAGGACCGCCGCCACCTCGAAGTACAGGGCGGAGGACGAGTCGCCGCGGGTAATGGCAAGGCTGAAGGGGTGTTTCATGCCGGGGTGACCGGCATCGCCGAAGAACAGCGCGTACACCGACCAGCCGAAGGCGGCCGCGGTGCCCAGCGAGATGAGGGTGTCCATGGTGGCCGCGCCGTGCTTGGCATTGACCCAGGCCGCGCGGTGGAACTGCGCGCCGCCCCACACCACGATGGGCGCGGTGAGGGTCAGCGACAGCCACTGCCAGTTGGTGAACTGCAGGGCCGGGATCATGGCCATGGCGACCACGGGGATGGCCAGCGCCAGGCTCACCAGCAGGCGGTGACGCAGCTGCTGGGTCGCCGTGGGAACCGAATCACCCTCGGGTTCAGCGGACTTCACCGGTTCGGTGTGGTGCACGCTGGCGGTGTAGCCGGTGTCGACGACCTTGGCGATCAGGTCGTCGGGCGTCACCGAGTCCGGGAAGCTGACCTTCGCCTTCTCGGTGGCGTAGTTGACGGTGGCGGTCACACCGTCGATCCGGTTGAGCTTCTTCTCGATTCGAGACGCGCAGGAGGCGCACGTCATGCCACCGATTTCCAACTCGATTGACCGCTCCGGGGCTGGTGCGCTCATGTCAGTGACCTCCTCCGTGCTCTCCGTGCCCGCCCGGCTCACTGGATACCGGTGCGGCAGTGGTTGTCTCATTGGTGAATTCCGCGGTGTGCACCTTGCCGCCGTGCTGGAAGTCCAGGTACAGGCGGTACTCGCCGTCGCTCGGCGCTTGCGCGTGGAAGGCGACGTCCGGTCCGGGCGCGGTCTTGCCGACCTCGCCTTCGGGGTGCACGTGCAGGTAGGCGAGATCGCTCGCCCGCAGCGCCACCAGGTGCGCGTACGCGCCCAGGTAGGGCTGCAGGTCGGTGACCGGCTTGCCGTCGCGGGTGACGGTGAACGTCAG
Source organism: Nocardia sp. NPDC127526 (assembly GCF_042672265.1). Lineage (NCBI taxonomy): Bacteria > Bacillati > Actinomycetota > Actinomycetes > Mycobacteriales > Nocardiaceae > Nocardia > Nocardia sp. NPDC127526. The sequence continues at coordinate 9,695 of NZ_JBHXVO010000007.1, read as the reverse complement.
TTCGCTGCCCGCTTTCGTGAGATCACCGGTGAGGGTGACCTGGTAGCCGTCCACTTCGGCGGTCTTCGAAGGTGCCGGAAGCGGTTTGCCCGCGACGTTTCCCGCGACATTGACGATCCGGCTCAGGGTGAGTTCACCGGGACCGCCGGCGGGGGAGAAGTCGGCGAAGACCCGGTAGTCGCCGGGCTCGGCCCACTTCCAGTCGATGGACCAGGTGCCGTCCGCGGCGAGTTCGGGATGCACGTGCCGGAACTGGCTCGCATCCGAACGCACCACGATCAGGTGCAGGTTCTTGTCGTGCAGGGTGTTGTACTTCGTGACCGCGCCCTGCGGTCCCTGGATCCGGAACCGAAGCGCGCCCTGTTGATTCGGGGCCGTCGGGGCGGTGATCTCGCCGAGCGAGTATCCGGACTCGCTGTCGAGCAGTCCCGGCCCCGTCTCGGTGGCGGCGTGTTCGCCGTGCGCGGTGGTCGTGGCCGGAGCCGGCCCGGTCGGATCGCCCACGAGGGCTCCGATGCCGAGCGCGGCCCCGAACAATACGACCAGTCCGCCGCCGAACGCGGCGAACTTCAGTCGATCGTTCATTCAGCCCACCACCTGGTATCCCGCTTCGTCCACGGCGGCGGTCACATCGGCATCGGCGATCGGGGCGCTGGACTCGACCTTGACCAGGCCGCTGGCGAGGTCCACGTCGACACTGGTGACGCCATCGATCTTGCCGATCTCCTTCTTGACCGACCCGACGCAGTGGCCGCAGGTCATTCCGGTGACGGTGTAGGTGCTGGTGGCCATGTCGACTCCTTCTCGCGGTTGATACGGTGTGGGGGTATCCCCGACACCCAGAAACATACCCCCCATGGGTACCTGGCGCAAGTAGTTCGCCGGAGGAATTCCCCGTCGCGGCCCGGTCGAACTCAGTCGCGGGTGTCCGCGGGCCGCGGCAGAGCCTGAAGTGCCAGTTCGGCGACCCTTTCCAGGTCCTCCCGGCTCGCCCCGTCGCGCGCGGATTGCGACATGCCCTGCATCATCGAGGCGGTGAAGCGCGCCAGCACCCGCGCATCGGTTTCGGCGGGCAGCGCCCCGGCGGCGATATCGGCCCGCAGCGCCTCCTCGAAGGCGGCCACATTGTTGTTGCGCATCTCCTCGAGGCGCGCCGCCACCTCGGCATTCGTGGTGTTGAGCCCGGCGCTGATGATCATGCAGCCATTGGGCTGGCCCGGCTGGGTGTACTCCACGGCCGCCTCGCGCAGGGTGCGCCGGATGGCCGCGATACCGCTCGGCTCCTCGGTGAGCGCGCGCCCGGCGAAGCCGCCGTAGCGCCCGCCGTAGAGATCGATGATCTCGTCGAACAGCGTCTTCTTGTCCCCGAAGGCCGCGTACAGGCTCGGCGCCCCGATGCCGAGCTCCGCGGTGAGGTCGGCAATCGAGGTCGCCTCGTACCCCTTGCGCCAGAACAGCCGTAATGCCTTGTCCAGTGCGGTATCTCGATCGAAGGACCGGGGGCGGCCCCGGGTGGGAGTGGCCATACCTGCAATTTTATAGCGCTCACTAAATTATGTGCTACGGTCCCTTCTGTAACGATCACTAGAGAAATGGAGCGGGCTCATGGGCGCACTCACCGGCAAGACGGCACTGGTCACGGGCAGCGGACGCGGCATCGGCCGGGCCATTGCGGAACGACTCGGCCGGGACGGCGCGCGCGTCGGCGTGCACTACAACGGCAATACCGCCGCCGCGAAGGAGACGGTCACCGCCATCGAGGCCGCGGGCGGCTCGGCCTTCGCCATCCAGGCCCCGCTGGGCGTGCCCGGTGACGCCGAGGCGCTGTGGGCCGCCTTCGACGCCCACGCCGACGGGCTCGACATCCTGGTCAACAACGCCGGCATCGACGGTGTGCGGGAACCCATCGGGAGTACCGAGGAGGCCGAATTCGACCGCGTCTTCGCCGTCAACACCAAGGCCCCGTTCTTCGTCACCAAGCTGGGCCTGGACCGCATTCGCGACAACGGCCGCATCGTGAACATCTCCACCGGCCTCACCAATGGCGCGCACATGCCGGAGCTCATCGCCTACTCGATGACCAAGGGCGCGATCAATGTCTTCACCTCGACCCTCGCCAAGGAGGTCGGCGCGCGCGGCATCACCGTCAATGCCGTCGCCCCCGGCGTCATCGACACCGATATGAACGCCGGCTGGCTGCGCAATGACGAGGCCTGGGCGGCCGTCACCGCCATGTCCCCGCTGCGCCGCGTCGCCGATGCCGGCCATGTCGCCGATATCGTGGCGTTCCTGGCCTCCAACGACTCCCGCTGGGTCACCGGTCAGTGGATCGACGCCACCGGCGGCGCCCTGCTCTGAAAGGCGTTCGGGGGTGCGGCCCCCGAGCACCCCGGGAGTCGGCTTCCCCGATTAGGCTTGGGCCGTGCTGTCAGTTGTGCCCAGTCCCGTCGTCGTGCGCGCGCCCTCGAAGGTGAACCTGCACCTCGGGGTGGGCGACCTCCGCGACGACGGATACCACGACCTCACCACGGTTTTCCAAGCGCTCTCGCTCAGTGACGATCTGCGGATCTCGCCGGCCGCCTCCCTCACGGTGAAGGTGTCCGGCGAGAGCGCCGATCAGGTGCCGACCGATCGCGGCAATCTGGTGTGGCAGGCCGCCGTGCGGTTGGCGCCGCTCGGCGGGCGGGCGCCGCTGGTGGAAATCGCCATTGCCAAAGGCATTCCGGTGGCGGGCGGCATGGCGGGCGGCAGCGCCGATGCCGCGGCCGCGCTGGTGGGCCTGAACGATCTGTGGGAACTGGGCCTGGGCCGCACCGAATTGTCCAATATCGCAGCCGAACTCGGCAGCGACGTGCCCTTCGCCCTGCACGGCGGCACCGCACTGGGCCGCGGTCGCGGCGAGAAGCTGCTGCCGGTGTTGTCCCGCAACACCTTCCACTGGGTGCTCGCCCTCGCCAAGGGCGGTCTGTCCACCCCCGCCGTCTTCCGCGAACTCGACCGCCTGCGCGAAGCCGGCGACCCGCCGCGCCTGGGCAGCCCCGAGGACCTCATGCAGGCGCTGGCCTCCGGTGACGCGAAACAGCTGGCCCCCTTGCTCGGCAACGATCTGCAAGCCGCCGCCCTGTCGCTGAAGCCGGAACTACGGCGCACCCTGCGCGCGGGCGTCGCGGCCGGAGCGCTGGCCGGAATCGTCTCCGGCTCCGGGCCCACCTGCGCCTTCCTCTGCGACAGCGAGGAATCCGCGGTGACCGTCGCCGCCGAGCTCTCCGGCGCGGGCGTGTGCCGCAGCGTCCGCACCGCCCACGGCCCGGTCCCCGGCGCCCGCGTGATCACCGACTCCCCCGAACCCGCCAAGCACTGACCACTCGAGATCAACGGGAACTGGTGGCGGCGTCTCCCGAGTAGCGACCGCCACCAGTTCCCGGTCGGCGCGTTTTCACTTCGCGGGGCGGGCGGGGCGAGCGGATCGGGGGCGATCCTCGGCGATCGGTACGCTTGCTCGGGGCAAACATCTTCGTTTCGCCTGGCATCGACTACAGAGGACCCATGGCCAACCTGATCAACCTTGAAGCGGTCAACAAGAGCTTCGGCATCAAACCGCTGCTGGACAACGTCTCCCTCGGCGTGCAGGAGGGTGAGCGGATCGGGGTCGTGGGTCTCAACGGCGGCGGCAAGACCACGCTGCTGGAGGTGCTGACCGGGCTCGAACAGCCGGACAGCGGCCGGGTCAGCCGGGTCGGCGGACTCCGGATGGCCGTGGTCACCCAGCGCGGCGTGCTGCCCGAGGGCGCGACCGTCGGTGAGGTCGTGCTGGCCGGGCTCGCCGCCGATGCCATGACCGATGGCGTGGCCGAGCACGAGTGGGCCTCGAACCAGCGCATCCGCTCGATCGTCGAGGGCATCGGCATCGCCGACCTCGGCATGGACACCCCCGTCGCCAACCTCTCCGGCGGCGAGCGCCGCCGCACCGCCCTGGCCGCCGCCCTGGTGCGCGAACTCGATCTGCTCGTGCTCGACGAGCCCACCAACCACCTCGATGTCGAAGGCGTGCAGTGGCTGGCCGAGCACCTGCTCGCCCGCCGCAGCGCCCTGGTGGTCGTCACCCACGACCGCTGGTTCCTCGACACCGTCGCCACCCGCACCTGGGAAGTCCAGGGCGGCAAGGTGGAGACCTACGAGGGCGGCTACAACGACTGGATCTTCGCGCGCGCCGAACGCGCCCGCCAGGCCGATGCCAGCGAGGCCCGCCGCCAGAATCTCGCGCGCAAGGAGCTGGCCTGGCTGCGCCGCGGCGCGCCCGCCCGCACCTCCAAGCCGCGCTACCGCATCGAGGCCGCCGAGGCGCTCATCGCCAATGTTCCCGAGCCGCGCGACTCGGTCTCGCTGGCCTCCTTCGCCCGGAAACGCCTGGGCCGCGTGGTGATCGAGCTCGAGGACACCACCCTCGCCACCCCCGACGGCCGCGAGCTGGTGCGGGATCTGACCTGGCGGCTGGCTCCCGGCGAGCGCGTCGGCCTGGTCGGCGTGAACGGCTCCGGCAAGACCACGCTGCTGCGCGCGCTGGCCGGAGACGCGGACCTGAAGGCCGGCAAGCGCATTCAAGGCCAGACCGTCAAGATCGGCTGGCTCCGCCAGGAACTCGACGACCTGCCCCTGGATATGCGTGTGCTGGAAGCCGTCCAGGACGTGGCACAGCGAACCATGCTCGGCGACAAGGAGATCACCGCCAGCCAGCTGGCCGAACGCCTGGGCTTCACCCCCGCCAAACAGCGCACCCCGGTCGGCGACCTCTCCGGTGGCGAGCGCCGCCGCCTGCAGCTGACCCGGATCCTCATGAGCGAGCCCAATGTCCTGCTCCTCGACGAGCCCACCAACGACCTGGACATCGACACCCTGCAGCAGCTGGAGGATCTGCTCGACAACTGGGCGGGCACCCTCGTGGTCATCTCCCACGACCGCTACCTCATCGAGCGCATCTGCGACTCCACCTGGGCCCTGTTCGGTGACGGCAAGCTCACCAACCTGCCCGGCGGTATCGAGGAGTACCTGAAGAAGCGCACGGCGCTCATCGCCGCGAAGTCGGGCGCCGTCGCCAAGGCCGCCCCGGCCGCGAACACCGCTGCCCCCGCGACGGATTCGGCCGCCTACCGGGCGGCTCGCAAGGAGCTGGCCAAGCTGGAGCGCGCGATCGAGAAACTCACCGAGCGCGAGGAGAAGCTGCACGCCAAGCTCGCCGAGGCCGCCACCGACCCGGACAAGCTCATCACCCTGGGCGCGGAGCTCAAGCAGGTGCAGGCCGAGAAGGAGTCCACCGAAGAGCGCTGGCTGGAACTGGCCGACAACGCCTGATCCGGTTCAGCCGTGCTGTTCGAGCGTCCCTTGATCCAGCACGGGCACCGGCAGGCAGGTCCGGACGAATCCCGCTCCGAACGAGGTCAATTCGATGGTGCGGTAGAGCACCTTGGTGCCGAACGAGGTGCGCTTGAGTAGTCGGCGCACCTCGGGCAGCGCCTCCAGCAGCTGATACCGGTTCGGATTGCCGAGCGGTTCGCGCGCGATATCGGTGAGGCCGAGGCGGTCCAGATTGGTGAGGTACTCCTCGACGCGATTGGGGTAGCGCAGCCCCGCGTCCTCGCCCAGCAGCGTGAATTCGCCACGGCTGCTGGTGCGGCCGGTGCGGACGGCCAGCAGCGGCTGCGGCCCGTCCAGATAGAGGAAGCGGATGATGCGCGCTTCATCGGGCGCCAGCTCGCCCAGGATCCGGGCGTAGGCGGGATGCAGGTGGGTGTCGTCCTCGGACTGGAAATCGGCGGAGCGGCGCAGCAATTCGGCGCCGCGGGCACGGAGATCGGTGGGGGAGCAGGGTTCCGGTGCGGCGACGGCCGTGCTGACCGGGGCGGTGACGCCGAGCGCCTCGCGGACCGAATGCCGCACCTGCGCACCGGCTTCGGAGAGGATCTCGCGCGGGGCCCGACCGGTCATGCTGCCGCGCAGCACCACCGAGGTGACGCCGAGGGTGGCGCGCAGGCTCCAGAAGCCGGCCTCCACCGCGGCCGATACGGCCACGCGCGCAACGCCGGTCGCGGTGCGCACGGTTCCGGTCAGGGCTGCCGAAGACCGACCGGGCGTCCGCTCCGAGACCGGCACCGGCAGCGGCGCGGGCTCGAGCAGCGCGAGTTCGGTGGAGGTATCGACGGGATCATCGTCGCCCGAGTCGGTTTCGGTCATATCCATGTCGTTGCCACTCCTGTGCCGAAGATCAGGATGTGAGCGTAACCGGCGAAGAGCCCCAGCACGCCGCCATGGACGAACAAAAGCCATTCGTCTTGTTTGATGGCCGATCGCAGCATGTCCACGAAGTCCGGCGGCTCCAGCGCCGACATTTGTTTGGCGATGAACTCCGAGACCTGCTTGCCCTGCTGGGCGTTGAAGGCCGGGTCGGCGAAGGCGATGGGCGCGATGTTCTTGGCCTCGGCGGTGAAAGACGCCTGCAGCGAGTCGTATTCGCGCCCGCCCAGCATGAACTTGACCGCGCCGCGGGCCGGCCCCAGCGCCCGGTCCGCGGCGGGTCGCAGGGTGTCCTCCAGCATCTGGATGGTGCGGTCCGAGCGCGGGCCGTTGAGCATCTCGTCGCCGATATTGGCGACGGTCATGACCTGACTGGAGACCATGTCCGCGTACCCCTCGGTGATCTCCGACTGCCGCTTCACGAGCAGCCCCTGCCGCCACGGGCACCACCACTTGGGATAGGCGGGCACGAAGATCAGGTTGATGCCGACCCAGTTGACCACCCAGCCGATGATCACCCCGCCCAGCGGCAGCACCAGCAGCGCCGACCATCCGGTCCAATGCAGGATGCCTACCAGTACCAGGCCCATGGGTGCGCCGAAGTAGAAGCCGAAGTTCTGCATGAACTGCAGTTCCTTCTGGCCCAGCACCTGGAACAGACTGTTCAGCAACTGCGGCCGCGCCTGGAAGTAGCGAATGACCATCTGCTTCACGTCGACCAGTTGATCGATGTTGTCGGCGATTTCCTTGGTGAGTTCCCGGAGAATATCGGGGAGTTGCTCCTTGACTCGCTGATGCACCATCTCGCGGACTCCGCTGGGCAGGTTGTACCAAAGCTGCGGATGCTCGCGCTTCAGGATGTCTTCGACGATGTCGCGAATCTGTAGTTCCGCGGTTTCGGTGAAATGCTCGGCGAGCTTGTCGGGACCGAGTTCGCGAAAGAAGTCCCCGACGTTGCCGAGTTTCGCGAGCCCTTTGTCCACGGCGATGGACGCCATCTTGTCCGCACGTGAGGGCACGATCCCCTGCCAGCCCATCCGCCCGTCGTACTGGAGCAGCGGCAGCACTTGAATTCGTTTGGGCAAGTACGGAAACAGGGCCGCGAGTCCCGGAACCCGGATGCCGTGGAAACCGATCGGCTTGAACAGCATGAGCACGCCGGTCCAGTTGGTGATGTAGCCGATCACGCCGGTGAACAAGGGAATTGTGATCAATTCCAGCAAAATTGTCGGGTGAACTCCGAAGACGCTCTCTAGCACGACACCCTCCTGCCGACCCTGCACCGGTACTGCCGCCGGCGTACACACCCCATCGGCATCCCGGACCTTACTGTGCGTTCAGGAATCGAGTCCAGTGGTGTCTGGGTCGGAGATCTCGGTCACACTGCTTCATCCTGATGTTCCGATCCCACGATGGGACCACGAGAATGGCGGGGACCACATCCATATCGCGCGCGGTTTGGGGGTTGGGGGTCACATCGGACGGCGTGTCGTCGGTTGTGGACGGGGTAGCCTTCGCATGGCTTACCGGGTTCGAGGTGCCTGGGGTCTGTCGGCGGCATAATCTGTGAACGGTTTGTTCACCTGGCGATATTCGGAGATGACGTGGCAGACGACAGGACCGGACAGGAAGTGGTTCGTCCGGGTTCCCGTGCCGTGGAACGCAGCTCGGATGTGGAGAAGCGACAGATCAGCAATGAGGCCCGGCTGATCCGGGGGGCCTTCCGGGCCGCCGGGCTGGCCGTCGGCACCGCGGTGCGGGGTACCGAATGGGCGGTCGGCACCAGTTTCGAGATCACCAAACAGCTGACCCAGGCGGCGCTGGACGGGGAGTCGTCGGCCGATATCGCGGAGCGCACCGGGGCGGCGCTGCGGTCCATCGCGCGCAGCGCGCTCGGGGTCACCGAGGGTTCGGTGCGCGAGATCGTCAGCTATGTGCCGACCCCCATGAACGGCCCGACCGCCCAGCACGCGATTCCGTCAGGGGCCCTGGTCCGCTCGGCCAGCTCCGAGGAACTGCGCCGCCGCGGCGACGCACTGCTCGCGCGGTCGGCCGATGTGTACTTCACCGAGGACGTGCATCCCGCCTACGACCGCATCCTCGACCAGCTCGCGCCCGATGAGGCGCGCATCCTGCGGTTCATGGCCTTGAACGGCCCGCAGCCGTCGGTGGATGTGCGCACCAACCGGCCGCTGGGCATCGGCTCCGAGCTGGTGCAGGGCGATCTGACCTCGGTGCCGGAGCAGGCGGGCGTCCGCTACCCGGACCGGTCGCGCCACTACCTGATCAACCTCAGCCGCCTCGGGCTCACCATGACGTCGGAGGATCCGGTGGTGCTGTCGCGCTACATGGTGCTGGAGGTGCAGCCGGTGGTCGAGCAGGCCCTGAAGAAGGCCGGCCGGGTGCCCAAGATCGTGCGAAAGAGCCTGCGGCTGACCGAGTTCGGCGAGGACTTCTGCAAAACCTGCTTCAGCATCAACGGCTGACCGACCGCCCCGCCGCCCCGCACCCCCCGCCCGAATCGGGGCGCAGGGGTACCTGGCTGATAGCGATACGGTACAGATCTGCCTCAATCGGCAAAGGATTCCGCATACCTGATGGGATTGTGGATGGTATGGATTCCGATGCGGTCGCCGCGATCAGCCGGCTGAAGTTCCGGTATCTGCGTGCCCTCGACACCAAGTCGTGGGAGGAGTTCGCCGACACCATGATTCCCGAGGCGACCGCCACCTACAGCGAGTACCTCCAATTCGAATCGCGCGACGCCTTCCTCGCCTTCATGCGCAACACCCTCGGCCCCCACGTCATCACCGAACACCGCTGCGACCACCCCGAAATCGACGTGGACGGCGACAACGCCACCGGAACCTGGTACCTGGCCGACACCGTCCTCATCCCCGGCCACAACATGCTCCTCCGCGGCGCAGCCTTCTACTCCGACCAGTACGTGAAGTGCTCCGACGGCCAATGGAGAATCGCCCACACCGGCTACGAGCGCACCTACGAAGTGGTGCTATCCCTCTCGGACTTACCGAGCCTGCGTTTGACCAGCAGCCGCTGGGGGCTGATAGCCCGCGACCCCGCAGACACACCACGCACCGAGCCCCTGCCTCCCGATGCCACGGGGACGATGGGTTGATCGTGGGGGCTTCGCCCCCACACCCCCTAAAGAAGGAGAAATTTGGGGGCAAGCCCCCAAACCCCCAAGTGGAGGGCCGGGTCCGCGACCCGGATAGTCGCGAGCGGGCCGCCCGGTGAAGCCGAGCGCCGGTCCGGGTCCCCAGCCCGTCCGGTTCCCAGCCCGTCCGGTTCCCAGCCCGTGTGCCTGTGTGTTGGTCCGCCGCAGGCGAACTGTCAATTAACGGCAGGGATGACAGTTGGTGCATCAACTGTGTGGGTTCGGGGCC